>JBHEKV010000211.1:0-18332 GCA_041859235.1 Ignavibacteria bacterium | reverse complement strand
GCTGATGCCTAATTTACAGAAAGTTTTTCTCTCGACTTAGTTTCTATATATTTTTTCACTTCAGCATACATCGTTTCGGCATCAAGTCCGGCCTGATGTAATACGCTTTCAGCTGAACCGCTGCCAAGGTAATATCCTTTGCGGAACGGATGCAGAATGTTATAGCGGGCTTCAAAGCCGGTTATCCATTTATACATAGTAGGAAGTGTGAATCCGGTGATTCCTAAAGCTTCGCGCCTTACTGTATATGGCAGCAGCGCCTCGCGTTCTTCCTTCGGATGAGCATCGTATAGCTCGGCGCTTGATATGTGATAAATATTCATATTATAACCGTCTTTATCAAGCATTGGCAGTACCTTTGTAACAAATTCAATTGTAACACCGCTTTCCTGAAGAATAATTGAGCCATCAAGCGGCTGATTTGGATCAGCTTTTCTTAACGCGTAAACGCCCTTTGCTGCTTCGGTAGCCGGAGCGATACCGAGTTTTGCCCTATCCATAATCTGCTCATTTGGCCTTGTAACAAATGGTGATAGAATTGCGGGTCTTTGCTTTAAACCGGCTGCAAGAAGCGGCCATATTTCACCGGGCTCCCAAGGAGTGAGTGTTATCAATATTCCCGGAGGAAAGTTTTCCTGGATAAGCTGCAGGCACTGCGGGTCAGCATGTGTAGGTCCATCCTCACCGGTTTTAAGTCCTGCGTGTGCATTAATAAGAATCCATGTATTATATTTTCCACCAAAGTGCATTACTTTGTTCTGCTCACCTATACCATGCAGTCTTGCTGCGGTGTGTTCCATAGCACTTATGAAAGCGCCGTAAGAGGAACTTACACCTATATGTTTACCAAACGCCGAAAGCCCCGCCATCATTCCGCCAATTGCATCTTCACAGATACCTCCAACGGCAAGAATTCTTGAATCCGGGTTTTCTACCGCATCATAGAAACCTTCATGAAAGCCCGAGCCAACAAGATTCACAGAAGTTGAACCTAGAAGATCTGCAGCGACACCAAGCACCGCGCCTTTTGATCTTTTATTGATGTAACCTAGCGATGAGCCTAGAACTCCGCGAAGAGTTGTTGTTTCTCCCGGAACAATGTTTAATTCAGCAGGAGTTTCTTTTTCGTTTAAAATATTATCTTTATACAGCGCATCTTTATCAGAGCCTTCTCCTTTTGGTTTTCTGTCGTCATTAATTAATCTTTTTTTACTTTCTTCTATCGCATCGGCGAAATATTTAAGGTAATTTTCCTTTTCAACAACGCCGCGTATTGTCATTAAAGTATCAAAGAAACATTTTTCTATATTATTCAGCGTAGCTTCGCCTTCAAAATGCGGAACCTTCACGCTAAATGCTGCTTCGAATTCATCACATGCATGATAATAGCCTTCGGAATTCATCTTATGTCCCGCACCGTGTGATGCCCTGCCTTCAATGCCGTATTTCCATCCTTTTACAGTACGGTAAACAATTGCTGTAGGCATTTTGTTATCTATCTTCTTTGCAAACAACTGTGCGGCGGCAATTTTACCAAAGTCCTTTCCATCATCAACATATATCACATTAAAATCATGAAGGTAGCACAATTCCATCGGGTTCCATTGCACGTAATCGCCTTTTAATTCACCTTCGCGGCACACCCGGTTTGAATCAATAGATGCCTGGTTAAAATCAATATGGAACTTAATATTATGCAGCCTCATAGCTGAAGCAGCAGCTAATGCTTCTGCTACCCTGCCCGGTGTCATTCCTCCTTCACCTTCAATCACGTGAATTTGCGGAGCATTCTCGCCAAAATAATCTATGGCACCTAAAGCCAAGCCGAATGCGGCAGTATCGCCAACACCGCTTGCTCCAGTAGCAATTTTTACATGCGGAGTTGCAGGGGTCGGATGACCATCCAGAGCTTTTGCATTATATTTATGGAACAACGGAAGTTCATTCTCTGGATTTCTTCTGAAACCCAGTAAGTCTTCAAGCCTCATCTGGTATTTTTCATCGGGTAGTAAATCAGGTCTGTAAGCTCTTACAAGTTCATTTCTCAAAGCGTACATTGCATATAGCCCTAACGCCTTATGACCGGCTGCGTACACTACCAGGTCAGAATCGTCGCGGAAAGGATCTTTGATATCAAAGTCCAAAATATTATATAGTATTGATGAAACAAATCTGCCCGAAGATATTGAACCTCCGGGGTGACCGCTTGTAGGAACAAAGTTGAATAATACTGCGCATAATGTTCTGTAAATAACATCTAGCTTTTCAAAATTTTCAGCATCCTTGTTTTTTAAGGGCAGCCCTGATTTCAAAATATCATTAACATCGTAATATTTTCCTCTTCTTGCTGCAAAACCAAGTTCTTTTGAACTTACATCCTTATAATTTATAGTTTCCATTATGATAAATTTTGTATGTTTTATTGAACAGAATATTTTTTACCGCTACTAAATTAACGTGTTAGGTCATAATATCATATGATTTATACTATATTATGAACTGACATTTATCAGGTTTTTACACTCTTTTCTATGTCTTTTTTTCAATGTTTAATATAACGTATTTAAACCCTAATTTTGCACTGAAATGACTAATAATAAGCCATTAAATGTACTCCTTTTAAACGCGCTGGATATTTACGGCGGCGGTGAGTTTTTTGTGTACCAGTTAGCTAAGCTGCTTACTCAAAAGGGGCACAAAGTGTGGGTTTCCTGCAGAAAAGATAACATAATTTACGCGCGATGCCTGGAAGACGGCATCGGCGTATTTCCGTTAGACTACCCTGAGCACTCCGGCAAAAGCGATTTGTGGAAAAATTCAAGGATTCTTGGGCGTTTCGTAAAAGAAAACAATATCGATATCGTACACTCTAACACCAACTACGATAGAACCGCCGGTGCGTTTGCGGCGAAACTTGCGGGAGTCAAGCATGTTTCTAACGTTCACAGCTTTCACAGCATTTCACATAATCTGACTCACTGGTACAGAAACAAATTTCTCATTCACCATTTTATGGTGGATGGTGTTTGCACCAAAGAGCTGCTGATAAATGAAGATAAAATAGACCCGTCAAAAATAACTTTGCTGCATCTTGGCCTGGACCCGGAACAAAACAAAAAAGACCCTGAAACCCGAAAACAGATACGCGCGGAATTTGAAGTAAAGGATGATGAAATCTTAATCGGCAATGCTGCAAGAATGGTGCCGTTTAAAGGTCAGGAATACCTGATACGTGCTTATCCTGAAGTCATGAGATCGTTTCCCAAAAGCAGGCTTATGATAGTTGGTGATGGAGAGCTTAGCGGCAAGCTGCACGATCTCGCGGTGAAACTTGGAATCAGCGATAGAACCATATTTCCGGGATTCCGTAGTGATATAAAATCAATGTACTCAGCATTTGATATTTACGCGCATACTTCGGTTGAAGGCGGCGGCGAGACTTTCCCCTATGCGATGCTGCATGCGCTTGCGCAGGAATTACCAATGGTAATAACCCGCGTTGGTGATATGCCCGCGATGGTTGAAGAAGGTGTAAATGGCTTTGTATTGGAAGATAAAGATGCTGAAGGTATTTCCCAAAAGCTGATGCAGTTATGCGGAGATGGAGAATTAAGAAACGTAATGGGCAAGAAAAGTTACGAGTTGATGATTAAGAAATTTACCGTGGACATAATGGCATCAAACATAGAAAAAGTATACAACCGGGTACTTTATAATCAATTTTCAGGCTCTTAATCTTTAAACCAGTTCTCAACCGAATCTTTTTCGAACTCGGGCTTTGTTTTATGACCAAAATTATTTTCATGAGGGTCATATTCATAATCATATGCCCATTCTCTGTGATTAACTGAGAGCTCTTCTACTGAGTTAAGGATATAATCAATCTCTTCATCCGTCATAACAGGATGGAGCGACATTCTTATCCAGCCGGGCTTTTCAGAAAGATCGTGATGTTCTATCATCTGAGTGATCTTATGAGATTTCTTCTTTGATACATGAAGCAGGTAATGCCCATATGTACCCGCGCACGAGCAGCCTCCTCTTACCTGTATCCCGAACATATCATTCAGCAGCCTTACGCCAAGGTTATAATGCATACCATCTATGTAGAAAGAGATCACCGGCAGCCTTTCTTCAATGTTTTCAGCAAGCAGATGCAGATTGGATATTTTCTTCAGCTTTCTGAACACCCTTTTTGTTATCTCCTTTTCGCGGGCGGCAATTTTTCCGGTACCAATTTCATCTTTCAGTTTCACTGCCAAAGCCGCCTTGATTGTCTGCATAAACGGCGGCGTACCGCCATCTTCCCTTAATTCAACATCTTCATAAAAACTATGCTCACCCCAGGGATTTGTCCACTTAACAGTTCCGCCGCCCGGCTGATCTGGTGAAAAATGGCTGTCATACAGATTTCGGTTAAAAATAAGTATCCCTGAACTGCCGGGTCCGCCAAGAAATTTATGCGGCGAAAAGAATATCGCGTCAAGTTTTTCAAGGGGATCTTCGGGGTGCATATTGATATCAATATACGGGGCAGAACATGCGAAATCTACAAAACACCAGCCGTTGTGCCTGTGCATTATTTCAGCAATTTTGTGGTACGGGGTGAATATTCCGGTTACGTTACTGCACGAAGTTATTGAAGCAATCTTAATTTTTCTGTTTTGATATTTTCTCAGCAGAGTTTCAAGATGACTAATATCAACCAGACCGTTCTCATCGGGTTCAATAATTTCAACATCCGCAATTGTTTCAAGCCAGGTGGTCTGGTTGGAGTGATGCTCCATATGCGTAATAAAAACAATTGGTCTTTGTTCATCGGGTATCTTTAAATACTGCCTGAGCCGTGATGGAACTTTGAACCCCAGCATCCGCTGCAGCTTCAGCATAGCACCTGTCATTCCTGAACCTGTTGCGATTATCGCATCACTATCATCAGCACCTACATGCTTTTTGATTATCTTTTTTGCTTTCAAATACGAAAGGGTCATTGATGAACCGGTTACATTTGTTTCTGTGTGTGTATTGCCTATCAGCGAGCCAAATTCATAAGATAATTTTTCTTCGATCGGTTTGTAAAGCCTTCCGCTGGCTGTCCAATCTGCATACACCAATTTTTTTTTGCCGTAAGGAGTTTTAAATTCAGCATCATAACCAATAATATTATTCCTGAATTCCGCAAAGTGATCCATGTGATTTTGTGAATTCGAAATTTTTGTTCCGTTATCCTGATCTTTTATAGTGCTTTCCATTGAAATTCCGTATTATAACTTCTATACAAAAATAGCAGGGTTTGCAGTAATATTACTATGATTACAGTCATACAAGAACTCAAAGCAAGTAGAATAATAACAATTACTTAAGTTTTTTAATATCCGGAGCTAAGAAGAAGATAGAAAGAGCAATGATCAATGTTACAACTGAACAGATCAGTATAGCTTCCGCTTCGCCAAAATGCTCAGCAAGTATTCCCATAAGTAATGATCCGACCGGAAGCAGTCCGAAGAATGTCAATGTATAAACACCCATAACACGTCCCCGCAGCCGGTCAGGTACCAGTGTTTGTACAAGTGAATTGGCGGTGTTCATTGCAAGAATTAATGCGCTGCCTAATGCAAAGATAATAACCAATGAAAGTGGTATAATATGTACAAACGAAAATATAAACATTATGAATGGAAACGCAATTGAGCCTATAGTAAGTAACTTGCCTTTGTATTCAAATCTGCCAAGTGAAGCAATAAACAGCGCGCTTGCCAGTGCGCCGGCACCCCGCGTGGATTGTAAAAATCCATTCGTTGCAGAATCACCCCCAAGAATATTTACCGACCATGCGGGAAGAAGCGTGGCAAATGATAAGCCAAAAAGACTCATTGAAGCAACCAAGAACATAAGTACTCTTATGACAGGATCCTTCACGATATACTTTAGTCCCTCTTTAATTTCGGAAAACGCAGATCTTCCGCTTAATGAAATCAAATGTTCTTTAAGTTTCATTCTGTTTAAGGCAATAAGTACACCAATAAAGGAAAGGGCATTGATCGTAAAACACCAGGCCGGTCCCGCAACCGCGTAAACAATACCCGCAATAGCCGGACCCGTTGCAGTCGCAGTGTTAAACATTGTTGAATTCAGTGCAATAGCGTTGGTGAGGTCAGGTTTATCAACCAGTTCATTAACAAAAGAAACCCGGGATGGGGCATCGAAAGCATTTGTTGTTCCAAGCAGAAATGCCAATACTATGATATGCCATGGCTGCACCAAAGAAGTAAAAGTCAGTATTGCAAGTACTGCAGCAAGCGCCATCATAACTGATTGCGTAATTACAAGTATTTTCCGCCTCGAAAATCTATCAGCAATCACGCCGCCATATAACATGAATAGCCAGGTAGGAATTCCGGAGGCAAAACCCACATACCCAAGATATGCCGGTGAACGGGTTATATCATATATCAAAAATCCCTGCGCTGTTATCTGCATCCACGTACCCAGCATAGATATCATTTGCCCCCAGAACCAAAGTCTGTAATTTGGATATTTAAGTGCGGTAAAGGTACGATTAATACTGAATCCCCTTTCAGTAGTATAATTCCCTTTGCTTAGTTCAGCTTTAAGCTCTTCACTTTCCAGTACTTCTCTTTCACCGGCGCCCGTAGCCTGTTTTACATCATTACTTTTCATTAACAAATATTATGCATAATTATCATTAAAAACAGCATAAAACACAGGAAAGTTCAGAATATTATTGTTCATTTTTATTTGCTCATTAAATTGATATTTTTGTTTATCATGTACAGAATATTATTGTATTATAAATATGTGAAGATCGATAATCCCGAATTCTTCGCTGAAGAGCATTTAGGATATTGCAGAGATCTCGGTCTGCGCGGCAGAATATTAATTTCACCTGAAGGAATAAACGGCACATGCAGCGGTTCACAAAGCCAGACTGAAAAGTATATGGAGCATATGAAGCTTGATAGCCGATTCAAAGATCTATGGTTCAAAATAGATGAAACTCACGGGCATGTTTTCAAAAAAATGCATGTGAGGGTTAAGCAGGAGCTTGTTACATTCAGGCTGCCTGTGGATCTTGACCCAAACGTTTTAAGCGGCAAACATCTTGAACCCAAAGAATGGCTGGAGCTTATGCAGCAGGATGATGTGATCATTCTGGATGGGAGAACAGATTATGAGTTTGACCTGGGGCATTTTAAAAATGCTATCCGCCCCCCTGTTAGATCATTCCGTGAGTTCCCCGATTGGGTTGAAAATGAATTCAAGCAATTTAAAGATAAAAAAGTTTTAACATATTGCACGGGCGGCGTAAGATGCGAAAAACTTTCGGGTTACCTTTTGCAGCAGGGATTTAAGGATGTTTACCAGCTTAACGGCGGTATAGTAAATTATTCACATGACCCTGAAGTTAAAGGAAAACTTTTTGAAGGCAAATGTTATGTTTTTGATGAGAGGATATCTGTTCCCGTAAACTTTGCTGATGAGTATGTTATCACAGGCAAGTGTCATCATTGCGGAGCTCCAACTGACAGGTATGTGAATTGCGCGAATCTTGACTGCCACAAGCAGCACTTTGAGTGCGAAGCTTGTGAAGAAAAGTGGGCTCGTTCCTGCAGCGAAGAGTGCATGCAGGCTCCAAGACACGAATTGCTACAAAACGCGTAACGATTTTTTGCAGTACGGTATTAATTAAGCATTTTAATTTATAAACATTAAAAAGCTAAAGTTATGTCACTGCTAAACAGATCAAGTCTTTTCAGGACCGTAGATAATGTTAATGAAGCATTATTTTTCGGGAAGAAGATATCTAAATCGGTAGCCCGTGAGATCGTTGACTGGATATCTACAAGATACGATACAGAATATTCTTACAACCATAGTTACGGATTGACAGGAAAAGATATGAATTCACCTGTATATACATTCACGGGTGAAAGGCTTCTTTGCGCTTCGATGAGACATATTATGGCGGAAGAATCGGCCCGCGTTGTTCTGCAGCTTTCACAAATTGCCGGTTCAAAACCGGAGACACTGAAAAAGACTAATGAGCGTTTTTACATGATGCTGAAAGCATCTGAAGATGCCGGCAAACCGCTTGGTACTTTTTGCTGCGCCGCTTGTACAATCGGGTTATGGCGCTACTTAAATGCAGGGGGATTGCCAAAATACAGGGAACACATTTCAAACGGACTGATGTCGCTACACAGCAACCGCGATGAATCAGGGAAGTGGGGCCGGTTCCCGTTCTATTACACACTGCTTGCGCTAAGTGAAATTGATGATCCACTTGCAACAAAGGAAATTAACTACGCATTGCCTGGTTGTGAAAGAGCATTAAAAAGATTAAGACCAGAAAATACTTTTTCAAAGAGAAAACGCGAGCTTTTATTAAGGATATTGAACTAATTTAATTATTATGGATAGTCTGGGTTTGTATTTAGCGGTTTTCATTCCGCTGGTTGTAATAATTTTGCTTGCAGTGTTTTTTTACAGGCTTTTTGCAAAGAATATGAATCGCGATGAAACAGAAAGAAATAAATTAAGAGATCTTGAAGAATTAAAGAAAAAAGCTGAGTTCAGAGAGGCAAGAATTATCAGTGTAAGACCAGAAGGGCAATCGGGTACAAGTCCGGCAAACCGTTTTGTTAATTTAAGATTTGAGATAAAAGATAATTCCGGCGAATTTAAAATGCTATCAGCCCGTTGGTATGTTGATACTTATTATTTGTCGCAGCTTCAGCCTGATATGAATATTCAGGTAAAGGTTTATGATGAGTATGTATTCCCGGTTATTGATGGAGCAAGGTTGTACCCTTAATTATGCATATTGCCCTGCTGCAAAGCCGCTTGCCCATGCCCACTGGAAGTTATATCCTCCAAGCCAGCCTGTTACATCAACCACTTCACCAATAAAATAAAGTCCGGGTACTTTTTTTGATTCCATAGTTTTGCTTGAAAGTTCGTTTGTATCAACTCCGCCTTTTGTTACCTCAGCTTTGCCAAATCCTTCGGTGCCAAAAGGAATAATAATTAAATTATGTAATCTTTGAGATATTAACTGGATCTCCCTTTCGTTTAATTTATTGACGGGTTTAGAATAAAAAAATGATTCACACCAAATTTCGGAAAAACGTTTTGGAAAAAATTGAGAAAGAAAATTTACAAGTTCAACTTTGTTAGTTTTGTTTTCAATTAGAATTGATACAATGTTCTTTTCCGGAAGTAAATCTATTTTTAGTTCATCGTTCTTTTTCCAATAGTTTGAAATCTGAAGTATTGCGGGACCACTTAAACCCCTGTGGGTAAAAAGAATATTCTCTCTGAAACTTCTATTATTGCAACTTACTTTTGTTTCCAACGATACACCACTTAGTTGAGTAAATGGATTATCTTTTAAAACAAAAGGCACTAAACCCGGATAGGCTTTAATCAAATTTATTCCGAATTGCTTTGCGATCTTATAGCCAAAATCAGTAGCTCCCATTTGCGGAATTGATATCCCCCCTGTGGCTATAACAAGTGATTCAGAAATAAACTCTCCAATATTACTTGTAATGCAATACTCTGTTTCGCTGTTTGAATTATCATTTTGTTCAATTTTATCAATGTTACAGTTTACTTTTATTTCAACACCTGCATCATCACATTCCTTTTGCAGCATTTGCACAATTTCAATCGCTGAGCCGTCACAAAAAAGCTGTCCCAACTTTTTTTCATGATAATTTATTCCGTGTTTTTCAACAAGTGTAATAAAATCCTGCGGTGTGTACCTTGCCAACGCGGATTTGCAGAAATGCGGATTATTTGAAATAAAATTTTCCGGTCTCACATCAAGATTTGTGAAATTGCACCTTCCGCCCCCGGAGATAAGTATTTTCTTTCCTATCTTCTCGGCATGCTCAAGTACAAGTACTCTCCTGCCGCGTTTGCCGGCTTCGATGGCGCACATTAGTCCAGCTGCGCCTGCGCCTATGATAATAGTGTTATAGCTCAAGGATTTGTTTTTGAAGTTAATGTATTTAAATGGAAATTCCCTCTAAAAATATTTTTATAAACACCAAACTCATTAAAACTTTTATCAAGCACAATTTGATCATTTAAAGAAAATGATTTCTCAAACACCCCGATTATTTCATCATTAAAAAGATCATATACTTTTATAGTAGTTTCATTAGAGGTTATTAAATAATTAAAAGCATTGTTATATACTTCCCTAAAATGATTGATTGAATAGATTCTGCTTTGGTAATTCTTCTCAACTTTGGTTAAAGTATCGCCAAAAACCATTCCGGAATATATTTTACAGTGTAACATATTACCTTCGTCACAAATAGTACCAACACCAATTATCATTTGACAGTTGTCATTTTTAAGTTTCAGAATATCAAATTCAAATATTTGATTATTCTGGTAGGTCACTAGAAATTCCTGAAAATTCACTTTTGCCAATGAATTAATTATGTCATTGCTAATTTCTTTCACATACTCCAATTCCCCATTCGCTTTCTTATACAATTCCAGATACTTCTCACCTCCAAGTTCACTCAGCAAGAATGCATTATACAATCCCGCTACTGCATAGCTCATGCTTGCGTCATTGTTGTAAAATCTTTCGTTAATTAATATTGAATCGTATGTCAGTATACTTGATTTTTCGAGGTAATAGCCCAGATCAGTAACAACTCTGGGAGCCATGCCTCCCCTTCCGCCCACGGCGACGGCGAATCCTTCCATAAAGAATGGTAGTGTGTATAATCCTAGCTTTTTAAGCTTATAGTTAATTAAAATATGTGCGACTTCATGAAAATGTGTTTGGTATGATGTAACTACTTCATCACTTCCAAGCATTGCCATACCTTTTGCTTTAAAGCCAGTAATCTTTTCAACTCCACTTTCATCAGCGCAAAATATGTATCCAATTTTCTGCTTTTCCAGTATATTTTTTTCTGAAATAGTGAAGCCAAGGGTATCAGCTATCATATCAACAAAATCATCAAGTCTTTTGATGCAATATTCATTGAAATACTTTGGCTCTTCAATGCTGAACGCGAAGTATTTGCTTTCTTTGCTTAGCCATTTACGGGAATAATATGTGCTGTTGGTTACAAATCCACCCCGAAAATAATAAACCCTGCTGAAATTTAAATCCGGAACAACGAATGTTACTTCTGTAAATCCATCTTCAACAGGCTGTTCCTTAACTTCATATTTGTACTTACCACTTAATATTCCAGCCTGAACTTCTTCAGGTAATTCATATCCAATCAAACATTTTTCTTTTGCCCCGGTATAAGATACACCGAGTCTTTGGCTCTTGGTAAGCTCATCTTTATTTACATAATCTGTAATTTCCGGTTTATTATATATCAGGGCATCAAGGAATTTTTCCGGAATTGCTTGAGAAAACATTGAAGGAACTAAGAAAAACAATATTAAAAGGTATCTGGACATTGTTTTATTTTTTGTTGTTTTACTCGTGCCACGAAACCAGTTTCTACAATAAGATTGAAATGAAGACATTAACAAACTCTAATTTATTTTTCGGTCATTCTATTCGTGGCACGAGTCGAGATCTATACTTTCGCGCGCCAGGATAATTTAGCATTTGTTATTTGTTATTTTAAATTTGAATCTTACCCCATCCACATTGTTCTATCCAGTGAGCGGTACTGGATAGCTTCGCTGATATGCGCAGAATTAATATTTTCATCGCCATTCAGGTCTGCAATCGTACGGGCAACTTTCAGTATTCTATCGTATGCGCGCGCTGAGAGTCCGAGTTTTGTAATTGCCATTTTCATCAGCTCCTCACTTGCAGTATCTATTTTACAGTACTCCCTGATATCCTTTGACTGCATATCAGCATTACAGAAAATATGCTTTTTATCTTTGAATCTCCTTATCTGAAAATCTCGGGCTTTGATAACACGCTGCCTGATATCCCCAGATGGCTCACCCGCAGTTGTTGAAGAAAGCTCTTTATATTTAACTGACTGCACCTGGATATGGATATCAATTCTATCCAGCAGCGGACCCGATATTTTGGACATATATCTCTGTATCTGCTGAGGCTGACACTGGCAATCCTGGTTAGGGTTACCGTAATTGCCGCAAGGGCATGGATTCATAGCAGATGCAAGCATAAAATTACACGGGTAATCAACGCTTACTTTCGATCTTGAAATAGTAACCCTACCGTCTTCCAGCGGCTGCCGCATAACTTCAAGCACATTTTTTTTGAATTCGGGAAGCTCATCCAGGAATAACACACCATGATGCGCGAAAGATATTTCACCCGGCTTCGCGGCGGGTCCCCCGCCAACAAGAGCAACATCACTGATAGTATGATGCGGTGAGCGGTACGGCCTGATTGAAACAAGCGCAGTATTAGATGGAAGTAAGCCTGCAACGGAGTGAATTTTTGTGGTTTCGAGGGCTTCGTCAAATGTCATTGGCGGTAGTATTGTGGGGATACGTTTTGCAAGCATTGTTTTGCCTGAACCCGGGGGTCCGACCATGATAATATTATGACCGCCTGCGGCTGCTACTTCAAGTGCGCGTTTAACTTCATGCTGCCCCTTCACATCTGCAAAATCAACTATGCTTTTCTGATCAACGTTAAATATTTCTTTCAGGTCAACTTTGTATGGCTCCAACCCCCCGCCATTATTCAAAAACTCCACAACCTCCTGAAGCGAACCAAGCGGGAAAACATCAATTCCATCAACCATAGCGGCTTCTTTGGCATTTTCCTCGGGTACTATTAGCCCTTTTATCCCCTGTTTCTTTGCCTCAATTGCAATAGGCAATACTCCCCTGACGGGTCTGAGCTTCCCATCCAGAGATAGCTCACCCACAAAAATATGATCCGCGAACATATCAGGTTTTATCTGGTCCGCCTCACAAATTACGCCAAGCGCTATGGGCAGATCAAAACCGCTGCCTTCTTTTCTAATATCAGCCGGTGCAAGATTAATTGTAATTCTTCTGTTGGGAGTGTAATACCCGGAATTCTTTATCGCAGCAACTACTCTTTCAGATGCTTCTGAAACGGCTTTATCAGGCAAGCCAACAATAATGAACCTGGAAGGAACTTGTGTGGAAAAATGAGTTTCAACCTTAACAACAAATGCATTTACTCCAACAGTAACCGCTGTTAATACAGGTGATATCATAATGTTTTAATTAAGCCATAAAGGCATATAAAGTTTTAAAAGATCTTTTGTTGTCTTAATTCTTTTATATCGTTTTCGTTTAATTTAGCTTCAAGTATTACCGTGTTATCATAAACTTCCGTTTCAACTTTATCAAGCATCTTTATTGCCGGGGGCGGTTTCTTGCCGCTGAGCGTTGTAGAAAGTTTCGCAAGCGCTATCACGGCTTCCATGCGGTTCTTAAGCTCGGTTGCTGAATTCAGATCTTCACATTCGTTCTGCATTATGATCTCAATATCATTTGTCATCTTGAGCGAAAATGCGACTGAGTTTATCTTCTTATATATCGAAAACAGCTCATTCATGTTATCGTTTTGTGTTGTATCGCTCAGGCTCAATGAGTCACCCGGCTCGCCGCCTGGCAGAACACTGCTTTTCTTTTTATTCATATCGGAAAAATTCTCAAATATTCCGCGAATAAATAGCTTCTGGTTGGATATCATCCACAGGTTATCTTTGTGCTTTATCTGTTCAATCTCTTTCATCAGATTTATGTTAGTCAGAAGTCCTGCCGTGGATGTATCGGTAACGGTGAATGTATTTTCAATTTGTTTAAGGTAATTGCTGGCGCAAAGAGTAAAGTCATCTTTAAAGTAGAAATTCAGGTTTGCATCAACCTGTTTATATACTGTAATGCCGTTGGGATAATCTATTTTTGTGTAAAGCGTATCAGCGGATACATAATCATTCACTCTTTTGCGGTCAAAAGTACCTTTAACAACAATTGCATTATCACCAATCCATGAATTGGAAAAGTACATTTCATCAATTCCGTTTGATATGCTTACGCCTGCGGCCTGATTTATCAGGTTCAGGAATCCCCCGAAATTGCGTTCCGCGCTGAAAACAGAATCAGAAAGGAACTGTTCCCAGAACTTAGTATCACGCATCTTTTTGAAATTGAAGTACATCACAAACTGCGGATCAGTTTGCAGTAATGCAAGATTTTGTTTAACCGTAAGCGGTAAAGGGTCGGGATCAAGCTTCTTACCGCAACCTTCGGCAAATAACAAATAACAAATAGTAAATAACAGAACACAAATTTTCGAGTTAGTATTTTTCACAATTTGATATTTGGTATTTGGTATTTGACTAATAGTCTTTCTTAGCGAAATAGTATATTGAGTATGCCATTATTACAAGTAAAAATAATACTGAGCTAATAGGAGAGAGCCATGAAACCGTAAATATTCCGGTTTCCGCATTTGATGAACTCTTCCACATATTAATAGTATCACCATTGATCAATGCAGTTGTTATATCCCTGAACTCTCCCGGCTTCGGGAATAAGTAATACAGGAAATCAAAAACGAACTGAACCGTTTCATTTGTGACGAGGCTGAACACAACAGCCTCTCTTACAGAAAGCACAGGACAAAGTACAAATATCAGGAAAAAATTAACAAGTATTGCCACAACAGTGCTTTGTGTAGTTAAGCCAATTATAACAACAATACTGTACATAACCGCAAAAGCCAGTGTTAACCATACAATCGAAAGTAAAAATGTCGGATCCCAGTAACCGGATTTAAGCGAAAGTATAAGCCAGATCGAGCCCATAAGGAAAACCATGCTTAAGAATACAAATAAAACTGCTCCCAAATACTTTGAAACAAGTATCATTGGTCTTGAGATCGGCTTTGATATCAAAAGATCAATTGTTCCTTTTTCAAGCATAGAGGGAATAAATGAAGCAGTTGAAATAAGCGAGAAGAAAATTATCAGGTTCCATGATATTGTCAAAAACCCTGTTTCGACCTGCTGAACCAGCATTTTTGAATCAGCAAGGCTCATTACGCCTTCAACAGAATCCATGTTCACAAGGAATATCATTATAAGTATAACAATGGCATAGAATATATAATAACCAATAAATATTTTCTTTGCCAATGCTTCACGGAAAGTATTTTGAATTATTGTCAGCATTATATATCCTTAGTTGGTATTATCCTTTTTAATTACGTTAATAAATAATTCCTCAAGAGTATTTGTCTTCTGGTTTACAGATTGTATCTTCACACCACTGTCGCGCAGGGAATCAATGATACCGTTCAGCTTATCAATTCCGGCTTCTGTGTTTATTTCGCGCTCTCCAATCCCGGCATTACCGTCAATTGCAAGTACTTTCTGTTTCACATCCATTGTAAGCGCTTCAACAGTATGTATCGCGAAAATATTCTCGGCTTTTGTCAGGTCATCAACATTGCCTTCTTTTATCAGGTCTCCCTTATTTAATATAGCTACCCGGTCGCAAATCATTTCAACTTCAGAAAGCAGATGCGAATTCAGGAATATCGTCTTGCCGCGTGATTTTATCTGCGCAAGAATATCACGGATCTCTTTTCTTCCAATGGGGTCAACTCCGTCTGTAGGTTCATCCAGAAAGATCAGATCAGGATCGCTTAGCATTGACTGGGCGAGCCCCAGTTTCTGCATCATACCTTTGGAATATTTTTTGATCTTGGTTTTTCGCCACTGTGTTAAGTTCATCATTCCCAGCATTTCATCAATGCGTTTGTTCATATCAGCGCCCGCGCTCATACCTGAGAGCTGCCCGTAATACGAAAGAACCTGCTCTCCGGTTAAATAACTGGGAAACTTGTGATTTTCCGGCAGGTAGCCTACTTTTGTCTTGGCTTTATGGTTCTTTACATCAGTTCCAAAAAGCTTTGCCGAGCCGTTTGTGGGGAAAGTTATTGCAAGCAGAATTTTTATGAGCGTTGTTTTACCCGCCCCGTTGGGCCCAAGCAGCCCAAATATCTCGCCCTGCTCAACATTAAAAGTAAAGTCATTCAAAGCATTCACTTTCTGCTTCGAAAACTTCTGTGTGTATTCTTTGTACAGATTTTGAGTTTCTATTACGTGCATATATTATTTTTTTGTAAATTCCTTAAGCAAAAATTCAAATTCACCACGCGTTACTACTGCGGGTTTTTCTTTTGATTCGCGGATCGCTTCAATACGGTCTATGCGCCTTTCCTTTACTTCACCCCAAAAGCTTTCAGAAGACAGAATTCTGGAGCCGCACTCCTTTGCAAACATGACAACTTCCCTGTCAGATGAGACTACTTTCATCAGCTTAGGGTTTCTTGATTTTTCGATCAGATGTTTTATCAATGCGTCAGCGTGCCCGTAATCAGGACCGACGGAAGTCTTAGAAAATTTTACATTAATGTTACCTTCATGCTTATTCTGTCCGAAGCCATCAAATACAAGGATACATTTTGTGCTTCTGCCGTGGTAGTGATTGCGCAATTTTTGAATCATTGTATCAACGCAAATTTCCTGCGACTGAGCCAGAAGTACTCTCAGCTCAGTTACCTTATGCATCAGGTTATATGCGTCTATAATTATGGTTTCCATTATTTATATGCTTCTCTTCGATGCCTGATTAAACTTATGTCAATTATTCTATTTTTATCTGAAATAGAATAAATTATTCTGAAATTACCAACTCTGACTCTCCATAGATTTACTCTCACCTTTTAACTTCTCACAACCTGGCGGCCTTGGGTCAAATTCGAGCATTTCAATTTTTTTAAGTACTCTGTTAATATCCAGATTACTTAGTCTTTGAAGATCTTTCCTGGCGGAGCGCGCAAATACTATTTCATACATTACTATTTTGAGGATCTTTTAAGTTTATCCTTCACCATCTGTATAGTTTCTCTAGGTTCATTTTTTCTTTGCCTTACCTTTAAAGTATCATAAAAATCTTCCCAAAGTTTGCCATGCTTTTTAAGGTCAATTACAACAGCACTTTTCTTGCCTTTTTCGTTTATTACAAAATTTATTCCGGTCATAAAATTGTTGTTAATTTCTAAGTTTAACTATTTAGATACTTCTCTATTTCCCCGTTTACGGCCTGTTCCTGTACATCAGCCTTGGGAAAGGAATTGATTCTCTCACATGGTCCAGCTTGCAGAGCCAGCAAACAACGCGCTCAATACCCATACCGAATCCGCTGTGCGGAACGCTGCCGAACCTGCGGAGATCCAGATACCATTGAAACGCATCCATAGGCAGATTATGTTCCTTAATTCTGGACTCCAGTAACCCAAGATCATCTTCACGCTCGCTGCCGCCAACTATCTCGCCGTAGCCTTCAGGTGCAAGCACATCTACGCCACGCACTACTTTGGGATTTTCAGGATCACGCTTCATATAAAAAGCCTTGGCTTCTGATGGCCAGTTATAAACCATCACCGGCCTGTCGTAATCTTCAACAACTGCTTCTTCATGCGGCGCGCCAAAATCTTCACCCCAGGGGAAAGGTCTTATCTCTTCTTCTCCGCCATCAGCTTTTTTGCGGATAAGCGGAACATTCTTTTTGTTTATTATTTCTACTGCTTCATCATAAGTAATTCTCGGGAACGGTTTTTTTACCGCTTCGAGTTTTGTTATATCCCGCTCAAGTATATTAAGCTCTTTCTTTCTGTTGGTAATTACACGCTCAACTATATATACAATAAAATCCTCAATGAGATCCATATCATCATAAATATCATAAAATGCCATTTCTGGCTCGATCATCCAGAACTCAGTTAAGTGCCTGCGTGTTTTTGATTTTTCCGCGCGGAAGGTCGGGCCAAAATCATATACCTTTCCAAAGGCCATCGCACCGGCTTCTGCGTACAGCTGACCCGTCTGCGCAAGGTATGCCTTGCCAAGGTCAAAATAGTCCGATGAAAATAATGTCGTTGTTCCTTCTGCAGCGTTTGGCGTAAATATAGGTGAATCAAAAAGCGTAAAGCCGTTATCATACATATAATCACGGCATGCTTTGATAATTTCTTCACGTACTTTAATAATTGCGGTCTGCCTCTGTGAGCGTACCCACAAATGCCTGTGGTCTGCAAGGAATTCTATACCATGATCTTTTGGTGTAATTGGATATGGTTCTGCAATTTGCACAATTTCAATATCCTTAACATGAAGCTCATACTCTTCTTTTTTGGGGTGTTTGGCAACTGTCCCGGTTACTATGAGAGATGATTCCTGTGTAAGCTTTTTGAAATCTTCCCATACTTTTTCTGAGACTTCCTTTTGAGAAACAACTCCCTGTATGATCCCTGTGCCATCACGAAGCTGCGGGAACAT
>JBHEKV010000157.1:0-5469 GCA_041859235.1 Ignavibacteria bacterium | reverse complement strand
TGTTTATCCTGCTTCGGTTTGAACGAAACATAACAAATAGTATACTTGCTGAATCCCACCGGTGAGAGCCCGCTCAAGAACTTGTAGATAAATATGTTTTTCTGGATTTGCTGAAGCACTTTTTCCTAAATGGTTATTTTCACAAATATAGATTTTAGTTACGATATAATCCTAACGCATATCGGGTATATTATTCGGTGCCATTTTTGCAGATTTTGTAATTTTTTTAACCCTTTTGGGTTATGTCATACTTTAAATTGAGGAAAGGTCCCATTGTGGATAAAGAATTCATGTAAAAAATGGGGACCCTAATTCCACGAATATCACAAATACTCGGGAAACTATGTGCTCTCTGAAGTACTTTTTTTTGCTTATTCAATCTGTAAATTCACCTTTCCAAAATACAATCCGTGTCAATCCGTTTTATCGGTTTAATCCGTGTTCCATATCCGGAACTTTTATTTAAATTTTATCTTTCTCATTAAACTCATATCTTTGCTGATAATAATAATATCATAAAACTAACCCCCATTGTTGGTCTTGTGACCAACAATCATATTATAAATGAAATCCAAAATCACACATGTTATCGCCATTATTTCCTTCACCATACTCTTCTCATCATGTTCTAAAAAGGATTCCTCGTCTAATATATTCCGGTACAATGAATCACAGGGGATAGAGAACCTTGACCCAATAATGTGCAGCAACTATCCCACAGGCTGGCCCCTTCAGCAAATGACTGAAGGGCTATTGGAATACACACAGGCTATGAATCTGGAAGATAACCTTGCTTCATCGCACACCATTTCCGCCGATGGATTAACTTATACTTTCATTATACGCAAAGGGGTCTATTTCCACGATAACCCCTGCTTCCCTGATGGCAAGGGCAGGGAAGTGAAAGCAAGTGATTTCAAGTACTGTTTTGAGCGTGTTTGCGATCCTTCTACCAAAACGCGAGGCGCATGGCTTTTCCGTGACAGGATAAAGGGCGCCCTTGAATACATCACTTCGATAAAGGAAAAATATAACAATGTAAAAGAAATTACGGGAATTCAGGCGCCAAATGATACAACGCTTATCATAACGCTCACAAAACCTTTTGCGCCATTTTTAAGCATACTTACAATGCCTTACGCTTTTGTGTATCCAAAGGAAGCAGTGGAGTATTACAAGGATAATTTGGGCTACAATCCGGTGGGAACCGGACCATTCAGGTTTGTCAGATGGGAAGTTGACCGTGAGCTTGAAATGGAAAAGAATCCGAATTACTGGAATCTGAACAAAGCCGGCAAGCCCGCGGTTTATCTTGATGGTATTAAAGTGAATTTCATTAAATCCAGTGAAACAGCCTTCCTTGATTTCCAGCAGGGAAAGTTCGATTACTATGAACCTTCCCCTGAAGTTTTGAGCCAGATAACCGATGAAAATGGTAAACTGAAACCTGAATATGACTTTGAGCTTGTTAAACAGCCATGGCTTAATACAGTTTACCTTGGCGTGCAGCTTGATAAGAACGTTCCCGGGGGTAAAAACAATGTGCTTGCAGATAACCGCAAATTAAGACAAGCGATAAATTACGCAATAGATAGAGTAAAAATTATAAACTACGTGCTCAAATTTCGCGGTACTCCCGGAGTCAACGGACCCATACCGCCCGGCATGCCTGGATTTCACAAAGATCTGAAGGGCTACACGTATGATGTCGCAAAAGCAAAACAACTCCTTTCAGAGGGCGGATACCCGGATGGAAAAGGACTTTCCGTTAAGCTGGTAGTATCAAATGATGATACTCAAAAGCTCATTGGCGAGTCAGTCCAGGCGCAGCTTAAGGATATTGGAATCGATGCGCAGCTTGATTTCATGCAGGCATCAACCATGCGCTCATCACAGGTGGGGGGCGAGCTTCCTTTCTGGCGCGGCAACTGGGGCGCTGATTACTTTGACCCCGAAAACTTCATGGCGCTGTTTTACAGCAAAAATCACTCGCCAATGGGACCCAATTACACGCATTACCAGAATGCGGCCGCTGATTCATTATACGAGCTTGCAATGAAGCTCACCGATTTTGAAACTCGTAAAAAATTGTACAACGAAATGGAGCAGATAGTACTCGAGGATTCACCAATGATAATTCTCTACTATAATCAGATCGTTTACCTTAAGAACAAAAAAGTAAGCGGAATGTATATCGATGGTTTGAACACGATGATTTTGAAGAGCGCGAAAATGGGGATGGAATAAATTAAGAATTGGGAATTAAGAATTAGGAATCAAAAGCGTAAACCACTAATTACACGAATTAGAAAATTAGAACTAAAGAGATTTTCATTTTCATCAATTAAATTCAATCCATCATGCCAAACTGCAATCATTTCGATTCAACTCAAATCAAAAAAGCGAAAGCATATGTATGTGATGAGTGCATAAAAACCGGCGATAACTGGGTTCACCTGCGCACATGCCAGACCTGCGGCGGCACACACTGCTGTGATAATTCTCCCAATAAACACGCAACCAAACATTATCACAGCACCAAACATCCCATAATTACATCAGCAGAGCCAGGCGAACAGTGGGCCTGGTGCTATGATGATGAAGTGTTTTTGAAGTATTGATATGCTCCGGAATTACGTATTTATCTTTTCCATGTGTTATGCTCGCCGCAGTTCCAGTTGAAGTACACGAATACTTTGTGCTTCAGGCAGAATTTCTGGCCGTACTCATATTCAAGCTTCGCTTCTGACTCTTCAATCATCTTCAATGCATCTCTTACGCTCGTAGTTCTGTTATAGTGCTGACACGTTAAACAGGGTTTCTTCAGATCCATGTAATACGGAAACAATAAGCTGCTTACCATGGTTTTTCCGGAGTTTAAATTTTTAGTTCAAGAGCAATATAGGGAGTAAATCTTTTGCAGGTGTATCATTAAGTGATATTTGTTGAGAGTGGGTTTTCGTACCTGAATTGAAAGCTCCGCATTTTGCTCTGAGAAAGTTGTTGATCTTTGTGATCACTTTCGCTGTTATTGCGTACTTGTCGGTTAATTCGTTTAAGATTTTCTTTGAGTCTTTGTGCCTTTGTGGCAGTTTTTTGTTTTCTTAAGGTTTTTTCACTCAAATTCACACTTTCAAGTTTCTTAAATTTTCCATATATTTGTAATCTATACTAATAATAAATCAATAAAATATATCATTTTTAGCATAAATGGCAGAAAATCAGCAGAATAAGGGCAAGATCGTACAGATTATCGGTGTTGTACTTGATATCGACTTTTCAGGCGGAAGGTTACCTGAAATTTACTCAGCATTACAGATCCCCAGAAAGAATACAGATGGCGTTGAAGACATTTTGATCGCTGAAGTGCAGCAGCATCTTGGCGAAGACAGAGTAAGGGCAGTATCGATGGATACCACTGATGGTTTGGTAAGGGGCATGGATGTAATTGATACAGGCGCGCCAATTACAATTCAGGTAGGACCCGAAGTATTGGGACGCTTAATGAATGTAACCGGCGATACAATTGACGGACTTGCGCCGCTGAAAACCAAAAAAACTCTGCCTATTCACCGTCAGGCGCCTTCTCTTGATGAGCTTTCCACACAGAAAGAAATTCTTGAAACAGGTATTAAAGTTGTTGATCTTTTAGAGCCATACACCAAGGGCGGCAAGACCGGTCTTTTCGGCGGCGCGGGTGTAGGTAAAACAGTTCTTATCCAGGAGCTGATAAATAATATCGCTACATTCCACGGCGGTTACTCAGTATTCGCAGGGGTGGGTGAGCGTACCAGGGAAGGAAACGATCTCTGGAGAGAAATGAAAGAATCAGGCGTTATTGATAAGACTTGTTTAGTTTTCGGACAGATGAATGAACCGCCCGGAGCGCGTCAGCGTATCGGTTTAACAGGTTTAACGGTAGCTGAGTATTTCCGTGATGAAGAAGGTAAAGACGTTCTTCTGTTTGTAGATAACGTATTCCGTTTCACACAGGCAGGCTCTGAAGTATCTGCGCTGCTTGGCCGTATGCCTTCAGCGGTAGGTTACCAGCCAACCCTGGCAACGGAGATGGGTGCGCTTCAGGAAAGGATTACATCAACTAAGAAGGGCTCAATTACATCTGTTCAGGCTATTTACGTTCCTGCGGATGATTTGACAGATCCGGCTCCAGCTGTTGTATTCTCGCATCTTGATGCAACAACGGTACTTGATAGAAAGATCTCCGAGCTTGGTATTTATCCTGCGGTTGATCCGCTTTCATCAACTTCGCGTATTTTAGATCCGCTTGTGATTGGTGAAGAGCATTATAATGTTGCACAGTCAGTAAAAGAAGTATTGCAGAAATATAAAGATCTTCAGGATATTATAAATATTCTCGGTATCGATGAGCTTTCAGACGAAGACAAGCTTGCTGTTCAAAGAGCAAGAAAAGTTCAGAAGTTCCTTTCTCAGCCGTTCTTTGTTGCTGAGCAGTTCACAGGTTCAAAAGGAAAGTATGTAAAGATTGAAGAATCAATTAAAGGATTTAAAGCTATCGTTAGCGGCGAGTGTGATGATATCCCCGAGAATGCTTTCTACATGGTAGGTAATTTAGAAGAAGCGCTGGAGAAAGCAAAAACGTTATAAAAGATGTCAGATAGTTTGATCCATTTAGAAATAGTTACACCCGGCAGGATCGTATTTGCCGGTGAAGTAAAGAGTTTTACCGCCCCGGGCATTGAAGGCATGTTCCAGATACTTCATAACCACGCCCCGTTTATTTCAACAATTATTCCGGGTTCAGTTAAGTTCACTTCACAGGCTGATGAAACTAAGAATTTCGTTACATCAGGAGGTACTGTAGAGGTGCACAACAATCATATTACTATGCTTGCGGAATCATTAATTCCCGTTGAAGATATTGACGTTGCACAGGCTGAGAAAGAGAAAGCCGAAGCAGAGAGGGTGCTGGAATCAAAAGAACCCGGTTTGGATAAAGACGCCGCAAAGCACATGCTGCTCACGGCAAAAGCTAAAATTAAGGCTGTTTCTGCCTGAATTTTAGCATGTAATTGCTGAAATAATTGATTTTTCTTATTTTTGCAATTATTTTTTTGTTATATTGCTGTTTTACAAAAACGATCTTTGAAAATTGGATGTTTTTTGGCGGGGCCGGTAGCTCAGTGGTAGAGCATCTCCCTTTTAAGGAGAGGGTCGGAGGTTCGAGACCTCCCCGGCTCACATTTTTTTTTGCTAAAGCATTATTTTTTAATAATATTTTAGTATATTTGCATAGATTAATTCCGGCATATTGCAGGAATGTATTACAGGGCGTTGATTTTCGTAGTTTTTAACGCTTGAATTTTATTACTTAGAAAGGAGGAGAAGCCGAATGCAGAAAGGTAAAGTAAAATGGTTTAATGCTGATAAGGGATTTGGATTTATAACTGGTAATGATGGAAAGGACGTATTCGTGCATTTCAAGTCAAT
>JBHEKV010000056.1:0-15250 GCA_041859235.1 Ignavibacteria bacterium | reverse complement strand
TCGGGTAATTCTGTAACTGATTCAACTGTTACCAAAACATACACCTGCCCAATGCATCCTGAAGTTATATCAGATAAACCGGGCACGTGCCCAAAATGCGGAATGGATCTTGAATTAAAGGAAAACACAGAAAAATCAGAGTCAAAAAGCGATGTAAAAAATGATAAAGAAATGGATCATAAGGGCTGCAAGCATAAACATTAATTTATTTCTTGTCTATTCATATATAAAACTCATGTAAGCCATGATTGAAAAAATAATAGAATTTTCTGCGCGTAACCGTTTTCTTATACTAGTGCTTTACCTGGTTATTGCTGGTTTTGGAATATGGTCAGTATATAATACACCTGTCGATGCCATACCAGATCTTTCGGAAAACCAGGTTATTGTGTTTACTGAATGGATGGGAAGAAGTCCGCAGATAATTGAAGACCAGATAACATACCCATTAACACAAAACCTGCAGGGCATTCCAAAAGTCAGGGCTGTTCGCTCACAATCAATGTTTGGCATGAGCTTTATTTACGTGATATTTGAGGACAACGCAGAAATTTATTGGGCTAGAAGCCGTGTGCTCGAAAAACTGAACCAGGTACAGAATACTCTTCCGCAGGGAGTTACGCCTGTGATGGGTCCGGATGGAACCGGTGTTGGGCATGTATTCTGGTATCATTTAAAAAGTGATAAGTATGACCTGGGTGAGCTTAGAGCATTGCAGGATTATTTCCTGAAATACCAGTTAACATCAGTTGAAGGTGTGGCTGAGGTTGCTTCTATCGGCGGATTTATAAAGCAGTACCAGGTAGATATTGATCCCGCGAAACTTTCTTCCTATGGCATAGGAATAAATGACGTTGTGAATTCAATACGAAACAGTAATAAAGATGTTGGCGGCAAGAACCTTGAATCAAGTGATAAGGAATTTTTTATAAGAGGCAAAGGATACATCCAATCCCCAAATGATATTGAAGAAATTACTATTAAAGGTACAAAGTTTGGCGTACCTGTTAGGATAAAAGACCTGGGCACGGTGCAGATTGGCGGAGATACCAGGCGCGGCCTGCTGGATATGAATGGCGAGGGAGAAGTTGTTGGCGGTATAATAGTGATGCGTTACGGTGAAAATGCATCCGTTGTCATTGAGCGGGTAAAGGAAAAGATTAAGGAGCTTGAAAAAGGTCTTCCTGAGGGTGTAAAGATAGAAACATCATATGATAGAAGTACACTAATTGATAATGCAATTGATACTCTAAAGCACTCATTAATTGAAGAAGCAATTGTTGTAAGTCTGATAGTATTGATATTTCTCTTTCACTGGCGAAGCGCGATAAGGATTATTATCGAAATACCTGTATCAGTCCTGATAGCTTTTATATTAATGAAACAGTTTAACATTACATCTAATATTATGAGTCTTGGGGGTCTCATAATTTCTATTGGTGTACTGGTTGATTCATCCATTGTAATGGTAGAAAATGCATACAGAAACATTGCAATGGCTTCCG
The DNA here is from genome assembly GCA_041859235.1 of Ignavibacteria bacterium. GTDB lineage: Bacteria > Bacteroidota > Ignavibacteria > Tepidaquicellales > OLB5 > OLB5. Next base: position 13,745 of record JBHEKV010000056.1, on the reverse strand, counting down.
AACGGGGAGAAACTATAGATTATACCGAAATATCAATTAGATCAGCCAAACAGGTTGGCAGAGCTATTTTCTTTTCAATTGGAATAATAGTAGTTTCTTTCCTTCCTGTGTTTATGCTTGAAGGCCAGGAAGGCAAGCTTTTCCACCCGCTTGCATTTACCAAGACATTTGCTTTGGCAGGCTCTGCAATCATTACAGTAACGCTGGTGCCCATGCTTATGACCCTATTTATGCGTGGGAAGTTTTATCCTGAACATAAAAATCCGGTAAGTAAATTCTTCAGAATGCTTTATGAACCTGTTTTAAACCTGGCTCTTAAATACAGGAAAACAACACTTGCTGTAAATGTATTAGCATTATTAATAACTGTTCCGTTAGTTATGAACCGCGGCTCTGAATTTATGCCCTCGCTTGATGAAGGAAGCCTGCTGTTTATGCCAACAACACTTCCTAATGTTTCAATTACTGAAGCAAAAAGAATAATGCAGATGCAGGATAAGATCATTAAATCAGTGCCGGAAGTTGCTCACGTCCTCGGCAAAGTCGGAAGGGCGGATACTCCGACTGATCCCGCTCCGATGAATATGATTGAAACCATTATTATACTCAAAGATAAATCTGAATGGAGGGAAGGATTAACGAAGAATGATATCATTGCAGAACTGAACTCAAAAATGCAGATACCCGGTGTTGGCAATGCATGGACACAGCCTATCATTAACAGAATAAACATGCTTTCCACAGGTGTCAGGACTGACCTTGGAATTAAAATCTTCGGTGATAACCTTGATACCCTTGAAAGATTAGCAATCGACGCAGAGGAAATCGTAAAGAAGGTAAATGGCGCGGCTGACGTATTTGCCGAAAGAACTCAGGGAGGCAAGTATATTGATATTGATATCAAACGCGACGCGATTTCCAGATATGGACTGAATATAGGTGATGTTCAGGATGTAATTGAAACTGCAATTGGCGGTGAGAATATTTCCAATACTGTTGAAGGAAGGAGAAGATTCCCGATACGCGTAAGGTATTTCAGGGATTACAGGGAAGATATTGATAAGTTAAAAAATATTTTGGTAACGGTAGGTTCTACAGGTTCATCCATGCAGGTGAATGCTGGCTCAGAAATGAACAGTTCTTCAGTATCAAACAATTCAAACAGCCAGGTATTCCAAATTCCGCTTGGTGAATTGGCTGATATTAGAGTAACATCCGGACCACCAATGATATCCAGTGAAAATAATATGCTGCGCTCAATAGTATTTCTGAATGTAAGAGGACGTGATATGGGCGGTTTTGTAAATGATGCAAAGGATGTATTGGATAAGGAGTTTGCACCAAAATTACCAAAAGGCTATTATTATACCTGGAGCGGTCAATGGGAAAATCAGATAAGGGCAAAAGAACGGCTTGAAATAGTTATGCCGATTGTTTTCCTCATAATATTTGTAATGCTCTTTATGGTATTCAAGAACTTCCTTGAATCAATACTTGTTATGCTTTCAGTTCCGTTTGCATTGATAGGCGGTGTTTATCTTATGGCAATACTAGATTACAATTTTTCAGTCGCAGTTTGGGTTGGCTTTATTGCTCTGTATGGACTGGCAGTAGAAACAGGTGTAGTAATGGTGATCTACCTTCATGAAGCGCTTGATAAGAAGATGATAGAAAAAAATGATATTGTGTCAACTCAGGATATTATTCAGGCAACAAAAGATGGCGCAGTATTAAGGCTTAGACCCAAAATTATGACAGTGGCAGTGAATCTAATTGGTTTAATCCCAATAATGTGGGCAACTGGTACTGGTGCCGACCTTGCAAAGCCAATCGCAGTGCCAATGATTGGGGGAGTAGTTACATCAGCGATACATGTGCTTTTTGTTACACCAATAATATTTGTTATGATAAAGGTATATCTGAATAAAAAAGGTAAGCTGCATAAGTCAGAAATGGCGAAGTTTATGGTGCATTGAGTTCTCGCCTCATCCGGTTACTCTAAGCATTCGCTGATTCTGAGACATGGGATGTATATTTAACGAAAAAGACGCCGTTATAGCGTCTTTTTCTGTAGGCAGTGCTCCCAGGGAGTCCCTTCGGGAGAACCCCCGACATCTTGTCCCGCCAAGGCGGGACGCTATGGAACCGCTGAGCTAACTTATACAAAACAAAAAAGCCCAAATCATTCGATTTGAGCTTTTTCTGTGGGCAGTGAGGGATTCGAACCCCCGACATCTTGCTTGTAAGGCAAGCGCTCTGAACCAGCTGAGCTAACCGCCCGTACTTTTGGTAAAGTCATACAAAATTACAGCTTTTTTTAAAACCTTCAAGTCAGTTTTCAGTAAGTTTTTTGCTTTCTTTCCACATCATTATACCGCCAAGCAGGAACAGGAACGCTGAAAGATAAAAAGAATACTCGATCTCGAATATCTTCATGACTGCATAGCCAAGGGCGGGACTGAATACGCCGCGTACGCCGGTCAGAGTTATATGAACTGCCTGGTAATTGGAAACTTCATTCTTTGGGGCATAGTAAATTGAGCTCAGTGTCCATGCAATTGTAACGCCGCTCATAGCGAAGCCGAATATAAAATATGATACATAAACCGTAATTTCAGTATTAGTTATTAGTCCTGCGCCTGCGAAATATTTCGCTGAAACAAGAATAAGAGGAAACAGGGCGAGCGCGCTGAAAACATATCCGCAAAATCTGGTCGGATTACCTGTACCATGATACCTTCCCATTATTGGTGTAACAAGAATCAATGCAGTATGAAAGATCATTCCTTTTGCAAATGAAATGGGTGAGTACGAAAGTTTCAGGTCATCAACAAGGAAAACAGGTATAACCGGGGAAAGTACCATAAAAGCCATTCCATACAAAAAGAAATATGCTTCAAATCTCAGGAACGCTTTGTTTTCTTTAAATATTCTCAGTGTATTCCTGAGAGGTAAAATTGCAATATCTTTTAATAGCCTCAGGTTGTAATGTGACTTATGTACCTTTTCTTTGCCGGAATAATCGTCCATACTCAGTGTGATCATTTTGGCAAGGCTCCAGTAAACAAGTATACCAAATACTCCCGCAATTGGGAATATGAGCTTATAGATGTTACCGTTAATATCAAGAAAGTAACCTGTCACAGTGGTTACAATAACAACAAAAACTGTCTGAAGTGATGATGCGTAGGAGTATAACTTACTTCTGTTCTTATCAGTGTAGTTATGTTTAAAAACTATGTTCCATATTGATAGCAGCAATGCATCAAGATAAGCGCCTATTGCAATACAGGCGATATAATAAACGGGATTATCGAATAAAGGAATAATTATCAGGAAGAACTTTGCGGCTACTCCAATTATCAGAATTGTTTTCGCTCTGCTGCGTGAACGGTTTACAAGTTCGCTGCCATATATCGAAAAGAGAAACGATGAGCTGACAAGAAACGTCAGTATCATTACCTGGAAATTACTGCCGCCAAGTGTCTTCTTTAAAATAACATCCTGCAGCAGAATAATGCCAATGGCAATTCCGTTAAATACCTGTGAAATTAAATGGAGTGTAAAGGTTCTTTTTTCCAGTATCTGAAGGCTGGAGTTAGTTTTGTCCAATCTTATGAATTACTTTCCTGTGTATTATTTTTCTTATCTTTGTTATGCCTGAATCAGTTGTTCAGCTCAGGAAATTCGTTATGCATAACACTCACTCTAATTTTATCACCATATTTCTCTTTCAAAAATACGGCGAGTTTTTCAGCGGAAAAAACTGACCGGTGCTGCCCTCCCGTACATCCAAAGCTGAACATTAAGTTTGTAAAATCCCTGTGAAGGTAATTATCAACAGCAGCACTTGAAATTGAGTAAACACTCTTCAGGAATTCCCCCATAACTTTGTTCTTATCCAGGAATTCAATTATGGCTTTATCCTTACCCGTGAGCATTTTAAATGATTCTTCTCTGCCGGGATTGTATATAAACCTGCAGTCAAAAACAAAACCACCGCCGTTGGAAGATGTATCTTTGGGGATGCCGCTTTTCTTGTAGCTGAACGAGTATATTTTTATGTTTAACAAATCTTATCAGGTCCTGATTTTTGAGCGGGAGACGAGACTCGAACTCGCGACGTCCACCTTGGGAAGGTGGCATTCTACCACTGAATTACTCCCGCTAATCTTCAAAAATACCTAAAAATAATCCACTATTCAATCAATATTATCGTCAGATTTCTGTAGATTTAAATATTGATTATTAGTAAATTAATACAAATTAATTCCCGTAATTAAAAAATTTTTCTATGGCTAAGAATAATATTGCTATTGTTGAAGATGAAGGTATTGTAGCAATGGATATAAGCAAGTGCCTTACAAGCCTTGGCTATAATGTTGCTTTTATTTCTGATTCCGGTGAGAAAGTACTCGAGATCATAGAGGGTGCTCAGCCTGATCTGATCTTAATGGATGTAGAACTAAAAGGTAAGCTAAACGGACTTGATACAGCCCGCCTTTTAAGGGAGAAGTATGATATTCATATTGTTTTCCTTACAGCATTTGAGGATGAAACTACACTTAACAGGATAGGGGAATTAAGCCCTGACGGTTACCTGGTAAAACCTTTTGAAGATGAGCATCTTGAAAAAACTCTGAAACGCGTTCTGAAAAACTGATCGCTGCAGCGTTTAATCACCACCGCTAATAGTGTTTATTACAGTTCCGTATTCACCAACAGCCCAGCCTGTTTGAAGATTAATAAAGAATACACTGCGCAGATAATTCTGCGTAACAGGATTGCTTATATTAAATGAATCACCTCCGTTTACAGTCTTTACAATTAGTCCCTGGTCCCCGGTAAAGAATCCTGTGGTCTCATTTATGAAAAAGAGCGAGGTGAATTCACCGCTTACGGGAGTGTTAAGCAGACTCCAGTTCGCACCGTTGTTTGTAGTCTTAATGATTGTCCCGCCTTGCCCGCAAGCCCAGCCTGTATTTGTATTTGCAAAATAAATGGATTTCAAAGTGTAATTTGTCCCGGAAATCAACTGCTCCCAGCTGCTGCCAAAGTCACTGCTGTACAGAAGTGTACCTGCGTCTCCGCAGGAAAACGCTTCCCCGTTTGGACTGAGTGAAATGCAATACAAAGCGTTCTGCGTTGAGGTGATAACCGGTATCCACGTAATGCCGTCATTCGTGGTCCTTATCATTGTTCCTCCGGTGCCGCAGGAAATTGCTGTTAATGCGTCAAAAAACTTTATATCATAAAGGTAGCTGCTGTTTCCTGTTGGCAGATTGTTCCAGTTATTTCCGCCATCAGTTGTCTTGTTTATCTTTCCGCGCGATCCTGCGATATAGCCCGTATTCGGGTCTCTGAACCAAACTGAATTGTAGCTTGAAGTATCATATACTGCAAGCGGAATCCTGAACCAGCTGTTCCCGCCATTGGTTGTCTTTATCAATTTGTTTGTATCATTTGGGAATGAGTTGCCGACCGCGTATCCTGTAAGAGTATTTGTAAAATAAAGCGCCTTTAGATTATTGGTAATATTTGTGTTCTGTACATTCCAAGTTATAAGCGGTTCTTCCGGTATAACAGGAGAGTCGTTTGGTTTGCACGAATACAGCATTACAGGAAGAACTGCTAACGAAAAAAGAGCTAATTTGAAAAAGAAAAATTCACATGCGGAACGCGGAATTTGAAGTACTATCATATATTGATACAAATTAGCAAAATCACAATAAATATTCAATTTAAATACTTGAAAGGATGACCTCAGGCAGAACTTTGCAGTTGTAACGCTTGTTTTATTGATGATTAATGGATATATTTATACAATAAATTTTTTAAAAATATCGGCTAAAAAAATGAAAAATCTAACTTCTGCGTTATTTCTTCTAATCCTGATCTCTTTTACTTCAATGGGTTTTAATTCAAAGGATGATTATTCAAACGAAAGCATCAGTAAGCTATCAGGTGCATACCTGGAAGGCAAACTGGATTTTGAGAATCCGGTAATGGTTGATGTTGATAAAGATGGTGATTTTGACGCCCTGAAATTTGATAATGGAAATGTTTCCTATTATAAAAACATGGGAACCAATGAGAACCCATCGTTTGTACTCGAAAACAATAATTATGAAACGTACAGCCGCACTTTTTTTGTGGATCCGAAAATGCCGTATCCGATGTTCTTTGCCGATAAAGATGGTGATGGAGATATGGATATGTTCGTTGTAAAGGATAAAGAATACAACAAACAGCAGCAGAAGTATGAATATAAAGTTTCTAACGCTGAAAATTCGATGGATCTTAGCACCGGTACGCTGATCACAATAATCCTGGTATTGGTGATCGTGCTGCTTGTTTTGGCGATAATAAGGTAACCGGTCAGTCTTGGTCCTTTTTAAACAAAAATGGGAGCTTCCGGCTCCCATTAGTTTTTTTATTTATGGTTATTTATTCAATAATTACCTTTGAACTTTCCTGCACATCGGCGGAAGAAAGAACACAGGTATATTTTCCTTTATCTAAATTTGCTGAATTGATATTTATTTCGTATGTGCCTGCCTGCAGGTTGTTATATAAATAAGTCCTGATAAGATTGTTCTTGTCATCATAAAGTCCTATCTTCACAAATGAAACCTCCGGAAGCTCGAATTTAATAACATTCTGTGAAAACTGATATATCCTGTAGTTTGCATGCGTGTTGATGCTGCTTTCTATACCCGCAATTGAACCATCCGGAAAATTGACTTCCTTGAATTGCTGTGCGAAAAGAATATTTGAATTGGCAAAAATGAATAATACAGCCATCAGAGCCAGCGCCATTATTATGTTAAATCTCTGTAACCGTTTGTTTTTTAATTCATGTGATGACATTTATAACTCCTTTATTGTAAAATTACCATAAATACACTACATAAAAATATTATCTATCTACCCTGAATTCAATACCTTGTAGAGGGTATACTTTTGTTAAGTATGTTGTTTTTATGTATTTTCATTGAGTTTTTTGCATAAAAATGATATCTTTGTAAAAATTCAGGACAAATCAGATGAAATTCAGCCAATATTTTCTACCTACTTTAAAAGAAGTGCCTTCAGATTCGGTGATTCCTTCACATATATTAATGGTACGCTCAGGAATGATAAGGCAGCTTACAGCAGGTGTATATTCATATTTACCGCTTGGGCTCAGGGTTTTCAAGAAGGTGGAAAAGATCGTGAGAGAGGAAATGAATGCTATTGGCGGATGTGAGTTCTACTTGCCAGCCCTTTCACCAAATGAATTGTGGGCAGAAACCGGCAGACTTGATGATTATGGTGATGATATCTTCAGGATAAAGAACCGCGAGTTGGTCCTGGCGCCAACGCATGAAGAGGTATTTACTTCAATTGCGAAGCCTAACTTGATCTCATACAAGCACCTCCCGCAGATTTGGTACCAGATCCAGACAAAATTCCGCAATGAACCAAGACCCCGCGGTGGAGTTCTCAGGGGGAGGCAGTTCACCATGAAGGACGCATATTCTTTTGACGCAACATGGGAAGGTTTGGATGAATCATACAATAAACATGCGCAGGCATACAGAAATATTTTTACAAGATGCGGATTACGATTTTTTACAGTTTCAGCATTCAGCGGAGCTATGGGCGGAAGTGAGTCAGAGGAATTTATGGTTGAAGCTGAAGCCGGTGAAGATACTGTAGTATTAAGCAATGATAATAGCTATGCTTCAAATATTGAAGTCGCCGTTTCACATTCTGAAGAAATTGGAAGAGTGAATTCTGACCTGCCGCTGGAAGAATTCCATACGCCTGATATTAAAAGCATAGATGAACTTGCCGGATTCCTGGGAATCGATGACAGGTCAAGGCTCGCCAAATCGAGGTTATTTATTGTTCCTTCAAAATCGGAACAAAAGAAAGATGAATATGTTCTTGCTTTGGTATGCGGAGATGATGAGTTCAGCGAAACCAAACTGGCAAACAAGTTTGCCGGTATAAGGGCTGCACACCCTGAAGAACTGCTTGAAATAGCGGGAGCCGATGCCGGTTCAATTGGCCCGGTGAATTTCAGGAATAAAGATGTAAAGATGATTGCCGATCTGAGATTACACGATGCAGATGAACTGGTAAGCGGTGCCTGTAAGAATGATTATCATATCAGAAATATTGACCTGAAGCGTGATGTTCCGGGTATAGAATATATGGATATTAGGACTGTTAAGGATGGTGAAAAAACATATGACGGCAGCTCGGTCTTAAGAATGACAAAAGCGGTTGAAGTTGGACATATATTCAAACTTGGCACACGATATGCAGAAGCGCTGGGCGCGAAGTATCTGGATGTGAACGGAAAAGAGAATGTGATAATAATGGGAAGTTACGGAATAGGAATAGAGCGAATCGCAGCAGCTTATATTGAGCAAAACCATGACAAAGACGGTATTATTTGGAGCGGGGAAATTTCACCATTCCATATCCATCTGATAAGTGTCAACAAAAAATCAGATTCCGTTAAGGAAGAAGCGCAGAAATTGTATAACGAGTTAACCGCCAGGGGATACGAAGTGTTGTTTGATGATCGGGATGATATCAGTCCGGGAGTAAAATTCAAGGATGCTGACCTTATTGGTATTCCATTACAGCTTGTGGTGAGCGATAAGAATATGAAAAACGACGAAATTGAAGTGAAATTCCGTAAGTCAGGGGAACGGGAAAAGATCAAAAGGGATTTAGTGATCGAAGCTCTGCCGGGATTAATGGCAAAGTTATAATATTGCTAATTAATCAAAAAATTGTAATTTTACAGGAAATTCAGTTTAACGGAACAAATAGTAGATCCACTAAAATAAATACAACTCTATAGCTAAAAAGTTTATACCATTCTATTTTAAACTAAATTAATATTTTTGGGCTTAAGTTTATCTAACAGGCAGTTTTTTTTGTTCGGGCTTGTTGTATTATTTGCGGGTGCTGTTATTGGCAGCGTTAGCTTAACATATCCGTTCGGCAGAGACCAGGCAATTTACGCTTACGCAGGGAAATTACTGCTTGAAGGCAGGATGAACTACCTTCACGTATTTGATCTTAAACCCCCGGGAATACATTTCCTTTTCGCTTTTATTCAATTTGTTTCAGGTGAATCGATGTTTAATGCAAGGATCTTTGATATTGCCTGGCAGGTTCTGACCGCTTTTATTGTTTTCCTCATTTCTTTCAGGCGTACAAAACAAAAATATTTGTCATTGCTTTCTGCAGTTATATACCTTTTTCTATATTACCGGCAAGATTATTGGCATACATTGCAGGCAGATGGTTCGCTGAACCTGTTTTTTTCAGCTGCTGTATTGCTTCTGCTATCCAGTTTTGATGAACATTCATTTGTAAAAATATTTTTTGCGGGTATTCTGTTTGCAGCCGCGTTAATCTTTAAATACACTATTATTGTTTTTATACCTTTGCTTTTTATTATACTGCTCACCGATAGAAAAATCCTGCTTTCACTAAGAGTGAAGAATGTGCTTGTGTTCTGCACGGGACTTCTTGTCGTCGGGGCGGGAATGATCTTGCTGTATTACTCAACCGGTGCACTGAACGCCTTCTGGGATATTCAGTTCACACAAACACCTTTATACACCAAAATTGCCTACGAAACCGAAACCAAGGGTTACATTACCAGCCAGCTGATCAAACTGTTCACTTATTCGGTTTACAGTCCGCTCATAGTTTTATCACTTTTTGCTTTTGTTTTTGTTATCCTTAAGAAAAAGGCTGAATTCCCCGATCTGCTGCTCTTTGTCTGGATATTTTCTTCCTTGTTCAGCCTGATCATACAATGGAAGTTCTATTATTACCACTTCCTTGTAATAATTCCTGCACTTTCAACAGGTGCGGTTTATGGATTATCGCAAGTGAAAGTTATACTGAAGAGGAAATCTCTTCTTTACAAACTTGCTGTATCGGCGTTTACAGCAGGTCTGTGTGTTTTCGCTGTGAAGCCATATCTTACAAGTTATCCGGTACTTTTTAGTTATTTGTCAGGAAGTGAGAATCTGGAGAGTGTTTATATCAAAAATGGTTTTACAAATGATTCTGTCTTCATGATGGAAAAAACACTTAAAGCAACAGAGATCGTTAAAAATGAGACCGGCATTGCTGATGGTATTTACGTTTGGGGATTCGACCCGTTGATCTATTACCTTTCTGGAAGAAAGTGTGTTTCTAGGTTCATTTATAATTTTCCTTTACTATGGAAAGGGGAGAATTCCTCGTTTAAGAGAGAATTTCTTAATGAAATTGAAAAAAGGAATCCTGAATTGATCATTGTGGCGGAAAATGATCCGCTGTATTTCATTTCAGGTTACGATGAAGATTCAAAGAAACTTATTAAAAGATTCCCTGAATTTGATTCCTTTTTGGGCTCTAAGTATGATTTTTTTGCAAATGCAGGAGATTATGAAGTATATAAATTGAAAAAATGGTGAAAAATAGGAAGATAATACTTGCTTCTTCATCTCCAAGGAGAAAATTGCTTTTAAATGCACTATTAAAGAATTTTGGATTGAAGTTTGATGTAATACAAGCTAATATTGTTGAATATATTCCTGAAAGAGTCAAAAATTACGGTAAATTTGCTGCTGATTTAGCCGAATTGAAGGCGCTTGAAGTAGCAGTTAATAATGATGGATTAATAATTGCAGCGGATACTATCGTTGTTTATAAAGACAGGATATTGGGAAAACCGGAATCATCCGCAGGTGCAGTTAAGATGTTAAGAACACTGAGCGGGAATCAGCACAAGGTGTATACGGGTTTAGTAGTTTTTGATACGTCGAGTGATAAGTTATATAAATCATTTGAAGTTACTTCTGTTAAGTTCAGGAAAATTCCACTAAGAGAGATCAACTTCTATGTAAATACCGGTTCACCAATGGATAAGGCAGGGGCTTATGGAATTCAGGATGATTTTGGAAGTACTTTTGTGGAGAAAATAAGCGGTGATTACTTTAACGTTGTAGGGCTGCCTGTTTTTAGGCTTTATAGTGCATTAACCGGATTTATTAATTTGATAAACTGATTGTACCAGAAATATAAGAAAAAGATAATATTTTCAGTAGTTTTAGGGGCAGTAGTATTCCTTGGGCTGAGCGTTTATGCCAATTTTGATGAATTAATGGAGGCATTTGCGCTTTACAATTGGGTTATGTTCCCTGTAATATTGATCTTATCGCTTTGCAATTATTGTTTTAGATTCTTTAGATGGGAATATTATACAAAAGTACTGGATATCAAAATTGAAAGAAAAATGAGCTTTGTTATATTTCTTTCATCATTTATAATGTCAGTTACACCCGGCAAGATAGGTGAAGTCTTCAAATCTTATTTGCTCAAAGAGCAGAACGGTACACCTGTAAGCAAAAGTGCACCTATTGTTTTTGCCGAAAGGATCACTGATTTTCTCTCACTTGTTTTACTCAGTTTAACTGGTGCTCTTATGTTTGGTTATGGTACTAACCTGATCTTGGGTTTCGGGTTATTGTTTGTATTGACGGTTATTGTTATAAGCAGTAAAAAGCTCTCATATGCGATAATTGGAATGCTTGAAAAGATCAGCTTTATTTCAAAAAAATCGCATAAGATACATACTGCATATGACAGCATATATCAAATGGTAAAATTTAAGGAATTAATAATAACCATTATTTTGAGTATTTTTGCATGGTCATTTGAGTGTTTGAGTTTCTACCTCGTTATCAACGGGTTCAGCGTTCTGGGTGCGCCGCATATTGATATATTTATTGCCACTTTTGTTTATGGTTTTGCAACAATTGCGGGTGCGGCTACAATGCTTCCCGGGGGATTAGGGGCAACTGATGCAAGTATAACTGGTTTACTGGTTCTGCTGGCTATTCCTAAGAGTGTTTCTGTAGCTGCAACACTCATTATCAGGGCAGCTACTTTGTGGTTTGCTGTAATTGTTGGAATTGCGGCAGTTATGGTATATCAGAAGATATCTCACAAAAATATTAACGAAATTGTTTTGGAATCATAACAATTACATATTATGGAAAGAAAAATACGTGTAATTATCGCTAAAGCCGGACTTGACGGTCACGATAGGGGTGCAAAAGTGATTGCGGCTGCATTCAGAGATGCAGGAATTGAAGTTATTTATTTGGGATTAAGACAAACCCCGGAAATGATAGTGGAAGCTGCGCTTCAGGAAGATGCCGACGCGATAGGTATTAGTATACTAAGCGGTGCACATATGACAGTATTCAGGAAGATCCTGGATACTATGAAATCAAAGCAGGTTGATAATGTGCTATTGTTTGGAGGAGGCATAATACCTAAAGAGGATATTGATAAACTGAAGACTATTGGGGTAGGAGAGCTTTTTACACCGGGTACTCCAACCACAGAGACGATCGATTATGTAAAGAATTGGGTCTCAGAGCACAGGAAACTTGAAGTATAAACACAATTATTAATTAATATCAGAAATGGCAATTAAATTTGGAACTGATGGCTGGAGAGCAGTCATTGCAGATGAATATACTTTTGAAAATTTGAGAAAGATCTCTAAAGCTACAGCAATAGCTTTTGAGGGTCACCCAAAAATTAATAATGGAATTGTAATTGGCTATGATACCAGGTTTCTTTCAAAGGAATTTGCGGAATGTTCGGCAGAAGTATTTGCCAACCATGGCGTCAAAGTGTATCTTACTGATTCATTCGTGACGACCCCTACTGTTTCATTACTTAGCAGGGATAAAAATCTTGCCTACGGCGTTATGATTACTTCTTCACACAATCCTGCAAAGTATAATGGTTTTAAGCTGAAAGATGAATTTGGCGGTTCAATGGGACCCGCCCACTTAAGCGTGATTGAAAATGAACTCAATAATTCAAATAATTTTAATTACGGAAACGGCAAGTTCGAAGACTTTATTTCTTCCGGAAGAATAGAATTCATTAAGGGTAAAGATTATTACAGGAAAACTTTAGAAGAGAAAATAGAAACAGCAAACATAAATTCTTCCGGGATAAGAATAATCTATGATGCCATGTATGGTTCCGGCCAGGGAATGATGGACGGGATAATAAATTTTACCGCGCTTCGAAGCGAAGTCAATCCATCATTTGGCGGTTCGAGTCCGGAACCGGTGCAGAAAAATCTTGCACTTATTTCTTCAGAGATCAAAAAAGGCGATTATGATATTGGTATTGTAACTGATGGCGATGCGGATAGAATTGCTATTTTTGATGAACATGGTGAATTTGTTGATGCACAAAAGACTTTTGCGCTCCTGCTTACTTACATGGTTGAGAATAAGAAAATGACCGGCGGAGTGGTAAGAGGATTTTCATCGAGTGAACTTATTAAAGAAATATGCGCTGAATATGGATTGAAGCTCTATACTGTCCCTATCGGATTTAAGTATATTTCAGAATTAATGATAAAAGAAGATATCCTTATCGGGGCTGAAGAAAGCGGTGGTATTGGCTTGAAGCATCATTTGCCGGAACGTGACGGGATTTTTAACGGAATGATGTTCTGTGAAATGCTTGCTGCAAAGAAGAAGAAGTTGAGCGAGTTGATTGCTGAAATTGAAGGCAAATACGGCAAGTACTACTATAAGAGAATTGATCAGCATCTATCCAGCAATGACCTGAAATCGGAATTGATAGAGCTTACAAAAGGACTAAAAGAAGTAGCAGGTCTTAAAGTAATTGGTCAGGATACG
>JBHEKV010000250.1:0-4242 GCA_041859235.1 Ignavibacteria bacterium | reverse complement strand
TACGTCACAGCTTACGATAACCACATCAGGCATACCAAATTTGGGGTGATTGAAAATACCATCAACTGTTACATCTTCATCAGGTGAGCCGGGGTTCAGGCTGATTATGCCGGGGGAATCCATAATATACGCGGCAAAATTATATTTGCTGACAAGTCTGCCTATTGAGTACTCAACTGTAGCGCCGGGATAATTTGAAGTTTTGAAGTTAGAACCGGTTAAAGTATTAAACAATGTTGTTTTGCCTGAATTTGGCATGCCAACAAGCGCAACTACGGGTAAATTATTTTGTTTAGTGATATTCTTAAGGGTATCTGTATGACAGTCTTTTTCTTTAACGTTTAAAGCCATTTATCAGTTTATCTTAATACATTCCGCTTCGCTTTTTCTTAAAGCTATAATTGTCCCGCGCACTGATACTGCAAGCGGGTCTTTAAAGGGTGACTTCGCAACAACGGTTACTTCCTGTCCGGGTGTAAAACCAAGCTCCATTAGCCTTAAACAATGGCAGTGTACATCAATGCAGTCATCTCCAACTGAAGTGATAAAGGCAGTATCACCAATCATCATATCAGCAACTGACTTTGTATTTTCTGAAATTTCCGGCTGCATCAATTAAATTCTGAATTTAAATAAGACCAAATATGTCCAATATTTAGGAAATATTCAATGCATTAAACCTGCAATATAGTGAAAATATCCAACAAAATTAATAAAAAACCCCGGCTTTTGCCGAGATAAGAAGAAACGACACTTATTTAATTATTTCATGATCAATCATGGAATAAATGTGGTTAGACAACAATGTTATTTTAACAAAACCATTTTCTTTGTATCTGTAAAATCTTCTGTTATCAATCTATAAAAATATATGCCACTTGCCACCTTTTCTGCGTTAAAATTAATTTCATAAGTACCTGCTTTCAAATATTTATTTACCAGGATTGAAATTTCATTTCCTAAAACATCGTAAATGGCTAATTTCACCTTTTCAGACTGGTAAATTTGAAATTTGAACTTTGTAACAGGATTAAAAGGATTAGGATAATTCTGATACAAATTAAAATCTGTAGAAATGCTGTTAGAATTAACAATTACACCTATTGGCGGTTGTGAATATTTTATAGTTACATAATCAAAAATATTACTACCTCTATCAGCAACCCCTGAAATATAAATGTTGTTATTTCTATCTGCTATAATATTGTAAGAGATATCATCTCCATTACCTGGAGGTTGGGAATTATAAATAATATCCCATCTTAAAACACCACTGCTATCATACTTAAGTGTTATAAAATTGTATGCAGAACTTGCACTCATACTCAATCCCGTGAGATAAATACTTGAGGAATCATCAATTGTAATATCATACGGGGTATCTGTTAAATTATCAGTTCCATTAAATCTTCTAATCCAAATTGAATCTCCATTCGTTGCATACTTAATTGTCAATATATCAGAGTTTCCTGAAGTCAAAGCGCTCTTACCCGTAACATAACAATTACCAACCAAATCAACACATATACTTCTAACTTCTTCACTTATATTATTAAAGTATGTTCTAACCCATTGCTGCGAACCCGAAGAATCAAATTTGACAGTAGTATAGCCTGAAAAACCGTCTCCAGAAATAAAACAATTCCCAATTCTGTCCACAGCCATATCCCGTGCCGTTTCAGTCCCATTTATTGTGAAATTTCGATTCCATAGCATTGTACCACTTGTATCATACTTAAGTAACAGGTAATAATTCAGATTATTGTTAATATTTCTTCTGTTTCCTCTAATATATATTTTATTCCCTTCTCCAAATTCTATTTGTCCCGCACCGCTGCTGAACCCGGATTCATTGAATAGTCTAACCCAAACACTGTCGCCAGCAGGTTTATACTTTATCATTATTGGATTGCTCCCGCTTCTTCCAGCTACATAAATCATTCCATCAGGACCTATCTTTATGTCACCGGGCGTATCGGATATATCTGCGGCACCTGAATATGTATTTACCCATTCAATAGTTCCGTTAGTGCTATATTTCATGGTTACGATATCATAAGGACCCAGCAAATTCAAACCTACGTACCCTGTCACATAAACATTTCCAATACTATCAGCTACTATACCATAGTTTCTATATGAAGTCCCATTCCCAATATTATAAGATCTTGTCCAGAGTGTATCACCATTTGCATTATACTTGATCGTGAGTAACCCACCAATTTCTGATTGAATTGGTATATTACCTAGTATATAACAATTTCCAACTTTATCCAATTCCATCTGGTTAGCTATTCCGCTGCTGCCGGAGGGACGTTCATACCTCGCCACCCACTCCTGTGTTGGCTGGGCTTCTGCAATTTGCAATGAGCAATTAACAATGAACAATAACAGAATTATTTTTCTTTTGGTTTGTTTCATGTTTACTTTTTTGAATTTTAAATCTTAATCACCAACGCAAAGGTTGTTATGGGTAGTCGTAAACAACTATTTTATTAGTACGTTTACAATAGAATGATAAATTCTTGAAATGTCAAGGATATTTATCACTACCATATTGAAATCAATAAGGGTAGAAATTTTCAAATCTAATATTAAGTCGTTTGTAATCTGTATGATGACTCTTACAAATTAATATAGCGTGTGGCATAGAATAATAAAAAGCCCCGGCTTTTAACCGGGGGTTAACTAAATATGAATCAATTAATAATTACTTAATCAGCCTTAAAAACAAGGTTTCAAAAGTAAATTCGTTACTTTATCAAAATCATTTTCTTTGAATCAACGAAGTCACCGGCTTCTATCCTGTAGTAATAAATTCCGCTCGGGAGTCTTGATGCGTCAAATTCATAGTTATAATAGCCTTCGGTTCTGATCTCGTTGTTTATCAATACTGCAGTTTCTCTGCCAAGAGCATCGTACACTTTAAGTGTTACCGCTGATTTCTTTGGCAATGCAAAGCTGAGTATTGTTACAGGATTAAACGGGTTCGGGAAATTCTGTGATAACCCGAACTCAACCGGTGTGCCGCTCTGGTTGGGCTGAATACCGATCGATGCTGTTACTGTAAAGTTAGCGTTTGACATATCAAAGAATATATTATCAATCGCTTCTATTTTTATCCTGCAGGTGGTATTTTCAATAGCCGGAAATGTCACAACCTCTGTGCCGTCATTTGGCGTGTTCGCTGCCAGTACTGTGGGGAACGTGTTCCCGCCATCGGTAGAAAGTGTTATTTTCACGTTAGCACAGCTAACGGGGGCTGCGGTTGTATTGGCAACATCCCATGTAACGCTCTGGTTGCCTCCTATAGTAACATTGGTATTTGGATAAGTTACAAGGAACGGACCCGCAGCAGCAGTTGTGAAAAACACGATTTCTTCTGAGGCAATACCGCCGCCGCCTGCGCGGTTATCTCTTACAGTAAGCCTAAACTTCATCATTCTTTCATATGAAGGCAGCAATTCACCCAGGCTCTGTGTATTATTTATTATATCAGATATCTTGGGGAAAACCCTTGTACCGTTATTCACAGGAATGAACGGCCTGAATAGCGGAGCGTTTCCTGAGGGTGAATTCGGGGGACCCTGCGGACCTGTATTTGTCTGTTCCCATGAATATGTGAGCGGGTCGTTATCAGGATCAGTCGCAGTGCCTGTCAAACTGAACGGAGTTGATTTAGGTATTGTCCAGCCTGCAGTTGGCATTGTTACCTCAGGGGCATTGTTACCTGTATTTGTTGTTACCGGGCAGGTGTTTCCGTTGCCAAACTGTGTGAAAGGAAGCATTTCTACAAACAGGTTTCCACCGTGTAAATAGGGGATACTGTTATTCGCTAGACTGGGTGCGCAAACACCGGCATAACCCATAATTGTAACACCGCTGCCGGGCTCCCATGCAGTTACGGGGTTAGCATTACAGTTCAGGTTATTTTGTGTGTGGTTTCCGCTGAACTGGTGACCCATTTCATGTGCAACATAATCAATTGCCCAAGGGTCACCAAATGGTGAAGTTGAACCTGTTGCGCCCCTGCCTTTGTTACCAGCAACGCACACTACTGAAAGTCCCGCAATTCCGCCAAAACCGCCTGTGCTGAAAACATGCCCGATATCATAATTGGCATTGCCAATTACGTTATCAAGATTGTTCTGGTTTTCTGAAAGCATAGCGCTGCCATTATTGTTGGTATACGGATCAGTACCGCCGTTGGTATAAATAATATCCATTTCGTTGGCAATCAGT
>JBHEKV010000224.1:0-15694 GCA_041859235.1 Ignavibacteria bacterium | reverse complement strand
GGTACAAACTTGGTGTCATATTTCTACGAGAAGGCCAGAACAGAAGAGGGTGAGATAGACACGACCCATGAATATATTTACCGCTACCCGGGACCAAAACCACAAACAAAAGAAACAGGGATCGTAATGCTGGCTGATTCTGTTGAAGCAGCAACGCGTTCGATTGAAGACCCAACCCCGGCCAAATTGGAAACTCAGATCAGTGAGATTATTCGCGCCAGATTTCTTGATGGTGAGCTTGATGAATGTGACTTAACCTTGAAGGATCTTATTAAAATAAAACAGAGTTTTCTGAAAACTATCGTTGGCATACATCACCATAGAATAAAATACCCTGAAAACACAGATGAAGAAGATTGAAAATCTGGCTTCCAATGATCTGAAACTTTCACAAATGCAGAATTTTCTGCTTCATCTTGAGCTTGAACGATCCCTTTCTCCAAATACAATTAACTCATATTCATTTGACCTCGAGAAATTCAGATTGTTTGCTGAAGACCAGAAATTGGAAAGCTTTGAAGATGTCAGTGATACTCATATTGAGAAGTTCCTGGCCCGGCTGAAAGGTGAATATAAAGCTTCATCAAAGGCAAGACTTCTTTCATCGCTAAGACAGTTTTACGATTACCTCATAGATTCCGGAAATTCTGCGATCAAATTAAATCCGCTTGAATTTATTGATTCTCCCAAATTAACAAGGAATTTACCTGATATACTTACATTTGAGGAAATTGAAAAAATTCTGTCTCAACCTGATGTAAATTCAACATTGGGATTGAGGGATAAGACCATACTCGAGATCATGTACGCGTGCGGTTTAAGGGTCAGCGAAGTATTGACAGTGAAAACCTCAAATATACTGTATGAGGATGAAGTAATTCGTGTTATTGGAAAAGGCTCAAAGGAAAGGATTGTGCCAATTGCTGGTTCAACACTTGAATGGATCAGGATATATATTTCCAGTTCCAGAATCACCCTGGCTCAACCATATTCTGAGGATTATCTGTTCCTTAACTGGCGGGGTAAAGCGCTTTCCCGTATGGCGATTTGGGATATTATCAGTAAGTATTCAAAAATGGCAAAGATAGAAAAGAAAATACACCCTCACATTTTCAGGCATTCATTTGCAACACATTTGCTGGAAGGGGGCGCTGATCTGCGAAGTATCCAGGAAATGCTGGGTCATGCGGATATAAGTACTACGCAAATTTATACACATGTCGATATTTCTTATCTTAAACAGGTTCATAAGGAGTTCCATCCCAGAGGCTGAAATCGAAATTTATAATTTGAAATCTACCCGGCAGTTTGAAAATACAGCGCCTGATACAGAAAGTGAAATATTATTTCAATAAGTCATCTTTGATCTTGTACAAATATCCCAATGCGGAATCATAATCATTTGGAATTACGCCATCCAGTATCGCTTCTTCAATAGCAGATTTCAGTATCCCAACCTCTTTTGAAGGGTTTAGATTGCATATTTTCATTATTTCTTCACCTCTGACCGGTGACTGGAAGTTCCTTATCTTATCCCGTTCTTCTACTTCTGCGACCTTTTTTTCGACTAAATCGAAATTTCCAAGGTACTTCTTCACTTTTGCCGGGTCTTTTGAAGTGATATCAGCTCTGCATAATGCAAACAGGTCTTCTATATCATCACCTGCATCAAATATCAGGCGGCGAATCGCAGAATCAGTAACCTGTTCATTTACCAGCGCAATCGGGCGAAGGTGCAGCCTGACAAGTTTTTCCACATAGGGCAGCTTTTCAAAAGGCAGTTTAAGCCTGGTAAATATCTTTTTTTGCCAGCGCGCACCAAGGTCTTCGTGGCCGTGAAAAGTCCAGCCTGTACCTTCAACAAACTTTTTTGTTGGCGGTTTTGCAATATCATGCATCAATGCTGCAAACCTAAGCCATATATTATCAGTTCCTGCTGAGATATTGTCAACCACTTTCAGCGTATGCCAGAAAACATCTTTATGGTGAAAGTCTTTTCGCTGGTCAATACCTTCGAGGTTATGTACTTCAGGAAAGATGATTTCCATAATCCCTGATTTGAACAGCAGACTTAAACCAATTGAAGGTTTTGAGGAGGCAAGTATTTTAAGAAACTCATCTGTGATCCTTTCCTGAGAGACTACAGTTTCTGAGTCCTTTTTAATACGAAGTCTTTCTCTCATCTGTTTCATTGCATGGAAGGTATCGCCGGCAATTTCAAATCCAAGTTGAGATGCGAACCTGCAAGCCCGCATCATTCTTAAAGGATCATCACTGAATGTTTTTTCTGGCTCCAGAGGAGTACGCAAAACTTTTTCTCTCAGATCGGTCTGGCCATCAAACATATCAATGATCTCATTGCTGCCATCATTCAGAGAAACTGCCAGAGCGTTGACCGTGAAATCCCGCCTTTGAAGGTCTTCCTTAAGGTCGGCAAACTCTATAGCTGGTTTGCGTGAATTGGGATTATAACTTTCTTTCCGTGCAGATGCGAATTCGATCTTTGTGCCGTTCACTTCCAGCAGAGCTGTGCCGAATTTTTTGTATACTGCAGTAAGGTTCTGGCCAAAATCTTCCGCTGTAGTTTCTGCGAATGCGATCCCGTCTCCAATAACAGTAATATCAATATCGGTTTTATCCAAACCCAGGATTCTATCCCTTACAAAACCTCCGACAACAAAAGCTTGCACGCCGGCCTTGATGGCGATCCTCGAAATCCTCTTGAGTACGTTATTTGAGCCAACGAAATCCATCAAACTGATCTAATTTCCGTTCTTAATTATTTCAATTATCTTATCAGCTACTTCAACAGCCGCTTTACCTGCTTTTAAGGAAACCTTCACAGGTGTATCATTGATAATGCTTTCTATAAATGATTCCAATTCGTTCTTAATGGGGTTTATTTTCTCCGCATTTTCAGGCTTGGGTTCTTCATAAATTATTTTTTTTGTTTCGGATATTGGAAATGACATCCCTTTACTTTCTGTATCATTTGCTGTCAATCTGAATACCTCGGACTTATTGTTTAGAAAATCGACAGAAATGTAAGCATTCTCCTGAAATATCCTCATTTTGCGCATCCTTTTAAGAGAAATACGGCTAGCTGTCAAATTAGCAACACATCCGTTTTCGAGAGTAAGCCTTGCATTGGCTATATCAATTTCATCTGAGATGACAGCAACACCATTGGCGTCAATTCTATTTACACTACTACCTGCCAGGTGAAGAATAATATCAATGTCGTGTATCATCAGATCCTGAATCACCGATACATCAGTACCTCTAGGGTTAAACTGCGCCAACCGGTGAGATTCAATAAAACGCGGTTTCATTTCGAATTTTTCCAGTGCAACCAGTGCGGGATTGAACCTTTCAACATGACCAACCTGTATTTTTACTTTCTGGTCCTCTGCCATTTTGATAAGAGCCTCCGCTTCTGCAAGTGTACTTGTTACGGGCTTTTCAATGAATATATTAATATCCTTCTCAAGCGCTTTTTGGGCTGTTTCATAGTGAGAAGATGTGGGGGTAACTATAACAAGCGCGTCTACCTCACACAGCATATCATCCAGTGAATTAAATGATCTGATTCCGTACTCCCTGCTTATTGATTCTGCTGCAGCGCTATCGGTATCAAATACTCCCGAAAAGTTCACATGCTGATCAACAGAAGCTATTTCATTTATCAGTCTGCAGTGTATTCTGCCCAAATGGCCGCATCCCGCCAGACCAACCCTTAATATTTTTTTTGACAATTTATGTTTTAGTTTGATTATCCTATTTATGAAATATCGATACTTACCCTGTGCATGATAAAAACACCCAGCAGGGTGACTGCTGAACCAATTACAAAGAATAAAGAAATATGCTCTCCAAGAAATATAATTGAAAATAAAACAGTAAGCAGTGGAGAAATATTTGAAAGAGTTGTAAGCTTGCTTACCGCAATACTGCGCAAAGCATAATACCATACAAAGTAAGCAAGATAAGCAACAAAAAATGAAAGGTAAACAAAGCCAATAATACCTTTGTATGTCAGGTGTTCAAGAGTAAAGTTTGGAAGATCATATATGAACAGAGGAATATATAATACTGAACCCGCCAGAAATACAAATGCAGAAGTTTTGAGCGCGCCGTATTTTTCGATGGTTTTTTTACCAAGTGTCAGGTACATAGAAAAGGTGAGAACCGCGAAAAGAAGCAATACATCTCCTGTAATAACTTCACCCTTAATGGATGATGACATAAAACCTTCGTAAAATATGAAAAAGATACCTGCAACGGTAAGAAGAATTGAGAATAATTTTGAATAATAGAACTTTTCATATCTGAATATAACGGCGATTACATATGCGTACACAGGATTAAGAGAGTAAATAATACCGCTGTGGGAAGCATAGCTGAGTTTTATGCCGCTTAAAAAGAAGAATTGGTTCAGCGGTATGCAAAGCATGGCTAAGAGAATGAGTTTTGGGTAATCTTTTCTGTCAAACTTCAGGTTCAGCTTTCTAACTTTAAGAGTAATGAAAAACAGAATTGCAGCAAATCCAAAACGGAAAAATCCTAATGACAGAGGAGATATTTCTGCTACTGTCAGCTTAGCGAATATGGGTGTAAAAGTTGCTGCCAGTGTTATGAACACCAGCAGCATAACATTTTTCATTATTTCTTTGTTGCTTTAGCTTTTGATTGTTTTATCTTGGCTTTGGCTTTAGCCTGCTTTTTCCTGTGTTTACCTGCTACCTTTTTTAATTTTTTGTTCATTTTTTATTTATTATTTATAGAAAAATTTATTGTTATTATGCTATAGTAATATCTTTATCAAGATATACATCCTGTATTGCATGCAGCAGTTCAACGCCCTCTGACATAGGTTTTTGGAAAGCTTTCCTCCCTGAAATGAGCCCCATGCCTCCCGCGCGTTTGTTTATTACAGCCGTTTTTACCGCTTCTTTCAGATCTGAATCTCCCTTACCTGTTGATGCTCCGCCGGAGTTAATGAGACCGCATCTTCCCATATAGCAATTTGCCACCTGGTAGCGGGTCAGGTCAATAGGATTATCGCTGGAAAGTTTGTCATAAACCAATTTGCTTGTTTTACCAAATTTTAAAGCATTGTAGCCGCCGTTGTTTTCAGGTAATTTCTGTTTTATAATATCAGCGCCAATAGTTACCCCTAAATGATTTGCCTGTCCGGTCAGATCTGCAGATACGTGGTAATCTTTATCACCCTTAACGTTAAAAGCTGAGTTCCTTAAATAGCACCATAAAATTGTAGCCATACCCAGCTCATGGGCGTACTGAAATGCCTGAGATATCTCCTGTATCTGCCTTGCGGATTCATCGCTGCCGAAATAAATGGTAGCTCCAATTGCTGCAGCTCCCATATTGAATGCCTGCTCAACGCCTGCAAACAAAATCTGGTCATACTTATTGGGATATGAAAGAAATTCGTTGTGATTTATCTTCAATACAAATGGAATTTTATGAGCATATTTCCTTGAAACCGCACCAAGCACTCCAAGTGTAGAAGCAACAGCGTTGCACTCGCCTTCTATTGCAAGTTTCACAATATTTTCAGGATCAAAATATACCGGGTTTGGCGAAAAGGATGCGCCTGCAGAGTGCTCTATGCCCTGGTCAACCGGCAGAATTGAAAGATAACCTGTTCCGCGCAATCTTCCTGCATTAAAAATGGCCTGCAGATTCCTTAGTACCTGCGGTGAGCGGTCTGAATCTTTCCAAACACGGTCTACAAAATCTCCGCCCGGTAAATAAAGTGATTCTTTGGGAATTGTTGTACACTTGTGATCAAGCAGTGTGGAATCACTGCCCAATAATTCTTTAATATTAACTGACATTTTTATTGCTCCTGATGATTTATATTATTTATTTAAGCGGCAAAAGGCAGCTTTACAATACTGCAATCAAGCACGCCTTCATTATACCTTAGTTTATATGTTTTGTTGTAATCAAGAAAAATCGTTTTTACAAAACCTAATGCAATGTTCCCATATGCTTGTGAATATGCAGCACTGGTTAAGAACCCGCATTCTTTGCCGTCAATAATGATCTTAATCTGCCCTGATTCCGCAGGAAGTGTATCTGCCGGTATTATAAAACCGGTCATGTGTTTGCTTATTTTGTCATAAGCGTCAAGTCTTGCAATTACTTCCTGGCCAATGTAGCAGCCTTTAGTGAAGCTCACATACTTGTTAAGGCCGCACTCTAACGGATTTGTAAGTTCACTCATTTCTTTGCCAAATGCAGGAATACCATGTTCGATCCTTAATACATCATACTCAGCTTCATTTATCTCATTTAGCGCGAATTCACTTTTGCTGTCTGATGTGAATATTTTATTTTCCCAGTAATCTTTATCTGCATTCGAATATATAAACTCAGCTCCGCCTAATGCGCTATTGTTTAATGTTACTATCGCATCACGTTCAGAGGTAACAAGAAATCTGCCCGGACTTAAACCGGCAAGATCACAGCCCGTGAATAAACTAACAAATTCAATTGCTCTGTTTCCGAAAAAGTATATTGCGCTGTGAGTACCCGTAAGGTCAACTGCATTAAAATCATCCATGATCGTATATTTATCCAGGTGTGCCTGTACAATTTTGGCATTATTGATTGAACAGGAAGCAAAAATCATACCGCCCAGGTTATACAAAGTGAGCAGATCTACTATTCTGCCTTTATCGGTAGTTAATACAGTTTTAACACATGAAAACTCATCAAGGGGAATAACCTGATTTGTTGAAAGCCTGTTTATCAGGTCAAGCCTGTCACTGCCTGTAAACTTCAAATAATCCTGTGGTAATCTATAGAAATTAAGCATTAATCAACAAATATACCTGTTTTTGAAATGTGATTCAATTTAAAAAGGAGTCATTAAACTGAATTTAAGTAAGTTAAATTATAACTTTCAAGTACTGCTGCAAACGATCATAGCACTTTTTGATGCTATTGATAATAGAGGGATCTGAAACAGAACTAAAAAAGTTTCGTTTTTCTCATTAAATCAATTGAAATTAAAATAAAGTTGCGTTATTTTAGTAAAATTGATATTTTTTAACCTCCATCCAAGTAATGAATGCTTAAGGAATTTGGCCAGGACCTGAAGAAGCTACGCGAACTGAAAGGAATTTCCATTGCGGAAATTTCAGCTGAAAGCAGAATTAATACTAAATTCCTGCAGCTGCTTGAAAACGGTAATTTTGATTTCCAGCCAGAAACTTACATTCGCTCATTTATTAAAGCATACGCACGTGCCCTTAACGAAAATGAAAACCAGATACTGAACGATTACGACAAAGCAAAAGCGGGTTTCTATGCACGCAGAAAATTTGCAGATGAGAACGCAAAAGATATCAGCGCTCCTGATGCGAAGCTGCGCATTTCTGTTTTAGAGCAGCCTGCGAAAAAAGAAGAAGAATTCGATGAACCTGTTTATTCAAAAGGAATTGAAAGTGATAAGCCGGATTATATGAAATCGAAACCTGTTGAATATTCTGATACTCCTGAATATTCAAACAGATCTATAACACAGAAAATTCTATTGGGCGTTCTTATTGCCGCCATAATCGTGGGTATCTATTTTCTTATTGATTATCTTAACAACAGCGGAGAAAAGAAAACAGAAGTTAAGCCCAAATCATTTAATGAGATCTCAAGCGAATATGAGAATAAGATCTCAAATAAAACCGTCGATTCAACCCGGATAAAAGACTCACTCAAGACCCTTGCTGAGCTTGATTCACTTACACTGACCGTAAAAGCAATAAAAGATATTAAAATAAAGCTGTATATAGATGAAGACGCTGAAGCATACAATGAAAATCTCGCGGCAAAAGACTCAATTGTTTTTAAAGCAAAAGATAAATTCCGTTTCAGTGCCAGTACAAGCCAAAATGTCGACCTCTTCCTGAACGGTAAATACCTGAAAAAAGCCGGCCTTACACCCGGTACTTCTATCAAAAATCTGATCATAACTAAAGAAGGCATCCAGCAGCAATAAATCCGGGGATGCTTTGAATTTATATTTTAAGCAATAACCAATGCCCGCAGATAAAAAGACCGCTGAAAAAGCCCGTAAACTTAAGGAAAGACTCCTTGATGCTGATTACAAGTATTATATACTTGCCAGCCCGGATATTGACGACTATGAATATGATATGATGATGAAAGAACTGCAGGAGATGGAAAGCAATTACCCTGAACTGAAAACTCCGGATTCGCCAACTCAGCGCGTGGGCAGTGATCTATCAAATGATTTTCCGACAGTTATCCATGATGTACCAATGCTTTCACTTTCAAATTCCTACGATGAAAATGATCTGGATGAATTTGATAAACGAATAAACAACCTGCTAAAGGGTGAAAAATACAAGTATGTATGCGAACTTAAATTTGACGGCATTGCGGTTTCTTTGACCTATAAAAACGGGCTTTTTGTACAGGGGGCAACAAGGGGTGATGGTATCAGGGGAGACAATATCACAGCAAATCTTAAAACCGTTAGGGCTATACCGTTACAACTGGATAAAAAAATAGATATAGAAGTTCGCGGTGAAGTTTTTTTTATGCTCAAAGATTTTTTCAGGATCAATGAAGAACAGGAAGCAGAAGGTAAACCGCGTTATGCGAACCCGCGCAATACAGCGGCTGGGAGTCTGAAGCTTAAGGATTCCCGTGAAGTTGCATCCCGCAAGCTGAATATGTTTTGTTACAATATGAGATTTATCAATGAAGCGGAACAGAAGAAATTAAGATCACATTCTGCGAACCTGGATTTACTCAGGTCGTTAAAATTCCCTGTGAACAACTATACGAAAATAGCTGATAGTATTTCTGATGTTAAAGCATTTTGTTCGGATATTGAAGCAAAACGTGACAGCCTGCCATATGAAATTGACGGGGTTGTTATAAAACTGGATTCACTTGAACAGCAAAGTAAAGTGGGCGCTATTGCCAAGAGTCCAAGGTGGGCAATTGCATATAAATTCAAAGCCAAGCAGGCAACCACAAAACTAAAAAGTATAACACTTCAGGTAGGCAGGATTGGTACAATTACACCTGTTGCGGAGCTTGAGCCCGTATTCCTGGCGGGTTCAACTATCTCGCGGGCAACTCTGCATAACAGCGATGAAATTGAGCGAAAGGATATCCGTGAAGGCGACTATGTGAAGATAGAAAAGGGCGGCGATGTAATTCCGAAAGTTGTAGAAGTGGTTTTAGAGAAGAGACCAAAGACCAGCCGGCCATTCAAGATGCCCGAAAAGTGTCCGGTTTGCGGCACAGCTTTGCACAGACCTGAGGGTGAAGCGAACCATTACTGCACGAATTCAATATGCCCTGCGCAGGTGCAGGGCAGGATGGAGCACTTTGTTGCGCGTACAGCTATGGATATTGAAGGTTTGGGCTTCCAGATACTCGAAAAGTTCATACAGCTTGGGTATTTGAAGGACATTACGGATATTTACAGGTTGAACGGAAAAGTAAAAGAGCTTAAATCACTTGAACGCTTTGGAGATAAGAGCATTGATAATATTCTGAATTCCATTGAGCGCAGCAAAGAGCGCCCTTTTGAAAAGGTACTATATGCAATTGGTATCAGGCATGTAGGAGACAGAACCGCAAGAATACTTGCCAAACATTTTAAGAGTGTTGATAAGATCATAAATGCTTCAAAGGAAGAAATTGAAAGTATCCATGAAATTGGTCCAAGAATTGCAGAGAGCGTGTATGATTTCTTTCACACAAAGAGCAACTTGCAGATGATTGAGAAGCTTCGTAAAGCCGGCTTGCAGTTTAAACAGGAACAATCCGCAGCCGCATCATCAAATAAGCTTGAAGGATTAACGTTTGTAGTGACCGGAACACTGGATAAATACAAACGCGAAGAAGTTGAAGAACTAATTGAAACACTTGGCGGTAAAGCCGCTTCATCGGTAAGCAAAAAAACAAGCTATGTACTTGCGGGAGCAGAAGCCGGCAGCAAGCTTAAGAAAGCTGAATCACTTGGGGTGAGGGTGATTGATGAGACAGAGTTTGATAAGATGATTTCGTAAAATCGCAATTGGCAGAAGTACAGAGGCAGGAAATATAAACAAAAAGGGGCTATAGCCCCTTTTTAAGCTGCAGTGCAGTTCTCTCTTATTTCAGAAAATTGTAGCTGAACACAAAATAAATTCCACCGAAGTTTTTCATTTCAGCTGTTGATAGACTCTGAATGCCTTCACCAAAAAGATGCAAATAGTAGTATCTTAGGTTAAAACTCAGGCCTGAACTGCGGTTTGTGATGTAATCAAGGCCAAGTCCAACATATCCACCGATGGTATATTTAGCTTTTGCGTACTTAAAACTTGAAAAGAACGATTCCTTATATGGAGTGTACATAATTGCTGCCGGTGATACACCAAAATTCACGAATGGTCTCATGTTATCAGTTACATCATCACGAAACAGCCTGTATTGTAACCCGATATTGATCACAGGGAACATAAAAAGCCTGTTCACTTTGAATGGTGTAACTGAATTCCCGAAAAAGTCAGTCTGTTCAAATTCTCTGTCATCCTTAGCTCCTGAAAAAAATATTCCGGTTTGAAGTGAAATATCTTTTGATAACAGAAAGTACTTGGTTGCGCCAAGCCCGAAACCGTTATCTGAAAATGAAAGGTTTATAGACCAGTTATTCTGCGGCTCTTTCTTGATCTTTAATTTAGGAGAAAGTGAATCTGCCCCCTGTGAAAATGTTAAGGCAGTAAAAACAAAAAATGCTGCTAATAAAGTGAGTTTTTTCATATTACCTGCGGTGATTATGTAATTATGATGTTATTTTAATGAACTATGTTTGTAAAATCAATCCCTATATGAGGGTGAATAAATTTTCAGTTTACCACATAAATACCTGAAACAAAAAGCAAATCGATCATCAAAAAATTCTGAATATCAACAATATTGCTTTCTTAAGAGTTTTCACTGCGCGAGTGATATGATAAAATGCGTTGTTAAAATAGCTAATAATCTTTAATTTTGCCTATAAAACCAATAAACTTGAAGAACAAAGCCAAAGCAAAATTTGTAAATCCTGCCAACAGTGATATTCTTATCAGTAATGGAGGCAAAACCTATAATCTAAGTAACATCAAAGGTCTTTTTTTAATTGCAGGGCCGTGTGTGATCGAATCTGAAAGACTTTGTATGGAAACAGCTAAGAAGCTGAAAGATATTAGTTTGCGCCTGAAGCTTCCGTTTATCTTCAAGGCATCATATAAAAAAGCTAACCGCACAAGCGGCTCATCTTTCCGTTCAATAGGTGTCATGGAATCACTGGAGATCCTTGGCAAAATCCGGCAAAAATTTGGAATTTCAGTACTTACCGATATTCATTCCGAAGTTGAGGCAGAAATCGCGGCCGAGTATGTAGATGTACTTCAAATACCGGCATTCCTTTCACGTCAGAGCGAATTGCTGGAAGCTGCCGCTGAAACCGGGAGGATTGTAAATATTAAAAAAGGGCAGTTCCTTTCACCTTATGATATGATCCATCAGATTAATAAGGTTAAATCCGCAGGTAATAATAAAGTAATGATAACTGAACGCGGTACAACATTCGGATACAACAATCTGGTAGTGGATATGCGTTCGCTTGAGATAATGAGATCATTCGGCTGCCCGGTAGTATTTGACGCGACGCACTCCGTACAGATGCCTTCAAAAGATAAGGGCGTCTCAGGAGGAAATCCTGAATTTATTAAACCCCTGGCAAGTGCCGCAGCAGCAATAGGAATTAACGGCGTTTTTATTGAAACTCACCCCAACCCCGCAATAGCTTTAAGCGATGCAAGCAGTATGCTGAAGCTTGATAAGATCGAAAACCTGCTTAAGAGGCTTATTGCCATACATAAAACAATTAATTCAAAACCATAAAATTGTATAACAAAGTAACCCCTGAAATTCTTGAACAACTGGCAGCTATTGCAGGCAAGGATAATGTTTTGTATGATGAAGAATCGATCAATCTCCATTCAGTTGACGAGACCGAAGACCTTAGCTTTCCCCCCGAGGTTGTTGTAAAACCCGGCACTGCAAAAGAAATCTCACTTATTTTCAAACTGGCAAATGAGTTTAATATACCCGTAACGCCAAGGGGCGGCGGCACGGGACTTTCAGGAGGGGCGCTCACAATTCATGGTGGAATTTGCCTGAGCATGGTTCGCTTCAACAGGATAATTGATATAGATACAAAGAATTTTCAGGCAGCAGTTCAGCCGGGTGTTATTACGCAGGTATTCCAGGAAGAAGTTGAAAAGCTCGGATTATTCTACCCGCCTGATCCGGCTTCACGTGGTTCGTGTCATTTAGGGGGTAACCTTGCGGAGTGCTCCGGGGGTCCCAGGGCGGTTAAATATGGGGTTACCAAGGATTATGTACTCGGACTCGAAGCTGTGCTTCCTACAGGTGAAATTATCAATACAGGCGGCAGGGTTCTGAAGAATGTTACAGGTTACAATCTAACACAATTGATTGTTGGCAGTGAAGGAACACTTGCTGTCATTACAAAGATTAATTTCAGGCTGATACCGCTTCCCAAATTCAAAAAAGTGATTCTGGCGGGATTTGGCACCCTTGAAGATGCAACCGATGCGGTTGCGAAGATCTTCCAGCGGGGGATTACACCCTCGGCAATTGAATTTATGGAAAAAGCAGCGGTCAAGGCGGCCGAAGAGCGGCAGAATAAAAAATTCCCTAATAGCGAAGCCGAAGCGCAGCTGTTCATTGAGGTTGACGGTAACTATCCTGAACTGCTTGATAAAGATATTGAGCAAATTGCAGAAGTTGTTGAAGAGTTCAACCCGCTTGATATGGTACTTGCTGAAGATGAACAGAAAGTACAGGATGTTTGGTCTCTAAGGCGCGGAATAGGCGAAGCGGTGAAATCAATTTCAGCTTATAAGGAAGAAGATACCGTGGTGCCCCGCGCTAATATGACAAAGCTTATACGTGGAGTTAAGGAAATATCAGCCCGGTACGGGATTACAACAATTTGTTACGGACACTCCGGTGACGGTAACATACATGTGAATATATTAAAAGATAAGCTGGGTGAAAAAAGCTGGGAAGAGAACCTTGATAAAGCAATACGCGAAATTTTTGAGCTTACTGTATCGCTGGATGGAATGATATCAGGAGAGCATGGCATAGGCTACTCGCAGAAGCCATACTTGCCAATTGCCATTGCCGAGGCGGAGCTTGAGCTGATGCGGAAGATCAAAAAAACATTTGACCCGAATAATATACTTAATCCGGGCAAGATATTTTGAAAACGGAACCTCACCCCCCAGCCCCTCTCCTGAGAGGAGAGGGGAGCCAATATTCTTAATTTTTCGCACCCCCTCTCTTTATTAGGAAAGGGAGACGGTCCGAAGGACTCCTTTGGAGAGGGTGAGGTTTAATAAAGGATAAATGATAAAATCGGAAATAAATATAAGGGTACTATACGCACATACCGATAACATGGGTATTGTTAATAACGGACGGTACCTGGAGTACTTTGAAGCAGGCAGGAATACTCTCCTGCGTGAAATGGGTTATCCGTACACAGAGCTTGAAAAGCTCAATTACGGCCTGCCTGTTATTGAAGCACATGCTAATTATATCTCAACCGCTAAGTATGATGATATTGTAATAGTCAGGGCATCACTGAAAACAATGCCCGGGGTTAGAGTTAAGATAGACTATGAGCTTTTTGTAAATGAAAAGCTGATTGTTACGGGCCACACTGTACATTCATTTATTAGTCTTGCGACAATGAAGCCTGTGCGGCCCCCGAAAGATTTTATTGAAATTGTGGGCCCCCATTTTAAATAATTTATATGAGCGAAATTAAATTCATTGAAGACCTGGTTTGTCCCATAGGCAAGCACCCGCTGATTCAAAAAGGTGAGTATCTTGAGTGTATCAACTGCGGCGCAAAGTTTCCGGTTGATTCAGGTATACCGTTATTGTTAATTGATGATGCCATCCTTCCGGATGGAGTGAATACTATTGAAAGCCTTAAATGTTACATGGAATCAAAAAACAAATGAACATGGAACTGAAAGAATATTATAATATATTCAGCAAAGAAATTGATTCAAAAATAAAGCAGGCAATTGCTGAAGATAAAATAAACAGCGATGTAACCACTAATCTGCTGCTTAAGGGCAAAGCCGGAGATATGAGACTAAAAGCAATTCTGTTATGTAAGCAGGATTGTGTACTGGCGGGCCTTGAAATTTTTAAAATGACTTACAGGTTTATTGATAAGAATGTGAAGTTCAAATCATTTGCCGCAGATGGCGACAAAATAAAAAAGGGCCGGAAGGTCCTTCAAGTGACCGCGGCACGAAGTGTGCTGTTAAGGGGAGAGCGTACTGCTTTAAATTTTCTTCAGCGTATGAGCGGGATTGCTACAATGACAAACAGTTTTGTGAAGCTTTTGAAAGATAAGAATTCTAGAATACTGCATACACGCAAAACCACACCCAATTTCAGGGTATTTGAGGCGGCAGCGGTAAAAACAGGCGGCGGTGATTTCCACAGGCTAAGCCTTGCAAGCGCAGTTATGATAAAAGATAACCATATTGAAGCGCTTGGCGGCATGGCTAACACGATAGATGCGCTGCTAAGAAAAAAAATTCCTTACAGGCTGAAACAAAAATTTGAAATTGAAGTAAAAACTTTTGAAGAGCTTGACCTGGTCATAAGATACGGTAAGGGTATAATAGAAATTGTAATGCTTGATAATTTCAAACCTCGGGATCTTGAAATGGCGATCAGGCTGCTTAAGGCTAACAAGTTCAAAATTGAGCTATCCGGAGGAATAAATGCCTCAAATTTCGCTAAATATCAGAAAAAAGGGGTAGATTATTATTCATTGGGTGCGTTAACGCACTCTTATGATTCATGTGATTTTTCACTGGAATTTTGAAATTCCTGAAATTTATCAATTATTTACAATTCATTATTGATTATTTTCCAAAAAATGCATAATTTTGACTTGAAATCCAACCTAATTCAGGCATTTCAATAGTGTCATATCTGATCATATTTTTTGGGGTTAAGACTAATTTTAAATCATATCTGTACAAACTAACTTTTCTAAAGGAGAAAACAAAATGTTAAACAACCACAAATTAAAGTTTTTAATTGCTTTAATGGTTATGTTTGCGGTTGGCTATGTATGCAGCTCAAACAAAGATGATAAGAAGGAAGATAAAAAAGAGGACACAAAGAAAGAGGATACGAAGAAGGAAGATACAAAGTCTGACGAAAGAAAGACCGAAGACAGGAAAACCGATGAAACTTCATCAAGCGATGTAAAGCTCTATTTCTGTGAAGAATACACAGGAGGCAAAGAAATAGGCAAATCTGATGAATTCATTATCGGAAGAAACGGCGGTTACTTTACCTGCATGATCGATATGAGAGGCTCAGGAAAGAAGATTGGCGTTGGAAAGCTTGAGCTTAGAATTACGAAGCTTGGACCAAGCGAAAAAATTATTGCCACAGAAAAATTTGACGTTCAGCCTGACTGGGATTATATCTTCTTCGATAAATTCCATACATTCTATTCAGCAGGCGACTACAAAGTTACAGCTTTAAAACCTGACGGAACACCGGTTGCATCAGGCGAAGTAAA
>JBHEKV010000181.1:0-3564 GCA_041859235.1 Ignavibacteria bacterium | reverse complement strand
GGAAGTGTATGACAGGATTTTAACGCTTCGCAACAGCATGAAGAAAAAACCGCGTCCGGTGCTGATTGAATGCATGACATTCCGTATGCGGGGACACGAAGAAGCTTCAGGTGTAAAATATGTACCAAAGGAATTATTTGAGAAGTGGGAAGTAAAAGATCCCGTGAGAAATTACGAAGCATACTTAAAGGAATTGGGTCTGCTGAATGACGTAACCATCCAGGAAATTCGCGCGGAATTTAAGAATGACATTGAAGCCGGACTTGATAAAGCTTTCGCCCAGCCTAAGATCACTCCGGATACAACATATGAAGTAAACGATGTTTATGCTCCTTATGAACCTGTTATTACAGAGCCGGGTGAGGAGTCAAAAGAAAGACGTTTTGTGGATGCGGTTTCTGACGGTCTAAAAGTAGCTATGATAAAACATGATAAACTTGTGCTGATGGGTCAGGATATCTGTGAATATGGCGGGGTGTTCAAGGTTACAGAGAATTTTTATAAGGAGTTCGGCAAAGAGCGGGTCAGGAATACTCCGTTATGTGAATCAGCAATTGTTGGCACAGCGCTTGGACTCTCAATAAAAGGATACAAGGCAATGGTAGAAATGCAGTTCGCGGATTTTGTGACATGCGGGTTCAACCAGATAGTGAACAACCTTGCAAAAATTAATTACAGGTGGGGACAGAATGCCGATGTGGTAATCAGAATGCCGACAGGCGGCGGCGTGGGTGCAGGACCATTCCACAGCCAGAGCAATGAAGCATGGTTTACACACGTACCGGGATTGAAAGTAGTATACCCCGCAACCCCGTATGACGCGAAGGGTCTGCTGCTTAGCGCAATTGATGACCCTAATCCCGTTTTATACTTTGAACATAAAGCATTTTACCGCAGCGTGAGCGAAGATGTGCCTGATGGCTATTATACGCTGCCCATTGGCAAAGCGAGATACGAAACCGAAGGCGATGATGTTACTATCATAACTTACGGTATGGGTGTTTATTGGGCATTAAATGCCCTTGAGAATATGAAGGATGTTTCCGCTGATATAGTTGATCTGCGCACTCTATTGCCTTTGGATTATGATACAATAGCCGAGAGCGTGAAGAAAACCGGAAAGGTAATTATTCTGCATGAAGATACGTTATTTGGCGGAATTGGCGGAGAGATTGCCGCGTGGATAGGTCAAAACCTATTTGAATACCTCGATGCACCGGTAATGCGCTCAGGCTCGCTTGATACTCCCGTACCTTTTGCCACAGAGCTTGAGCAGAATTTCTTCCCTAAGGAAAGGTTTAAGCAACAGTTGAGGGAATTGGTGGATTATTAGTTTGTAATTTCTCGCAATGGCGCGAAGATGCAAAGTGCCAATTTAATTCTGTCCCAAACCGGAGTTTGGGACAGAGGGGAAAAAAATCAGGCTTTATGTTCTATTAATGAGATCCTTCGCTTCGCTCAGGATTTTATGGTAATTTCTCTTTCAAAAACGCATACGTTTTTTCCTTCGCATCCTTTGTTGCGGTAACATCATGTTTTGGGTTGCTGGGATTTGCAAATCCGTGCCCTGCGTCATAAATATTAATTGTTACGGGAATACTCAGGCTCTTTAAATCATTTTCAAATTTACCGGCTACTTCGGGAGTTATCCTTGCATCCTGCTTCGCAAATATCCCCAGCACTGGCGCCTTTAGTTTTGCAAGTCTATCCAAATTCTGCTCAGGCATTCCGTAGTATATAACACATGCAGCACATCTTGAACCAAGCTCAATTGCCGCCTGATTGCTCCATGACCCTCCAAAACACCAGCCGTAAGTGGCAAACACTGCATCACTGCCAGCATAATCTTTCGCACCGTTTATAATTACCAGTGCGCGGTCATTGGTAACTGATTGCACATACTTTACGGCCTCATCGTTATTGGTGGCAACCTTGCCGTCATATAGATCAATTGCCAGAACATTTACGTTGCCTAATGTAGCCGCCACTTCCTCAGCTTCGCGTTTTATGTAATCGTTCAATCCGTACCATTCATGGAAGAGGAATACCCAATTGTTTGTGGGATTATCTGCTCTAACTTCGTAGCCATTTGCGTCAACTCCATCAGAAGTTTTATATGTAATCATTTTTCCTTTGCCATCCATAAGCGTAAACGCAACAGGCTGGGGATGTTCATTCTTAAAGCTCTCATCGTTACCGAAGGTTGCCATAATATTGGGAGCTGTAATATCGCTGCCCGTGGTGCCTGTTTCTTCGCAGCACTCCGGTTTGCCGGTTTTTTCTGTTGCGGAAGTTTTTTCTTCGCAGCAATCGTGTTTCTGTGAATATGTAATGTTCATAAAAGTCAAAATCAGGATGAATGAAAGCAGTATTGTTTTCATGGCAATTTGATGATTTAAGTTTTAGATTAAATTCTTTGCGCTGTAAAATCCGTTTCAAACACATCAAGATAGGTGATGTTCATATTCTGCTCTGAACATTTATCTTTGATATAATACATAATCAGTCTGGGGTCAGAGTAGGTTCCGAATTTTTGTGAACGGAGCACATTTATTTTAAGTTTTATCAGGTGGTTTTCGCCAAAATGATTTGAAATCTGCAATTTTATCCGGGGGCGGTATATCTGCCTTGCGGACATCTTGTTCTGCCTGCACTCCGCAAATTTGAGCTGTGTAAAATCAATTTGAAGCTCACCTCCTTTTTGAAGCAACAACATATTCCCGTTCTCATCAAAGCGGAGCTTTTTGCGAAAATATTTAGCAGCAAATATCACTCCAAATCCTGTAAGAACAATAACGAAACCTATTACGTAGTAACCATTCAGCAATGCGCCAATTGAGCCCGCGAAGAAGTAAACTGAGCTAAGCGCCATGAAACTGTTATCTAAAGTAAATTCACCAGTTAAACCCTCATGGTCAACAATGGTTGTTTTCTGTTTACCTTTCCCGTGGGAAAGTAAGTATACATATATAACAAATGCCGCAATAAACCAAATGATAAACAATACAGTACGCAATGATTGCGGAACAAAATCAATGAATAACACACCGGCAGCAATTGGCAAACCAAAAATCAGTATGATCACTGCGGCCTGCCCCCGGGAAGGCATTTTCCAGTTCTTTAAACCCCTGCCTGAAAAGCTGCTCTTCATCTGTTTTTAAGCTTTGCTTCAAGACTGCGCTTCATTTCTTCATATCCCGGTTTGCCAAGCAGGGCGAACATATTTTTTTTATACGCTTCAACACCGGGCTGATCGAACGGGTTAACACCCAATAAGTAACCGCTTACAGCGCAGGCTTTTTCGAAGAAATAGATAAGCTCGCCAAGGTTTTCTTCATCAAGTCTGCTAAGTGAAACAGAAATATTAGGTACACCGCCTTCGACATGCGCAAGCATGGTGCCAAGCTCAGCCATTTTGTTGATTTCGCTTAAACGTTTGCCTGCAATGTAATTCATCTCATCAAGGTTATCTTTATCGCTTGGCACGGTTAAGTTATATACGGAATTCTTAACACTGATAACAGTTTCAAAAATGCTTCGTGTTCCTTCCTGCATCCA
The DNA here is from genome assembly GCA_041859235.1 of Ignavibacteria bacterium. Classification (GTDB taxonomy): domain Bacteria; phylum Bacteroidota; class Ignavibacteria; order Tepidaquicellales; family OLB5; genus OLB5. The sequence continues at coordinate 6 of JBHEKV010000181.1, read as the reverse complement.
CTGCCC
>JBHEKV010000245.1:0-6554 GCA_041859235.1 Ignavibacteria bacterium | reverse complement strand
CCTGCTGAAGTACAGCAGCGTTGGCGCGCTGGAGTGGCTTGAAGAATACAGCGTTATTGAATACTCGGAAGATTTTGTATATACCGCCATTGCTGATAACCGCGGCAGTGTATATGTAACGGGGATAAGTTTTGACAGCACAACTGACTATGATTTTGCCACAATTAAATACAGCGAGCCAATTGGCATTGAGCATGTATCGACCGAACTTCCCGGGGAATTTATGCTGTATCAAAATTATCCTAATCCGTTTAATCCTTCTACTAAAATAAAATTTGATGTTAAAGCAGAAGGCAGAAGTGAAAAATCAAAAATAAATCTAACCGTGTACAACCTTTTGGGTAAGCAGGTTGCGGAGCTTGTTAACTCTGAACTTCTTTCCGGAACTTATGAAGCAAGTTTTGATGGCAGCAATTTACCCAGCGGTGTTTACTTCTGCAGAATGGAATCCGAAGGTTTCAGCAAATCAATAAAAATTATGTTGTTAAAATGAATTTCTTGCGGTTTATGTTTTAATGTTCTAAAATTATTATTAACTTCAATCCAATTGCAGTAATTAACAGGGGCAGCGTTGAAAATTAACAAAAAGTATATTTTAGTCTTTGTAATGGCTTTACTTAATATTGCCATTCATTCGCAGTGGTATACGCAGCAATCAGGCACAAATTATGCACTGAAATCAGTTTACTTTACTGATATTAATACAGGCTATACCTGCGGATATAATACCATTTTAAAAACAACAAATTCAGGTACCAACTGGATAAAAACAATATTGCAGGGTAATCACCAGTCATTAACATTTACAGATAATAATACCGGGTATATTGCGGGCGATAGCGGAAAAATATTTATCACGACAAACTCAGGCTTAAACTGGGCAGCGCAGAATTCCGGCACTGAAAGTAATTTAACATCAGTCAATTTTGTGAATTCCCAAACAGGAATAGTAACGGGTTACGGAAAAACACTTCTTAAAACAACCAATGGCGGAACTAACTGGTTTTCAATTTCAAATATCATATGGGTAGTTGATTTCCTTTCTTCAAAAATTGTTGGTGAAAATAATTATTACGCTACCGGTACCGATAGCTACATCATCAGAACAACCAATGGCGGAGCTAACTGGATACCTTACACACAAGGTGAAGTAAATCCGCTGTTTACAGTGGATTTTATTAACAGCTCAACAGGGTTTGCCACAGGTTGCTGCGGAATGTTCATGGTTACAACAAACAGCGGAGTAAATTGGTCAAGTAATAATTATCTTTCTCTGGGATTTACGGTACATTCACTGAAATTTATTAATACTTCAACGGGTTTTTGCTCAGGTGGTAACGGTATGATGTACCGCACAACAAGTGGCGGTGCATTCTGGGATTCAACCATAACGGGAACTGACCAGACCTTGTATTCACTTCAAATGCTGAACAACACTACCGGCTGGGTGGTTGGCGGTTACGGTACAATTTTAAAAACTACTAACGGCGGCGGACCCGGTTTCCCGATCGGGATTGAACCGGTAAGCGAAATTATACCTCAGAAATTTTCATTGTATCAAAACTATCCAAACCCTTTTAACCCGATTACCAGGATAAAGTTTGATGTTAAAACGAATGATAAAAGTAAAACTGAAAAAATAAACCTCTCGGTATTTGATGCAGCAGGCAGAAAAACCGGCGTAATTGTTGATATGGAACTGGCTCCGGGATCTTACCAGGTAGATTTTGATGGCAGCGAATTGCCGAGCGGAGTTTACTATTACAGACTTACTTCAGGTGGATTTTCTCATACCCGGAAAATGGTGATTTTGAAATAAATGGCGTTTTCATTACTTTTTAAGCATTTTTCACATTATTTACTACTTAATTTAAGATATTTGGACTTGTAAATTAATATTTATTAAATTAGTTTCTCGCCACAAGTTACTTAAAATCAATTAATTTAATATTTTTAAGAGAGGATATTAAAATGAAAAAGCATTTACTTCTTGTAATTGCCCTCGTTGCTTTGGTAGGTTTTAAACCTGATATGACAGCACAGACCGGATACAATACAGCCGTAGAGTATTTTACCGGAACCTGGTGCCAGTGGTGCCCCTGCAGTCATGCTATTATAGAAAATATTCTAACTAACTTCCCCAATACGGTTGTATTGGCTTATCATGGCCCAAGCAATGACCCATGGACATCAACCGGTTTACCGATGATCAGTTATTTTGGTGCATCAGCTTACCCGACGGGTGTTGTTGGAAGAACCTCCGGAATCATTTCCAATACAGGATGGAATAACAGGGTTGTTGTACAATCTAATACAGTTGATCCCGGCGTAAGTATTCAGCTTAATAACAAAAACTATAATTCAGGATCAAGAACTTTGACCGGCAGCATTGTGGTAACTGCGCTTACTGGGTTGACAGGCACTTATAATATTCATATGGTAATAACAGAAAATAATCTTGTTTATGCTCAGACTGGAAACGGTTCATGCCCGGGCGGACCTAACTATGTTCATTATAACGTATCAAGAGGTTTAATAACGGGCGCTAGCGGTCAGCTGGTTGGAACTGATATGACACAGGGCCAGCAGGTTACCATACCGTTAAATTATGTACTTCCTGCCGGTATAATTGAAGCAAACAGCAAGCTTAATATTCTAGTGTTTAAAACCGGCGGCGTATCACATACAGATCAGCAGATACAGCAGAGTATGAAGACTAATATTATTGATCCGACCGGAGTATCAAATGAAAATGAGATTGCTGATTCATACAGTCTTGGACAAAATTATCCTAACCCGTTTAACCCGACAACAAACTTCAGCTTCTCAATTCCAAAAGAGCAGAATGTAAGTTTGAAGTTCTATAATTCAATGGGCCAGGAAGTTGCAACTTACGTTGACGGTTTCCTGAAAGCCGGTGTTTATAGTGTTGAGTTTGACGGTTCTTCGTTTACAAGCGGTATTTATTTCTATACTTTAAAAACCGCTGACTATGTTGAAACCAAGAAAATGATGTTAGTAAAATAACGAAGCTATTTTACAATCTTGTTTCTAAGACTGGTTAAATAACGAAATTGTTTTACAACCTTGTTTTCCTGGCTCGTTTTTTTAGCTAAGGTTAGTAAAATAACACGGTTTTTTTGTTATCCGTAAACATCCGGGCATTGGGTATAAGCTGCTTTGCGGATTTGTAATTCCTGAATACAGCTTTTATACTTAGACTTGATAAATAATAGAAAAGGCAGCTTTTTTGAAAGCTGCCTTTTCTTTAAAATAATGCTTTTTTAGCCATTTTTCCCTTCTGGCAAAAATTAGAATCCAGTTAAATATATATTAGTATTGTAAATTTAATCATTATGAACTATTTTTTGAGTTACAAGCTAACTAAATTTCATTAATTTAATATTAAACAGAGAGGATATTAAAATGAAAAAGCATTTACTAATTGTACTTGCAATTATCGCTCTTGTTGGTTTTAAACCAAACGTATCGGCGCAATCCGGTTTTAATACCGTATTGGAATATTGTACAGGCACATGGTGCCAATACTGTCCATGCGGTCATACTATCATTGACGCATTTTTGCAGTCATATCCAAACACTATGGTTCTCGCATATCATGGTGCAAGCACTGACCCATGGAAAGAATACAGCTTGCCAATGATTTCGGCATTTGGATTTAATTCATACCCGACAGGTGTAGTTGGCAGAAGAACAGGAATTATCTCAAGAAGCGGCTGGACAAACCAGGTAGTTGTACAGACAAATACTGTTACACCGGGCGTTACAATAGCTGTCAATAACAAAACATATAATTCCGGTACAAGAACAATTTCCGCAGATGTTGTGATAACATCAACATCAGAGCTTACCGGCACATATAATGTAATGTTTATTTGCACTGAGGATAACCTGATCTATTCACAGACAGGAAACGGAAGCTGTATTGGCGGCGGTAATTATGTTCATAAACATGTGGTAAAAGGGCTCGTAAATGGTTCTGCAGGTACACTTGTTAATTCAGCTGATCCATGGCCCAATGGTGTATCATACACTATCCCATTGAGCTATGTTATTCCAAATCACGTAGCTGAAGCAAATGCAAACATGAACATTTTTGTTTACAAGACCGGCGGCAGTATTTCAACAGATCAGACCATTCAGCAGTCAAGAATTATTTCTGTAGTTCAGCCTGTTGGCGTTCAGAACAATCAATCAGAAGTTGCTGATTCATACAGCCTCACCCAGAACTATCCAAATCCATTTAATCCGACAACAAACTTCAGGTTCTCAATTCCAAAGGAACAGAACGTAAGTTTGAAGTTCTATAATTCAATGGGACAGGAAGTTGCAACATATGTTGACGGTTTCTTAAAAGCAGGCGTTTACAATGTTGATTTTGACGGATCAAGCTTCTCAAGCGGAATTTATTTCTACACTTTGAGAACATCAGATTTTGTTGAAACAAAGAAAATGATGCTGATAAAATAACGAAGTTGTTTGACCGCCTTGTTTTTAAGGTTGGTGAAATAACATTTTTAAAGTTTTATTTACCCCGCAAAGCGGGAATTTGTGATTATTTTTTACAGAGCGGGGCAGCAAGCCCCGCTTTTTTTTCAACTTTTATTTTATGGAGGTAGTTATGTTTAGAAGGATTTTTTTACTTATTGCAGCGCTTACTTTTGTTATTTTTGTACAGAAATCAAACTCAGAACCCAAAAGAATGGTGCTTGAATTCTGCACCGGCACATGGTGCGGTTACTGCCCCTGCGGACATCAGGCCGCTGAGCAGATATTGACTCTGTACCCTAATACTGTTGTAATTGCATATCACGGGGCAAGCAGTGACCCGTGGCAGAACTTCACAGGCAATGCGATCAGATCAATGCTTGGTTTTTCAGCATACCCGACCGGTGTATTTGACAGAACAAATCATCCCGGTAATAACGGTGCGCCATACCCGTATGTTACTTCAAACATGTGGGTATCATACGCGCAAAACCGCTACAACAGCACACCAAACAGCCGTATAAACGTAGTTGTAACGGCTACTAATTATAATACAACAACACGGGAATATACGGCTACGGTACAATCAACTGCAACAGAATCTTTAACCGGGCAATACAAAATTGTATACGTGCTGACAGAAGATAACGTTGTTTACCCGCAGTATTTTTACGCATCTTGCGGAACACCGGTCGGTTATCACAATGACTATGTTCATATGGATATTGCGAGGATAGTTATCAATGGTGCAACAGGTGAGAATCTGAATACCGGAACATGGAACCAGAACCAGATGATATCTAAGAGTATTTCTACAACTCTTGATGCCTCATGGGTTCCGGCAAATTGTAATGTGAATATCATTGTGTATAAAGATTCCACAGACCTCTTCTTTGCAGCCGTAGAGCAGGGGACAAAACAAGGAGTAACCAATCTTGTTGGAATTGAAGCCAATAATAATGAAGTTCCTGAGACATATTCACTTTCACAAAACTATCCAAATCCGTTCAACCCGGTTACAAACATTCAGTTCGCAATCCCGAAAGATGGATTTGTAACTCTTAAAGTTTACAATTCTACAGGTCAATTGGTTGATACATATACAGAGGGTTTTATGAGCGCCGGAACTTATAATGTTGATTTCGACGGAACACAGCTTTCAAGCGGTATATATTTCTATACTTTGACAGCAGGTGATTTCAGGGAAACAAAGAAAATGATATTGGTGAAATAAATTATATTATTTTTTATAAACGGCAGGCATAAACCTGCCGTTTTTTTGTTGAACACATTTACTGCAAAACCTCCGGGTTTATTTATATAATTTGTCATTCTTGCGGAAGCAGGAATCTTTAAAAATGTTCGTGTTAATCAGGTCGTAGGGACTTTCGTCGCGGCACAAAAAGGAAACGTTGAAAATCAGTTTGATCAGTGCAATCCGTGTTCTGTTTCTATAATTATGGTCTTGACAATGCAAATAGCATATATTATATTTCAACTAATATGCTCTATGCATAATAATGGGACCTTTAAGAATTAATCCGGTGGTATTTTACATATTTTATGCGAAAGATTGGAAAATGCGGATTTAGTAAAATTTCAAGCTTTTCCAGTCTTCCAGTCTTTCAGGCGAAACATACCCAAAGACTGGAATTCCTGCAATTCTGTTACAGAATTCCCATTCCAATCGGTCAACATTTAATTTTTTTATTTGAATTATTGGAAATTCCAGCGGTTCATAAAGGAGAAAGAAATTGGGAATGAGGGAATAAATGAAAAAAAGAACACTGATGACACGGATGGTACAGATTCCCGCAGATAATGATCAGTGAAAATCAGTTAGATCGATGCAAGCCGTGTTCTGTATCTTTGGATAATCGGGTCTCATTTTTAGACGCATGTAATGCTTCTCAGCATATAAATTTCTGAGTTATTTGTATGGGCTAATATATCCTTAAAACCTTTGATAATTTATTTCTATATTTATAGATAATTGAACTGAAATTTGACGAAATTTTACAAATATCCGCTATTATTAATTGCCA
>JBHEKV010000110.1:0-21817 GCA_041859235.1 Ignavibacteria bacterium | reverse complement strand
CTTGCGCTGATAAACGGTACGCAAATGATGAGTGCATTTGGTGTTGAAGTTCTGTACCGTGCGAAAAGGCTTTCAAAGCTTGCTGATATTTCAGGGGCATTAAGCATAGAAGCATTAAAAGGAACTGATACTGCTTTCAGTGATAAATTGCAGAACGTAAGGCCTCATAAAGGGCAGATCAACACTGCGGCGAATCTGAGAAAACTGCTTAAGAACAGTAAAATCAGACTTTCACACATTGATTGCGGTAAAGTGCAGGATGCATATTCACTAAGATGTATGCCCCAGGTTCACGGCGCGGTAAAAGACACTATTGAGTATGCAAACGGAATAATTGAAACTGAAATTAATTCCGCAACTGATAACCCGCTGATTTTCGCGAAAACGAATGAACACATTGAAGGCGGGAATTTCCACGGGGAGCCCGTTGCGCTTGTTATGGATTTCCTGAAGATTGCATTAAGCGAGCTTGGCAATATCAGCGAGCGCAGAACGGCCAGATTAGTGGATGGTTCGCTCAGCGGACTCCCGCGGTTCTTAACCGCCAAAGGAGGGCTAAATTCAGGCCTGATGATAGCGCAATACACTGCTGCTTCGCTTGTTTCAGAAAATAAAGTGTTATCTCATCCCGCTTCAGTAGATTCCATTCCAACAAGCGCAAACCAGGAGGACCATAATTCTCTGGGCAGTATTGCGGCAAGAAAATGTTTCGAAGTGCTGAATAACACCGAGAAAATTATCGCAATAGAGATCCTATGCTCATGCCAGGGAATTGATTTTTTAAAGCCGCTAAAATGCGGCAAAGGTACCGGTGCAGCTTATGATGCGATCCGCAAAAATGTAAGACATATTGATGAAGATATTCAGATGAATGAACATATAAGCGCAGTTTGTGATGTTATATTCCGCGATGGATTCATTGAAAACATAGAAAAAGCAGCAGGAAATCTTTCTTGAAAAAACCCATACTTAATAAGAAAGCGATCAATTTCAGAAAAATATATGAAGAGCTGAAATATTACGCCATAGGGTTTTACAATAAATTTGATGAGGATCACATATGGATAATGTCAGCAAGCATTGCTTTCAATATTATCATATGCATCATCCCGATCACACTTATACTTACATCTATCCTTGGTATATACCTTCAGCGCGAAGGCGCAGAAATATATCTGAATGATGCGCTTAATAAGGCAGTAGGCTTAACTCCTGAGTTCAAATTGAAGATAATGAATATTATTCTGGGAGCTTTGGATGAACTTTCCAATAATTCAACTCTGACTGCTATAATCGGCTCAATTGGTATTTTATGGACAGCAAGCGGGCTTTTCAGCACCATCCGTGACGTATTGAACAGGATCTATAAAACACGCAGCGATACTTTTTATTTATGGGTAAAACTCCGTGATATTGGAATGGTTTTTTTGATATTGGTAGTATTTTTGCTGTCATTTTCATCAACATTCATACTTTCCATCTTTCAGGCAATTGATAAATCTTTCTTTGGTGACGCAATTCTGAATCTCGGCTTCACCAGTACCCTGCTTACGCATTTTATTGGACTTATATTTACATTTATAATGTTCTATTTAATATTTAAACTTGTACCGCAGGGTTTTGTGAGTCAGAAAGTAGCTCTAATTTCCAGCATCACAGCTGCAATTCTTTACGAAACACTGAAATATATTTTTATATTTTACCTGGTATCATTTGCAAATTACCAGAGAGTTTACGGCGCCTATGCGGCTATAGTTGCTGTGATCTTCTGGCTGTATTATTCCTCATTTACATTTGTGATAGGGGCAGAAATGGGCCAGCTTTACAAAGAAAAGAAACTGATCAAAGAAAGTTAAAATCTATTTGGAACAGCGTAAACTATATAAGACACTTGAGAGCGCATTTAAGCACTTCCCAGATTTTGAAAGCGATAAACAGCTTTTAAGCTATGTGCTTAAAGAAGTTATCAACCACGAGAATATTGAAATAACCGGCGGCAGGCTGTGGGAGCTGAACGATGCCAAGACAAATTACATTATGGCAGAACAGCACGGCGAGGTGGAAAAGATCAGAAAGGGTTACGCTTTAAAACTTGCTGATTATCCTATTTTTTATGAAGTCGGTAAAAACCGTTCTGTTCTGGCAAAAGAAACTGATAAGTATTTAAGCAATCTGGGTATACACCTTTATTCCGCTACCGGAATTGGCGACAGATACAAGATCAAGGATGTTCATGGAAAAGACCAGTACTTGTACCAGTACATAATGGCATTCAATTCCAGGGATATGAACATAAACCTTATGAACACAATGAACATTATCAGTACCTCGGTAAGCTCAATGCTTAGGACAAGAGGAATTGAAACCAAAGCAAGGGCAATTGAAAAAGATCTGGTCAAAGCTCGCGATATCCAGAGAAGCATTCTGCCTGAACATGAATACAGTTTTGCTAATTACGAGATATTTGGACTCTCGATTCCGGATAGAATAGTTGGCGGTGATTTTTTTGATTACCTTACATTTGGCAATGAAAAAGATAAACTTGGCATAGCAATTGGCGATGCAGCTTCCAAAGGATTTTCCGCGGCAGCGCAGGCACTGTATGTATCAGGCGCGCTTAAAATGGGAACTGAAAATGAGCTTAAAATGACAGCTGTGATGAAGAAGATAAACAGTCTTGTGCACAGGGTCTTCCCGGATGAAAGATTTTTGACCCTGTTTTACATGGAGCTGTACAAGGATACTAAAGGTCTATGTTTGTACGTAAATGCCGGACACAACCCCCCAATACACCTGAACTACGAAACAAACAGCATGGAATCCCTTGATGCAACGGGTCCCGTACTTGGACCGGCACCAGAGCAGGATTACAATACTGATTCATTATACTTAAGCAAGAACGATGTTATGGTTTTATATACCGATGGTATTGTTGAAGCAGCAAACTCTAAGTTTGAGTTTTACGGCGAAGACCGCCTGAAAGAAGTGATATTAAACAGCAAGAATTTTTCTGCGAAGGAAATATGCGCGCATATTATTGAAGATGTACAGAAATTTTCCAATCGCGGAAAGTACTCTGATGATAAAACAATAGTTGTAATTAAAAGAGTTAAATAGCTTTGACAAAAAATCAAATAACGAATTATTTTCAAATTTAATATTTAAATAAAATGAATATTCCAGAAGGTTTAAAGTACACAAAAGATCATGAATGGGTGAAAGTTGAAGGTAACATAGGCACAGTAGGCGTAACTGATTATGCCCAGGGCGAACTTGGAGATATAATATATCTTGATGTTACTACTGTTGGCAATGATGTTGCAATGGGTGATGCATTTGGTACAATAGAAGCGGTAAAGACTGTCAGCGATATGTATGCTCCTGTATCAGGAAAAATTACCGAATTTAATTCAGCCGTAAACGATAATCCGGCAATTGTGAACCAGGATCCGTATGGTGCTGGATGGATGGTAAAGATAGAGATCTCCAATATGGGTGATCTTGATTCACTGCTTTCGCCTGAAGAGTATAAAAACCTTATTGGCGGATAGTTCTCAGTAGTCACCCGATGACTTAGAGTCATCGGGTGACTTTGGATTACTATTTAACTAAAACCATACGTTTGGTTTCCGTAAACTCATTTGTTACAAGCGAGTAGAAATAAACTCCGCTCGCAAATCCCGTACCATCCCAATCAACTGAATAACTCCCCGGTTTGAGCTGCTCGTTTACGAGTGTGGTTACTTCATGACCGAGGAGATCGTAAACTATTAATAAGACCCCCTCTTTGTCTCCCCCTTGCAGGGGAAGATGGTGTTGAGGAATATCAAATTTTATTTTTGTTACAGGATTAAAAGGGTTCGGGTAATTTGGCAGCAAGGCAAATTTATCCGGAATTTCAGTGCTGATAATATTTATTCCAATGGGTGATATTGTTAATGCCGCTGATGTAATTTTTGTACTCACTACAAAATCACTTCCATCAATAGTATTACTGTTGTTCTTGTCGTACCAAAGTGCCGTGTACAGATCGTATGTACCTGATGCGGCATTGCAGGGAATCTTGAATATGCGGCTGTAATTTGATGTTCCCTGTGTAAACGTGCGCTTAACATCATTAGTTGGGTCCGATATCCAGTTTTCTGTTCCCGCCGGAGCTATTGATGCGCCTATCATTAAACTACCGGTACCAATTGTTGTAACACTGCTGTTTATTGTCACCTGAGAGCATGGATTCGTTGTCGTAGGCACTGAAACTGATGAATTTATTACTGCGCTTGTGCCTTGAGTAACCTGCCAATTTTGAGGTGATACAGTGTAATAATGTGCAAGTATCTGCTGCCAAGTTTTTGTGCCGTAAGAATGAGCTGTACCCTGGCCGCATGGACTTGATGTACTAACTACCCTTCCAGTTGCCCAACGCACAGTGCCCCATTGACATAATCCCCTGCCATGCCCATTGGGTGAAAATCCTGTACAAACCGGATCAGAAATACAAGGCCAGCTTGAACCCGTACCGGAGTAACCGTTGCCGCAGCCTTTATTATTATTTTCGGCGGAGTATTCCGAGCGTACAACTCCCGAAGAATTTGTAAGTATATATCCAAAAGTATTATCAACTGCGTTGCTTGTATTGGTTGAAAGTGTTGTGCCCATATACTGGCAGTAAGTGTTATCGCAGATATCATACAAGCCTGCGTTAATTGGATTATATACATAATACATCCCGTAACTTCTCACTGCAACGGCACATGCCTGCAGTGAGTTCATTCCGCCTGTTAAATTCCCCCAGCATGCATAAATTTCAGCAGGTAATACATATTTACAGTATGTTTGGAGTGAATATACCTGCGCGTATGTGCAGTTAGTGCCGGTGCAGTTCTTACCAACACGGATGTTTAAAGGAACAACAAATCCCGTAACTGCCATATCAGGGAACATTGTTGGTGGTGTGCAGTCACTGCATTTTTCCGTGATTGGTATATATTTCGCGGAAGTGTTTGACCGCCCCTTTTTCATTCTTACCGTGAATATAAAATCAGTATTTGGAGTAACTTCAAAGCTGCTATACAGCTCATTATTATATGGCGCTTGTACAAATTTCAGATCAAGCATTGTTCTTGTATCGCAATTTGCAGGCACATAAACCTGAAAATATCCTTCAGCATCTGTTTGGGTAAGCTGAGAAGTATTCCCGTCAAATAATGAAACATTGCTTAGGGGCTCACCGGTAACATCATCCACAACATATCCAAGCAGCAAAGCTGCATCAGGTTTCATGAGCGATTTAATTCTTTGCGTATTCAGCTTTGCATTACTTTTTAGAGGATCCATAAATATATCATAGCGTATTTCATTATCACTTATAGTAAAGTTAGTTTGCGAGCTAGTGTAACCTGAACAAAATACAGTTATGAAATATGAACCTGCGGCAAGTTCAGTAATATATGAATTACCGGATCTATTTTGAATAGAAATTGAGTTAGCGGGATTATTCGCGTCAGTCACAAGCAGTTTATCAGGTTTAATTGAATTACCTGTTTCGCTTGAAAAGAACTTAAGTTCAAGCCTGCCTGCAAATAAAATAGACTGGAATGATAAGGAAATAAATGTGATGACAATTAAAGCAGCAAGTATTGGTCTATTCATTTATCTTTAATTTTATTGACTAAAAATACTCAATAACTTAAGGAAATGAAATAGTAATTATTGTAAATAATTGTTTCCGGAAAAAACCTGACAGGTTTATAAAACCTGTCAGGTTAATTTTTTGAAAACGATCATCAAATAAATTCCTTCCTTCCTCCTGCAGCGCGGGATTAAGGCGTGGCGTCAGTCACTCAGGATGTGATTAGTATGCCCACTTGAGCCAAATTGCACCCCATGTATAGCCAGCGCCGAAGCTTGAAAGAATGAGGTTATCTCCTTTATTAATTTTGCCGTCAGCCCAGTACTCGCTTAGGCATAACGGAATTGTAGCTGCCGTTGTGTTGCCGTATTTATGGATATTCACCATGACTTTTTCCTGCGGCAAACCCATTCTGTTTGCACACGCGGTAAGTATACGCATATTTGCCTGATGAGGAACGAGATATGAAATATCATCTGATCCTAAACTGTTTTTGACCATTATTTCATGTGAAACATCAGCCATACCCTTTACAGCATCCATGAATACATGTTTGCCTTCCTGATAAACGTAATGCCAGTCTTTATCAACAGTTTCATGTGAGGCAGGGTTCAGGCTGCCTCCGCCAAGCATATTCAAATACTTGCCTCCCTTGCCATCAACGTGCATGATAGTATCCATAATTCCGAATGCCGGGTCTTCTGCGGGTTCAAGCAAAACGCAGCCTGCACCATCGCCAAACAGAACACATGTGTTCCTGTCCTTAAAATTAGTAATGGTACTCATTTTATCAGCACCTACTACCAGTACTTTTTTATACATCCCGCTTTCAATAAACTGCATTCCTGCTACCAGAGTAAAAATGAAGCCAGAGCAGGCTGCGAGGACATCAAATCCCCATGCTTTTGATGCGCCGATCTTTTCCTGTATCACGCATGCAGTTGAAGGGAAGAGCATATCGGGTGTAACAGTACCAACAAGAATAAGATCAATATCATCTGCAGTAATTTTGCGCCTTTCCAGCAGCATTTTTATCGCTTCAACAGCCATAAAAGACATTGGCTCACCGTTTGTGAGTATTCTTCTTTCGCTGATGCCGGTTCTTGTTTTAATCCATTCATCGTTTGTTTCAACAATCTTTTCCATATCCGCGTTGGTCAGCACTGTCTCGGGTACATAGTGACCAACTGCCGTAATAGCAGCCCTGATTTTAGTCATAAATAAATATAAAAATTTTAATTTTCGTTCTTGAAAAATTTTTTCATTCAGCCTGCGCTGTATAATCTTTGATATCTTTGATCTTTTCGGCAATAATATCATTAATGCCTGCTCTCGCCATTTGTTCGGCCCTTATAGCCATATTCATTATCGCGCGCGGTGAAGATCTGCCGTGCCCGATTATTGAGATTCCGTTTACTCCAAGCAGCGGAACCCCGCCGTACTCCTGGTAATCAAAATCTTTTAATATATCTTTAAGTGTGCCGTATGCCATCCCCACTTTAAGCTTATTCACAAATCCTTTGTCGGCGTAATCTCTGAACTTTGTTTTGAGCAGACTCAATACGCTCTCAGCAAATTTGAGTACAATATTGCCCGTAAAGCCATCACATACTATAACATCTATAGTACCTTTCATAATATCGCGGCCTTCAACATTGCCAATAAAATTCAGCCCGCTCTTTTCAAGCAGTTCATATGTTTCCACAGTGACCGTATCACCCTTGGTTTTTTCCTCACCTACGCTCAACAATCCAATTTTCGGATTATCAATTCCGTAAATATGATTAGCGAACACCGAACCCATTACAGCAAATTGAAGAAGGTTGAGCGGTTTACAGTCAACATTTGCACCAACATCAAATACCATTGTGATGCCGCGCTCGGTGGGGAATCTTGAACCGATTGTAGGTCTGTTAACATTGGCAATTCTGCCAAGGGTAAACAGTGATGCCGCCATGACCGCGCCGGTATTACCTGCGCTTATGAATGCATCCGCTTCTCCTGATTTGCATAGCTTAAGCCCCGAAACAAGTGATGAATCAGGCTTTTTACGAATTGCATCTGTAGGACTTTCGTCCATGGAGATAACATCTTCGGCATTATGAACTTTTATTCTTGAGCTATCGTAAGAGAATTTTTTGAGTTCTTCATTGATCAAACCGGCTTTGCCAACAAGCGTGATATTAATGCCATCATTGCTGCGCACAGTTTCAATTGCTCCTGCCACTTCATTAACAGGAGCATTATCTCCACCCATTGCGTCCAGGGAAATGGTGATCTTTTCCGTTGCCCCTTTGCTCAAATTACCGGTCGTTAGTTAAATTTATACTGTTGTATTACTTTTGCTTAAAGCTGCTGGTAAAAAGAATAACTGCTTGAAACTAATTCCTTACGGTAATTACTTCTTTGGAATTACTATAGAGCGGTTATCATAAAATCCGCAGCTTGGGCAAACCCTATGCATTAATTTTGTTTCGCCGCAATTCGGGCAAGCCATAGTGCTTGGCACGCTTGCTTTATAATGAGTTCTTCTTTTTCTTCCTCTTGTTTTGGAATGTTTGCGTTTTGGATTTGGCATTATATCACCTTTATTTTATCTATTGCTTAGTTATTAATTATCTTCTCTTGTTTATTTGAAACTTGTTTTTCAGTATTTTTTAATTTCTCTATTCATCATCATCATCATCATTCTTTTCAACCAGAATATCTTTCCAGAAATCCTTCGACCTTCCGCACCAGGAACATGAACCATCGGGTTTTTCATCAGGTAGTTTTTTCATCGGTACAGTCAATATAACGGCTTCTTTTATATCGGTAGTTATATCAACCGATTTCATATGCGGGCTGTAAGTCCTTATGTAATCTTCATTGATCGCTTCTTCTCTCAGAGACTGCTGAACAAAAACCAGTTCAAAAGAAGCGGTAAACGCCTTTTCGAAATTCTCGAGACACCTGTCACACTCAAGAAAAATAATTCCCTGAATACATGCTTTTATATCAAGCTGGTGAGTAGTTTTAAAAAGGTCTAATTTAATATTTAAAGGATCTTTAACAAAACCTTCCTGCAGCCCTAACTCTTTTGCATCACTGGTAATATCAAGGATTTGTGAGCCGTCATTTAAAGAACCAATATTGATCTTAATGCTCATAAAGTCGCAAAAACAGCTTAAATTGCCCAAATTTTATACAAAATCTAACAAATATAAGTAAAATTATTCAAACTTTGTAGTAACAGAATAATACCAAAACAAAAGGCGTTTCCTCCATTCCAGGAAACGCCTTATTCGAAGAGCTTCCCCAAATTCATTGGGAAAATTCAATCGGAGGTATTTTAATGTGAGATCACTTAACCAAAACTATCTTTTTTGTTTCTGAGGCGTAATCTGTTTCGATCCTGTAGAAATAGACTCCGCTATTGAGCTCCGAAGCGTCAAAAGTAACTGAATAACTTCCTTCAGGTTTCTTCTCATCAACAAGATTAGCTACATTTCTTCCGAGAATATCAAACACATTTATCCTGACCGAAGATTCTTTGCTGATATTATAATTAATGCTGGTAGTTGGATTGAACGGATTGGGATAATTGTTGGAAAGTCCCTTAAAGTCAGAGGAACCGTTTCTTGTTAACTCAATTATTCCGATCACACCATAATCATTGGCAAAAACACCGCCTGCGTATATTACCGGGTAATTTGCCTTAACAGAAATGCTGTTTGCGGCGTCATTGCCGCTTTGCGGCCCGTTAAATCTGTTAAACCAGCGTTGGTTTCCGTTTTCCCCGTATCCATAGGTCAGAAAATCATTACCGGAACCGAGTTTACTTTCTCCTGAAACATATACGAAAACATCCCAGCAGGGAATATCATTACCGCCTCCAAGTGAACCCTGTGATGATACACACGGTTTGTAAATCACTTTAATATCCCATGCTTTGTCAGTAAGTCCTCCGTCAGCACGGTTAAGCCACATCTGGGTCCCATCAGCACCCTTATACTTAATTGTAACGTAATCGTAACTGGCAGCACCCGAAGCTTTGCTATAACCGGTAACATACACATTACCATAAACATCAACGTCTATTCCCGTTGCAGCATCAGTATCATTAATAGGTGAATTTGTATATCTTTTCAGCCACTGCTGTTGCCCGGCTGTGTTGTATTTTATTGTCGTGTAATCAAGCTTGCTGTTACCCCCATGTGATGAACCGGTGACAAAAACATTTCCCAATGCGTCTACTTTCAATTCAGAAGCTATATCATTCAGGTATGCAGGTCCATCGTACCTTGCTGCCCACTGCTGTGAGCCCGCTGCATTGTATTTTACAGTAACGTAATCATAACCTTTGCCCTGCTGCTCTGAAGCACCGGTTACGTATACGTTGTTTGAAGCATCAAGTCCTATAGAAATAGCCTTATCATTTTTACTTGAAGGGCCATTATATCTTTTAGCCCACTGAACTACACCGTTTGAATTGTACTTAACCGTAAGGTAGTCGCCGTTTAGATTATCATTACCCCAACTCTCGCCGGTTACATAAACATTTCCTGCATTATCAACAACTATTGCGTTTGCGTAATCATAATAGTAACAGTCATTGCCAACAGCACCATCATATCTTGCGACCCAAAGCTGCTGGCCGTTATTGTTATACTTTATTGTACAATAATCTTCGGTGCCGTAATCTCCCCCCGAGCGGCTCCACCCGGTTACGTAAACATTCCCCGCATTATCAATTGTAATGGCTGTAGCGTTATCAATATTATGCCCGGGTCCGTCATATCTTACTGCCCATATAAAATCTCCGTCCTCCCCAAACTTAATAGTGGCATAATCATCTTTTGTTGAATTTGAACCCCAGCTAATACCGGTTGCGTACACATAACCGAAATTATCCTGGGTAATGCCCGTACATTTATCGATCTGGTTCCCCGGACCGTTGTATGTTAATACCTTTGTTACCAATTGTCCAAATGAAATCGAAGAAATTAACATCAGCATTAGTGCTGCGGCTGTAATTATCTTTTTCATTTTTCCCCCCCCTTAGATTTAATGAATCAATTGTTGAAGAATAATTAATTTATTTTAACATTTTATTTAACCAAAACCATTTTGTATGTTTTTGAGAAATTTTCACCATCATCTGCAGCAGCGTCAATTCTGTATATATATAAACCGCTGCTGAAATTGGAGGCATTCCATGAATAAATATACCTTCCGGCTGCCAGTTTCTGATTTACGGCAGAAGTGACTTCTTCTCCAAGCAGATTATATATTGAAAGTCTGACATCTGATTGTTTTGGAATATCAAAAGCTATTGTTGTAACAGGGTTAAACGGATTTGGATAATTATTATACAGACTAAAATTAACCGGCAATTCTGTTTCATTTTGTATCAACCCCGTTAATGCCGTTGTAAAGCTCCACCTTGATGAATATGGACTGGACATACATACATTGGATGATAACACTTTCCAATAGTATCTGACATTCGGATTCAGCCTGCCGGCGGGAACAGTTATTCTTCTGTTAATTATATTATTTGAATCAAGAACCAGGTTAGTAAAACCTGTATCGGTTGCGATTCTAACCCTGTATGAAGATGCTATTGCAATTGTATCCCATTGAAGCAGCGGTGTAATTATTACTGTCGAATTATTGGCAGGAAGCTGAAGATTTGGTGCATAGACTTCGGGAACTGCTGTACGGAAGTTGCGAACGCTTGACCAGCTTGCACTTTCACCTACAAAATTAGTTGCCTTAACGCGCCAGTAATATAATGTATTATTAAGCAGAATTCCGGGCGGCATTACGTATTGTGAACTGTTTATGCCTGCAACATTATAAATAATACCTGTAAAATTCTGATCCGTAGCTATCTGTAGGCGATAGTTGCACACAGGCGGAAAAACATCTGACCAATCTAAAGTACCTGTTGTACTGAAACAAGTAGCGCCGTTTGCAGGAGAAGTAAGTGAAGCAGCACCGGGAAGCAGCCATCCGCCGGTTGTTGTTTTGATTATAGTACCATTAATACCAACTGCCCAGCCGGTATTTGTATCTACAAATGATACCGCGCTTAGTAGTGATGACGTATTGCTTACCTGGCTGTACCAGTTGGTTCCGCCATTGGATGTTTTCCTGATCGTTCCGTAATCGCCAACCAGTATATAGAAATTCTGATTCTTTACTGAATTTGCATAAAGCCAGTTGCTCGTTCCGCTGGACTGCACAGCCCAATTATTTCCCAGGTTAGTTGATTTCCTTATGAATCCACCTTCCCCAATTATCACTGCTTCATTAGTGCCGGTAAAATTCACCTTCTCAATCTGAGCGGTGGTTCCGCTGGAGATCTCTACCCAGTTAACACCGCCATTAGTTGTACGTATAAGTTTGCCGAATTGACCGGCTGCAAAACCGTTATTAGCATCTGCAAAATTCACGCTCGTAAGATTTGTGGTTAAACCGGTTGAATATGATACCCAGTTTGCACCCCCGTTTGTTGTTCTGAGAAAAGTTCCATACCATCCGGCAGCAAACCCGGTATTAGCGTTAATAAAACTAATTGAGCGAAGCTGGTAACCAACACCTGTTGGCTGAGAGCTCCAGGATGATCCGCCATTTATTGTCTTAAGTATTACACCAACATCACCAACTACCCATCCTGTATTGGCATCAATAAAATACACTGCAAAGAGATGCACATTTGTTCCGCTTGAGACTGCTGACCAATTGCTGCCGCCGTTTACTGTCCGCAAAATAGTACCTGATTGACCTACTACAATACCTGTTGTATTGCTGGCAAAGTATACACCATTCAAATTATTTCCGGTTCCGCTGGCTTGAGTGAACCATCCGTAAGGCTGAGAATATAGCTTAACACATGCTAAAATGAAGAACACAATAATAAAAAAAGTAGATCTTTTCATAAAATTTCTCCCCCTAAAAGAAATTATATACTGATTTATACTACTGAATAATACTATTAATGATAACGAAATCTACTAACTATTTTCTGTAAACATACATTTAATTGTTTGTGATAGCAAGAGTTTTTTATAGCTTGTTTAGTGATATTAGACTAAATAACGGCTTGACGGTACAGAACGGATGAACAGAAATCCGGATGGAATGAAAACAAAAAACCCATTGACATTGTCAATGGGTTTTTTGGAAATCTATGAAAAGATTCTTCTAAGCTCGCCGGTAAGCGTCTATCATTCTGGCTGTCCTGACTCCCTCCAGAGCATCATGAACACGAATGATATGCGCACCGTTCAGTACACTTATTGTATTAAGCGTTATTGTTCCTTCATGCCTGTCATTTACATCCTCAGTGCTCAATATTTTTCCTATCATACTTTTCCTGGATACACCAACCATGATTGGTGTATCAAGTCTTTTCAAATCGCTTAGATTCTTTATTATCTGAAGATTGTGTTCGACGGTTTTTCCGAATCCGATGCCGGGATCAATAATAACCTGTTTAATTCCTGCAACATTTGCTTTCCATGCAACATTTTCAAAGTATGAAATTATCTCCGACATCAGGTCAACATACTGCGGGTCATTCTGCATATCTTTTGGAGTACCTTTGATATGCATAGCAATTGCGGAGGCACCATGTTTGGCTATTGTTTCAGCCATTGCAGCATCAAATGCAAAAGCGCTTATATCATTAACAATCAGTGCTCCGGCTTTCAAAGCCTCATCAGCAACTTCGGCGCGATATGTATCAACTGAAACCGGAATACTCACCTCTTTAGAAAGAGCCGTAATAACCGGGATCACGCGTTTTAACTCCTCATCAGCCGAGACTTCCTCCGCGCCGGGCCTGGTAGATGCACCGCCTACGTCAATAAAATCAACACCCGCTTTTTCCATATTTCTGCCGTGCTCTATCGCATCCTTGGCATTCATAAATCTGCCGCCATCGCTAAATGAATCCGGGGTAACATTTAAAACACCCATAACATGGGTTCTTGCGCTCAAATCGTAAACCTTTTTGCCGAATGTGTATGAATAATTATCGTTCATTAATGTTTTTTTATTACTTAGTAAACTTTATTGTTCAATTTCAGAATCTTCAATCTTTGTGAAAAGTATCTCAGGTTTGTTAAGCTTATGTCCTGCTGAAAGCTTCAATTCAGAAGCTGCCGGCCATGTTTCACCCTCTGAAGTAATGTTCAGCATTCTGAACAGCTTTTCGGATGTGAACGGCAGTACCGGATTAAAAAGTATCGCAAAGCTTCTGCAAAGCTGCAGACAAGTGTTTATAATTGTACCGCACCGGGGTTTATCATCTTTTATTACCTTCCAGGGCTCTGTATCGTTAAAATACTTATTGGCTTCACGGACGAGGTTCATAGATTCACTTACAGCATCCTTAAATTTGTAATTTTCATAATAAGATGCAATACTTGATGTATATGATTTTATGCTGTTAATAATATTTTTGTCTATGTCATGATATCCTGCGGCCTCAGGTATAATACCATCAAAATATTTTTCGGCAAATACAAAAGTACGGTTTACAAAATTCCCCAAAATAGCTCCAAGCTCATTGTTATTCTTGGCCTGCAGATCCTTCCAGTAAAAATCAGAATCCTTATTTTCAGGCAGGCTTGTAGCTATTGCATATCTTACGCTATCGGGGTTAAACCTTGCAACTGCATCTTTTACTGCAATTGAGTGGCCCCTGCTTTTTGAGAGCTTACCGCCTTCAAAATTAAGAAATTCATTGGCCGGTACATTATCCGCCAGGATGAAATCACCATGCGCCATCAACATGGCCGGGAAAAATATAGCGTGGAATATAATATTATCTTTGCCTACAAAATGAACGAGCCTTGTGTCTTCCCTGCACCAGTAATCCTTCCAACCTTCAGGATCACCTTTTTGCTCAAACAGCTCTTTGGTAATTGATATATACCCTATCGGTGCTTCAAACCATACGTAGATAACCTTGCCGTCAAAGCCTTCAAGCGGAACGGGTACTCCCCAGTCAAGATCCCTTGTTATGGCCCTATCCTGCAGCCCGGTTTTGAACCAGCCTTTGCAGTAATTCACAACATTGGGTTTCCACTCGCTGTGTGAATTGATCCATTTTTCAAGCTCGCCCTGGTATTTGTTTAGCGGAAAATAAAAATGAGTTGATTCCTTTACAACAGGCGTATCGCCTGTTATAGTAGAGCGTGGATTTTTAAGTTCAAGCGGTGATAGTGCGCTTCCGCAGTTTTCACATTCATCACCCCTTGCTTCTTCAAATCCGCATACGGGGCAAGTACCAACCACGAACCTATCGGCAAGGAACCGTTTTTCCTTTTCAGAGTAAAGTTGTTTTTCTGTTTTCTGGTACAGAAGCCCCTTATCATATAATACCTTAAAGAAATCCTGTGAGGTTTTTTTATGAGTATCCGTTGAAGTACGGGAATAAATATCGTACTTTATACCAAGATCTTCATAGGCTTTTTTATTTGCAAAATGATACTTATCTATAATAACCTGTGGTGATACGCCTTCTTTAATTGCGGACATTTCAATAGCAGTTCCGTGCTCATCTGAACCGCAGATAAATACTACGTCATAACCTGCCAGTCTCAAGTAACGTACAAACATATCCGGCGGAAGGTATGCCCCTGCAATGTGGCCAAGGTGTATATCACCGTTAGTGTACGGTAAAGCTGCAGTAACTAAAATTCTCTTAAATTTTCCTGAATTTTCCATAATATTTAACAAAAATACCCAAAATAAAAACAAAAAGCCTGCCATAAATACGGCAGGCAAATATCTGCTTTGTAGAGACGCGATACTCGCGTCTTGGCAATCAAAGCAGACGCATGTAATGCGTCTCTGTAGATTGTATCCTATTTCACTAAAACCATCTTCTTTCGTTCGGTAAACTCGCCCGCACTCAGTTCATAAAAATATACACCGCTTGGGAATCTTGATGCGTCCCAAGTTACCTCGTAACTTCCCTTTTGTTTAGTATCGTTTACGAGAGTGGTTAATTCCATTCCAAGTGTATTATAGATTCTCAGGGTTACCAGGCTGCTTTTAGGAATTTCATATTTAATACTGGTTACAGGATTAAATGGGTTTGGATAATTTTGTTCAAGTTTATATCCTACAGGTACATTGTTATTGCTTATTCCTGTCAGATCAGGTTTAATCCGAAACAATTTTCCATTAGCAGTATAGCCTCCGTTTAAAGCATAAATATATCCATCAGACCCCTGTGCTAAAGTAGTTATTTGTTTCATATCCATCATCATAGAACTGCTTATAATACTATCTTTTGAAGAATTAAAATTACACTGATAGATATAAGATTCCGCATTCATATTATTTGAAGCTAATAAAAGCTTACCTGTTAACCAAGGCATCTGACTACCCGTATATACCAGTAAACCGGTTAATGCAGGTAAACGCAAAACAGGCTGCGGAATCCCAAACTGACCCATGGGGTTTTTATATATTGGATTATAGGGATTGCAATATCCTTCACAAAATGCTGCTCCGTAATTTTTTCCTTTTGTTACATAATTGGCTTCGTCATAATTCCATTCTCCGTTATCTGTTTCGTACATAGAATCATTCGGGCCAAAACACATTCCAAAACCATTTCTGAAACCATAAGCCCATATCCTGTCATCATTTCCGGTAAACGGATTACCGTCATCATAAAAGGGATTATCAGTTGGAATCGTCCCGTTCTTATTTACACGAAGTACTTTGCCCCTGGGATTGGTCAAAGTTTGTGCATCAGAAAAAGTTCTTGCACCAATTTGCAAGTAAATTTTGTCCGGCTCTGAAGGCCTGAACCTTACATAACCACCAACATGAAAACAAGAAGAACTTGGATCTGGGTGTTCAAATACAATAAATGGGTTTGTACCAATATTATTGTTTTCAGTCAACCTAACTATTCTGAATTTCAGTTCAGTATTTGTGTTAGGTGGATTTGAATGGACATAGTATACATAGACAAAGTGGTTTATTATAAAATCAGGGTCTAAACATATACCAAGAACTCCTCTTTCACTGCAGGCAGTTAATGTATCAGTAAAGTTCCAGAAATTAGAAACATAAGTATGAGTATTTATGTCATATACTGATGCTCCGGCAAATTTATGTGTTATAATGACTTTTGAAGTGTTTGGTATCAGTGCAAAATCAATTGGCTGGTTCATCCCCATTAACAAAGTATCAATCAAGTAATTTTGAGAAAAAGAAAATGAATTCAGCGAAATGATATACCAGGCAAGTACTAATTTTCTCATAGTTATATTGATAGTTTTAGAAATACATATTATTCAATCTAATAAAAAAGCTTACAATACATCTGAATGTTTTAGTTTGAAAATTGTCGGTGCTACATATTTTATTTTATCAAAACCATCTTCTTTCGTTCAGTATATTCGCCCGCACTCAGTTCATAAAAATATACACCGCTTGGAAAGTTTGATGCATCCCAAGTTACTTCGTAACTTCCATGTTGTTCAGTTTCATTAACCAGTGTGGTTACTTCCATTCCCAATGTATTGTATATTTTAATGGTTACCTGTCTGCTTTTGGGAATTTCATACTTGATACTGGTTACAGGATTAAACGGGTTTGGATAGTTTTGAGATAATCGGAATCTTACCGGTTCTTCATTTTGACCCAATCCTGTTTCATAAGGTTTTATCCTCAAAAACGCTCCTTCGTTAGTAAATCCGTACTTAAGTACATAAATATTTCCGTCACTCCCCTGGCTAATTGATACTGCCCTCCCAGTTATTGCCCATGGTGAAACCGAAATAATTGAATCCAAAACAGCATTTAATGCGCCCATGTACAATGACTGGAAACTATAACTGCCAAAAATAGCCTTTCCGGATAAAGATGGAAATTGGGTGCCGTTATATATTATTATGCCTGTTGGAACATAACCATTCAGTGCATACATAGGTTGTTTTAAAGAATCAATGTAGGGCGAGCAATATCCTTCACAAACAGGCCAGCCGTAGTTCTTCCCCTTCCTGATAAAATTTATTTCATCAACTGAATTACCATTTTCTGTCGCGTAGAGTGAATCATTAAAAGGGCTGAAACAAAAATCGAAACTGTTCCTTAAACCATAAGCCCAAATTCTGTCGTCTTTTCCCGTAAGCGGATTCCCGTCATCATAAAACGGATTATCAGCTGGAATTGAGCCATTGCTATTGATACGCAGAATTTTCCCTCTTGGTGTTGTTAACAATTGAGCGTCTGTATTATTACCTCCGGTGCCAACCGATATGTAGAGTTTTCCGTCACGGCCAAAGTGCATATTCCCCCCATAATGAATCCCTGACTGGGCCTGTAATATGTTCAGGATCACAACAGGGTTAGTTCCTGAGTTGTTGCTTTCCGTGAACCTGACAACGCGGATAGAAGCCGGTGTTAAGTGAGTATAATAGATATACAAATAATGATTTGAATTAAAATTCGGGTCAACGCAAACTCCAAGAACTCCGCTTTCCTGCCCTGCTGAATATAGCGAGTCTTTAAAATTCCAGAAAGTTTTCAGGAATGATCCATTTTGGTCATATACTCTTGCTGTACTATCCTTTAAAGTAATAATTATTTTATTTGCAGGCATAAATGAAAATGATACCGGTCTGGGAAGGCCAGTAATAAGTGTATCAGTATTGTAAGCCTGTGAAAAAATACACGTACCTAACAATATGTAAGCAGCAGCATAGAGTATTTTGTTCATTAATAATTTCATACAAATGTAAAATACAAATTAATGCATAATAAAAAAAGCGTTTCGTACATCGAAACGCTTTTTGATTAGTAGCCGGATTATACTACATAATTATTTCACCAAAACCATTTTCTTTTCAATTGACTGGCTGCCGTTAATTGTCAATTTATAGAAATATACTCCGCTTGGCATATTGGCTGCATTCCATTCAACCGAATACCTGCCTGCAGGTTTTGATTCATTTAAAAGCACCGCAACTTCTTTACCGGTCATGTCGTAAACTGAAATGTTTACAACACTGGTCTTGCCTACATTGTAATAAATATTAGTTGCTGGATTGAACGGATTAGGATAGTTCTGTTCCAGAGAGAATCCGTTTGGTATTTCACCAGAAGTACCCTGAACACCTATGAGAGCATCCTGCAGTTTAAAAATCGTTCCGCTTGAGCCAACTATGTATAGCTCATTGCTCTGGTCAACCCCGAATGAAGGCACACCCTGCGGGGCAACACCTATTACTGAATTTTCACTAACAGCGCCGCCGCTAAGAAGAAGCTTCCATACTTTTCGGCTGCCATAATCAGCATAAATGTATCTGCCAACAAGCCATGGCACCCGGGCACCCCGGTAAACATAACCGCCGGTAATTGAAATATCAGAGCCTGAGTTTGGATACTCGGCAATTGGAAAAGTATAGTTCCCGATTGGTCCGCAGCCGGAAGTATTGAAAGTATGGTTTCCTTCGTAACATCTCCAGCCGTAATTTTTGCCAACTGCAAGTGTATCTACTTCTTCCCAGGCATCCTGGCCTACATCACCGCAATAGATAGTGCCTGTAACAGCATCACGTGAAAATCTCCACGGGTTTCTCATTCCGATAGCATAGATCTCCGGCGCTCCGCCGCCGCCTGCAAAAGGATTTGTTGGAGGAATACTGTAATTGTTACCTCCGCTGGGAGTATTGATATCAATTCTCAAAATTTTACCAAGCAGAACATTTACATTCTGCGCATTTGCGTTCGGGTCACCTCCCGAACCGCCATCACCGGTGCCGGCGTACAGATACCCGTCGCCGCCGAACATCAGGCATCCTCCGTTATGATTTGAGTATGTTGGGTGGGCAATTGTGAGCATATTCAGCTCGCTCAATGAATCTGCTTTATTTGGGTTGCCTGATTGAGTTGTGAATCTCGATATTCTGAGCGCCCCGTCGCTTTGCCTGGTATAATAGACAAAGAAATATCTGTTGGATGAATAATTCGGGTGGAAAGCAAGTCCAAGTAAACCTCTTTCATTGCCCGATGAGCTTACAATGTTTGAAAGATCTATAAAATTCTGAACGTTTGTCGTCATAGAATCATTGGGGAACACTTTTATGATTCCGCGCTGCTGAACAACAAATATCCTGTTGGTGCCATCACCTGCGTGAGTTAAGAACAAGGGGAGTGAAAATGAAAGATTTGGAAACGCATTAACAAAGTTTACCTGCGGGTAAACCTGCGCCGCCGCGAAAAACGAGAGAATCAGCAGTAATTTTAAGTTTTTGATCATTAATATAATATAGTTAGTTAATTAGTTTCTTCTTCCAAGTAAACGCAGCAAGAAAAGGAAAAGATTTATGAAATCCAGGTATAATGTCAACGCCCCCATAATAGATGCTTTTTTCCCGTCTTCTGATGCCGCATCAATTCCGCCAGCCATTTTCTTGATCTTCTGAGTATCGTAAGCTGTAAGTCCCACAAATAATATCACACCGATAAGTGAAATAATCCAGCTCATCATACTGCTGTTTAAGAACAGATTCACAACCATTGCAGCTATAAGCCCGATCAGCGCCATTGTTAAAAATGCGCCAAATTTTGATAGATCCATTTTTGTGATGAATCCTAATATGCTTGTACCGCCGAACATCATTGAGCAAATAAGGAAAGTTGAGAATATTGATGACCCTGTATAGATAAGAAATATTGGTGAGAGTGTGACCCCGTTCAGGAATGAATAGAACAGGAACACAAGTAATCCCAAGATCGCCGGTATCTTATTAATTGCATAAGAAAGACCAAACACAATGAGAAGCTCAAATATCATTAACCCGTAAAAAACAAATATATATTCTGATATCAGGTTCATGAATTGTGTTTCTGTAAAGATAAGGAATGGAGCAATTGATACAACAGCAGTAATCATGAGACCAACTGTCATCCAAACATATACCTTTAAAATAAATGTTCTTGCAGAATCCTGCACTTCCGAAAAACTCTCCCGCATTACAGGAATTGGTTCCATTTTGTTAAATCTCCCTTTTTATGGTTTAAGATTGAAAATTATGTAGTATTAATGACAAAATATAAATATTTTTAGTCATATAAAACTGCCATATTTATATTAATTTGGTAGTAAATCCAGCTAATTATTTGATAATATCTAAAATAAAAGATTTCTTTAAATCGTTCCGTAATAAAGTAGTGGTAATTGCTGCGCTTGTGGTGGTAGCTTCAGTCCTTTTGATATCAAAATATGTGCTCAAAAACGAAACATCACCTGAAAATGACCCTTCCGGCAATATTATTGTTAGCAATGATGAAAATAAAACATCCGGCAGGCAAACTATTGAACAATTGAGACATAGCCTCTCCCCGGGTATTGATTCTGTTCTAAAGAACTTTGGGATAAAGAATGAATGGATCAAGAACGAAGTTTCAGGCAGTACAGGTGATCCAAAAACACAGAAAAAAGCCGGTAAAATTACTCAAAATCCCGCAGAGCTTTTTGTTAAAAATATTGTTATCCCAACAGATCTTACATCTATTGAAGTAAATGCTGACCTAACCGGATATTTCAACAGTCTTGGACTGGGTTCATCTGTAAATGAAGATATTATCACAAAAGATATTGTTATCAGTGTGAACAACCCTGATTCAGCAAACAAACTGCCTCTTGCAAAACTGAATATTTCACATTCTGATAAGATACACAGGGAAAGCGCGATAGTATGTGTAATAATTAATAATATTATGGAATACTCAAATGAAGATATAGATAAATACCTTATCAACAAAAGCGAATTCAGTTTTGTTTTCCCCAGGAACCTGGATGAAATTGACCTGCAGAATAAGCTGCTTCACAGCAAAAAGGATGTCATTATTAATCTGACAATTGGAGGAAAAGAAAATTACGAAACAGATTTTAATTCCTCTATGGATGAGAAAGCGATCCACGAGCGGGTTAAAAGCTTTAGCGTGGATTTTCCCACTGTAACATCCGTAATACTTTCAAAGAAAGATAATGATATTGACCCGAAACTGATTGCTTTAATATCAAATGACCTCGCTTCGTATAAAATTAAAGTAATTGCTGAGACAGAGCTTGCACAGCTTATTACAAAGGCTGAAGATGAATCAAAGGAGAAATACACACTTTTTTCATCTAACCTGAAAACCAAAGGCAGCCTTGCAAAA
>JBHEKV010000108.1:0-16652 GCA_041859235.1 Ignavibacteria bacterium | reverse complement strand
AATATCAATCACGTTTTCGCGAGATTCAATGAAGATGGCGAGCGTGTTGAATTGTGGGAATCAAAGAAATTCGGACTCTTCGGTTCCGGCATCGGAGATGATATTCCCGAAGGAGATGGTGAATGGGCACCGTACGTAAAGGATGTGGGTTCAAGCCCTAAAAAGATCAATGGAGATTTCACCTATATGAATATAGGGCTTGACGGCTATTTGTATATGCTTGATAGAAGCTCAAGTGATGGCGAGCTTGCAAAGTATGAGCTATCGGGAACACAGGTTTGGTCTAAATATATTCCTTTGAATTATAAAGAGTGCCGCCCCTGCCAGGATGAAAGGGGCTATATTTATATTATTGGAACTGACGATAAGTCAAACACCAGGATAATCAGGTATCACACATCAACCGATAGCTTTGAAACCATTGTAACTGATCTAAGAGAGGGCGGACTGCTTCATGAAGAAGATACCATCGCGGTTCTGCCCGATGGCACTGTGTTTGCAACGAAATTTTATAACAGGCTAAAAGTTTTTTCACCTTCCATGGAAATGATCTACCGCTCAGAGCAGAGCAAAGAAGATGATGAGCTTGAACAGCGCAGAAGGAAAGATAAGATAGAAAAAGACGAGGAGTTTGAAGACTGATGCTTTCCTTCTGGGAAAAAAACTCGTTTCTTAATTACGATATAATTATCGTTGGCAGCGGTATACTTGGACTTTCAACTGCCTGCGAAATTAAAGAAAGATTTCCCGCAAAGAATATCCTAGTGCTTGAGCGCGGCATTCTGCCAACAGGTGCAAGCACCAAAAATGCGGGATTCCTGTGCTTTGGTTCGCTTACGGAAATACTTGCGGATATTAAGTTAAAAGGTGAAGCAGAAACACTCAGCCTTGTTGAAAAAAGATGGGCCGGCATTAACTACCTTAAAGAAAGGTTATCAGAAAATAAGATCGGTTATCACTCATACGGCGGGTATGACCTTATTGATACAACGCGCTCAACCGCAATAAGAAAAATGGATGGGGTGAATGATCTTTTAAGGGAGATATTCGGTAAAGATGTGTTTGAAGTTGCCGATAGTAAAATTATGGAATTCGGCTTCAATACAAAACTTGTATCACACCTTATTTATTCACCTTTTGAAGCGCAGATAGATACAGGTGAAATGATGAAGACCCTCATTAAGTATGCTCAGTTTCTGGGAATACAGATACTCAACGGTGCCGAGGTAAAAGAGTTCAGTGGGGGGAAAGTGAGTGTATGGCACTCGGTCTTATATGAACAAATTACTTTCTCTGCTGAAAAAGTAATTATTTGTGCCAATGCATTCATGAATCAGATCGTGCCATCACCATCAGTAAAACCGGGCAGGGGACAGGTATTAATTACAAATGAAATAAAGAACCTCAATTTAAGAGGAATTTTCCATTATGATGAGGGATATTATTATTTCAGAAATTACGGTAACAGAGTGATAATCGGAGGCGGCAGGAATATGGACTTTTCCGCGGAAGAGTCATATGAGTTCAGTTTTAATGAAAAGATAATAATTGACCTGGTAAGTAAACTTGATAATATGATACTGCCCGGTGTGGAATATGAAATTGCTGATAAATGGACGGGAATAATGGGATTCACCGAAAATAAGCTGCCTGAAATTAGAGTTATTGATAGTAATGCAATTGCCGCATTAAGCTGTAACGGTATGGGTATAGCGCTATCCAGCTATATTGCCCGCGAAATTGCGAATATGCTATGAAGACTTTGTCCCGATTTTTTCAAGATCCTTCAGAACTTTCTTAGCTCTTGCCTTTAAACCCGGAGTGGAATCTTTCTTCAGCAGGGTAATAGTTTGTTCCAGTTCACCCAGAAGATCAGGGTATTGTTTTGTGATTTTTGCGGCAACGGTCATGGCAAAACAACGTACAGCAATTGTTTCATTCGGGTCAGCTATATAATTTATACAGTGATCAAATACCCTGGCCCTGTGTTTAACGGGTATTTTCAGGAACTGCAGAACCCGTATAACATTTCTTTTTACGGCAACGTGAATATCTTTTTCATCCAGCTTTTTAACTATCCTGCCGATATTTTTTTCAACAAGATTTGGGTGTTCTTCAGCAACTGCGCATAATACCCATGAAATACGCTGAACTACACGGTACTCATCATTCAGAAAAATAAATAAGAACTGCCTGAACCGGTCTTCATCATTACCGATCCAGGCAGCTATTTTTAATACCTGTTTTTTGGAATGCTCCTTTAATACTTCCGCGCGGATATCCATTATTGCATCAAATTACATATTTGTTTCATCAGCTGTTGGTCCGTACATACCGGGTAATGGAATATCAAGCAGCCTTAAGTATACACCAAGCTGTGCGCGGTGATGCACTTCATGGTTAAATACAAACGAACGTAATACTGCAGCTTTGGGGAGGGTAAAGAATATATTTTCTCCGTGCCTCATTGTCCAGTTTTCCATGAACTTCGCATCATCTGCCTTTTTAAGGCACTCTGTCGCTTTTTTAATTTGCTCATCAAAATTCTTTACAAGCTCTTCAGTTGTTTTAGGGAGCACTGGTTTGTATTCCCATTTTGCGAAATCAAGCTCATCCTGTTCAAGCGTTACCATTGTCCACCCAAGGAGCTCTGATACATGGTGGGCCAAATTGCCCAGCTTCATAGATTTTGCGTGCGGAGACCAGTCAGCTTTATCCATCGGTACACGTTCAAGTAACTTTCTTGTTGCTGCAGCTTCCTGCTGAAGCTCTGCGATAAAAACTTCGTTCATTCCCATAGAATTAATATATATTAGTATTATTGAATTATAGAAAGGCAAAATAACTTTACACAAACGGTTAAACAATGAAAATCGGGAAATACATCTGTTAAATATTTGTTAATTGCGGAACTTTACAATTGTTTTTGCACTACAATATTCATAATTTTGTTAACTATTGGGAATTGAAAGTCCCTGCAGAAATTGCTGAAAATATGAAAAAAATCGCTGTTTTGCTGTTAGTTGTTGTCGCTGTAACCGGAACTTATTCTGCTGAACCAAGCTGGTACAAACTTTTCACCGGCACTATTGATTCATACCCGGTTACAATGAGCCTGGTCAAGTTTGGTGAAGAAGTTAGAGGGTTTTATTATTACGATAAATATAAACAGCCAATGGATGTTTACGGAAATGTAAAGGGTGATTCAATTACACTCTATTCATATTCAGGATACGATGACTCTGAATCATTTAAAGGTGTATTAAAGGGCAGCAGTTTTTCGGGTATATGGGATAAACCTTCGCAGAATAAAGTTTTCAATTTTTCACTTTCAGCTGATAAAAAGCAAAGCGGCTATTTTGAATTTGTGTATGTTGAAGGCAAGGAAAGATTTTTTAAGGATCTTGAGTCACCGTTCTGCAATTACACTGAAGGCACCATATGGCCAGCAGATGAATACGCAAATGCTCAGTTTATCAGGAACTACATCCTGAAATCAAAGAACATGAAAACGGGCGCATCGGAAATTGGTGAGCAGATGTTAGCCAATAAGAAAAAATACTTGAAAGATTTCAGGGAATATAACAAAGACCTTAACCGTAATGATATGGGCGATGGGTGGAGCTATTCGCTTGAGAGTCAGAATATTAACATACCCGTATTTTTTAATGATAAATTGTTCGTGATATCAAATTTTGATTATTCATTCACTGGCGGCGCGCACGGAAATTACGGAACAGGTTTTACAAACCTTGACTTAAAACGAAAAAAAGTTCTGACTTTAGACGATGTTATTACGAAAAAAGGTATAAAAAAGCTCCCGGCGCTGCTTGAAAAATATTTCAAGATACAACGGGGCGTGCCGCAGGAAAAATCACTGCAGGAAGCGGGTTTGTTTCTTGATACTATCCCCGTGAATGAGAACTTTATGATATCACCGGGTAATATAATGTTCAATTATGTACCATACGAAATTGCATCATACGCAGATGGTGAAATTAAGATAACAATTCCTTATAATGAATTTGCTGATTTTGTAAAACCGGAAGTGAAGGATCTATTTAAGGATTAATGACAGAAAATAATAAGGAAGTAATAAATTCAGGGAAAGCCCCTGAACCCGTGGGATTGTATCCGCACGCCAGGCGTGCAGGTGGTTTGCTGTTCCTTTCGGGAGTGGGTCCCAGGGAGCGCGGCACCAAAAAAATTCCCGGTGTTACACTTGATGATAAAGGTAATATTGTATCATACGATATTGAAATTCAATGCCGCTCGGTATTTCAGAATGTAAAATGGATACTTGAAGAGGCAGGCTCAGGGTGGGATAAACTGATTGATGTTACCGTATTTCTCACCAATATGAAGGATGATTTCCCGGTTTACAACAGGCTTTGGGCTGAGTATTTTAAAGAAAACCAGCCCTGCCGCACAACCATTGAAATTAACTGTTTGCCTACACCTATAGCTATTGAACTGAAATGTATTGCGCTTGCGGAAAACAACGGGCAGAAATAATAACATTTATCTCTGCGATTGCATTATTAATTTTAATTCCTGCTTATTTTATGATATCAGAAGCACCAATTAAACATAAATATACATATTTAGCTTTAGGCGACTCATACACCATTGGCGAAATGGTCAGTGATACGGAACGCTTTCCTGTTCAGCTGAAAACAAGGCTTAATTCAGATTCAATAGATATTGCCGAACCTTTAATTATTGCCAAAACCGGGTGGACAACAGATGAACTACTTGCCGCAATTAAAGAAAAAAATGTAAACGATACTTTTAATATTGTTACATTGCTTATTGGTGTGAATAACCAGTACAGAGGAAGGGATGCAGAAAACTACAGGACAGAATTGAAGCAGCTATTGGATATTGCCGTTAATTATGCAGGCGGTATAAAGGAGCATGTGTTTGTGCTATCAATACCTGACTGGGGTGTAACCCCCTTTGCCGAAGGCAAAGAACGCGGCAAAATTGCCGCTGAAATTGATGAGTATAATAGTGTAAAGAAAGAAGAATGCGAAAAATTGGGAATTAAGTATTACGATATTACTGAAATATCCCGCACTAAAGATCCTGATATGATAGCATCAGACGGACTCCATCCATCAGGCAAAATGTATAAAATGTGGGTCGATAAGATACACAATGATATTAAATCAACTTTAGAATAACATTTTACCGACTTCAAAAGTCTGTTCATTTATCACAAGACTTTTGAAGTCTTATCATGCCATTTGAAAATCAATCCCGCCGAAATACTAATTAAAGATTACACCTACGAACTTCCCCAGGAAAAGATCGCACAGTTCCCTTTGAAAGAACGGGACAGCTCAAAATTACTCATATACAATAAAGGCAATATTTCGCAGGATACTTTCCGTAATATTCCGAATGTTATACCGAAAAACTCACTGCTGATATTTAACGATACAAAAGTGATCAATGCCAGGTTAAAGTTTCAGAATTCCGCAGGAAAAGTAATTGAAATTTTCACACTGGAGCCGACTGAAAATACTGAACTCGTTACAGCATTAAACACAAAAGGTTCAGTCAGTTGGTTATGTTTAGTTGGAAACCTAAAAGCATGGAAATCAGGAAAATTATGTTCAGTTAAGATTCACAACGGCACAGAGTGCCGGCTGGAAGCGGAGCTTATTTCCAAACATGCGGATGCATTTCTTGTGAATTTAACCTGGCAGCCGGGGCAGCTTACATTCGCTGAAATTCTCGAAATGTTCGGGCAGATACCGCTTCCGCCATATATGAAACGTGATGCAGCACCTGATGATAAAACAACTTACCAGACCGTTTATGCCGAAACGGAAGGCTCTGTTGCGGCCCCAACAGCGGGACTGCATTTCACAAATGAAGTATTGGCTTCACTTAAAAATAATAATATAAAGACCGGATTTGTAACTCTTCACGTTGGAGCAGGTACATTTAAGCCTGTTAAAACAGAAAATATTTCCGGGCATGATATGCATTCAGAAAGTCTGTATGTTGAACCGGAACTGATAGAGGAAATTACAAAAAATATCGGCAGTAACAGGATAATTGCCGTTGGCACTACATCAATGCGCACTATTGAATCACTTTACTGGTTTGGTGTTCAGTTGCTGCAGGGAAGGCATCACGGGGGTGAACTTAATATCAGTCAATGGGAGCCCTATGAAAATGAACCCGAAGATAGCGCAAAAGCATTTGAGGCTATTATAGCATATTTGAAGCAAAACAACCTGAAATACCTCTACGGAAAGACCGGCATTATAATTGTTCCGGGGTATGATTTTAAGGTATTTTCAGGCATAATAACTAATTTCCATCAGCCCCAAAGCACGCTTTTGCTTCTGATTGCGGCATTTATTGGCAGTGATTGGAAAGTGCTCTATGAATATGCTTTAAATAATGATTTTCGTTTCTTAAGTTACGGTGATAGCTCAATTTTATTAAAGTAAAATGTAAATTCAATTTAAGCAGCTCAACTAAATCATAATACTATGCTCGAAACATTACAAAAACGATGGTGGTTAATTGCTGTAAGAGGTGTGCTTGCGATAGTATTCGGAATCCTCGCACTGGCATCTCCGTATATTGTAATATTTTCACTCATAACATTCTTTGCGTTCTTCGCAATTCTCTCCGGATTCTTTATCCTAACTCTGGCTTTCCTGGGTGAAACAGATAACAAAGGCTTGAGAATAATTGAAGGATTGATCTTTTTAGGGGCGGGAATTGTTGTATTATTGAATCCCGTTTCAGCATTGGGCGGAATTATGATATTCATAGCTGCATGGGCAATTCTATCGGGTCTGATACACATAATTGGAGCAATTAAGATGCGCAAGGTCATTACAAATGAATGGCTGTTGATACTAAATGGTGTTATATCAATTATTTTCGGTATCCTGCTTGCCGGCAACCTGATACAGGGTGCGGGAGTAATGCTAATGGTGTTTGGCGCGTTCGCAATACTCAGCGGGATATTTTCAATCATGCTTGCATTCAGAATAAAAACATATAAATCAAACTAAACAAATATAATCATGGCAGAAGACGAAAATGTAAGCCCGGGCGGGATAGATTCAGAAAGCGGCGAAGGCAATGAAGATATGAATGATGAATATCTTGTATCGGTGTTTAAGACCGATAACATGGCAATAATCGCTGTTGTTAAATCAATTCTTGATGAAGCCGGCATTAAATACATGGCAAAAGGAGAAAATATGCAGGGCGTTGTACCAATAAACGCATTTCCTGTTGATTTCCAGGTGATGCCGGATGATGTTGAGTACGCAAAAGACCTGCTGAAAGATGTTGATGAGGATTCAGACTGGTATAAAGAAGATTCCCCGGATGATTCCGGTGAAGAAACTCCTAATCCTTAAATGAACCGAAAACTAAAGTAGATTATGCTAAAAAGGTCAGTATTATTTTTACTTTTACTGGTATGCACATTCTATGGGCAAACCACAGAGGTTGTATTCATACAAATGAACGATGTGTACGAAATCGCGCCGCTTGAAGGCGGTAAGTACGGGGGACTCGCGCGCGTAAAAACCGTAATTGATAAAATAAAACAAACCAATCCTCATACATTTGTTATACTCTCCGGTGATTTCATTTCTCCCAGCGCGCTAGGCACAAGCAATTACGAAGATAAACGGATCAACGGCAGGCAAATGGTTGATGTATTGAATGCTATAGGTCTGGATTTTGTAACATTCGGTAACCACGAGTTTGATTATAAATATGAAGTTCTTCAGGATAGGCTGAATGAATCCAAATTTACATGGATATCGTCAAATACATTCCAAAATAATAATGGCGATATAACTCCTTTCAAACAGAATAACAGTGCGCTGCCTGAATGTAAAATTATTCGTACACCAGGGTATTTGAAAGGTCAGCCCATAAGAATTGGCGTCATTGGTATATGCATTGATGCGAATAAACAGCCATATGTTTCTTATAATGATTATTACAGTTCAGCAAAAAAGACATATAATGCAATTAAAGACAGCATTGATTACCTTATCGGCATTACACATTTAAATATTGATGAAGATAAAAAACTGGCAGCTGAGTTGCCTGAGCTGAAGCTCATAATGGGCGGACATGAACACGTTAACATGCTGCACAAAGTTGGCGAAACAATTATCACAAAAGCCGATGCCAATGCAATAACAGTTTATGTTCACAGGCTTATTTTTGATGAGCAAAATAAGCTGCTTGAAATCAAAAATGAGCTTGTAAGTATTGATGAAAAAATACCCGAAGAACCGAAGGTTAAAGAGCTGGTTGATGAATGGGTAACACGCGCTTTTAAAGGATTCTACGATAAAGGTTTTGACCCGCTGAAAATGGTTTTTGACCTGAAGAAAGATACTCTTGACGGAAAAGATGAAACCACACGGTATACCCAATGTGCATTGGGTTACCTGATAGGTAACGCAATGTTTGATGCTGCCAAAGGGGTTGACCTGGCATTTTTCAACAGCGGAGCTATTAGGCTGGATGATAAGCTCACAGGTGAGGTGACACAATACGATATAATACGCGTACTTCCCTTCGGCGGAAGGATACTGCAGGTTGAACTTAAGGGCTCATTGCTTAGACAGATCATAGAAACGGGATTTTCACAGCCCGGCAGCGGCGGATATATACAGTATTACGGACTTGAACAAACAGCCGCAGGATATAAAGTCAAAAATGACCTGATTGATGATAGTAAAACTTACTCGGCCGCTGTAGCTGATTATCTATTAAGCGGCATGGAACACAATTTCGGTTATCTGACAAAAGATAACCCCGGGATAGTTAAAGTAACGGAACCAAATCCCAATGATAAAAATGATCTGTGTAATGATGTACGTTTCGCTGTAATAAATTTTCTTGAAAAATGGTATAAGCCAACTAAGAATTAAAGTGTACTGTTGAGTGGAAAATATAAATTTAACTACTGTTATTGCAGGGGGATTTTTAGTGTTATCCTTCATAATACTTTACATTTTTAAGCACAAAAAAAGGAATTAGATCTTAGATAGCCGCAATCCGGCAAATGTCTGAATTTCAGGAGGAAAACTATTGGGGAAGTTTATAAAATATGACATAAATAAACTGAGTACTGAAATGATGCTTAATGCAAGCTCAGATTTTTTTGAAACGATGAACAATAGAAGATCCATCCGCGAGTTTTCCGCAGAATCTTTCCCGATAGAAATTATTGAGAATATCGTAAAGACAGCATCAACGGCTCCTTCAGGGGCAAATAAGCAGCCCTGGAGCTTCTGCGTGGTTCAAGACCCTGCTCTGAAAAAACTGATCCGCGAAGCAGCAGAAAAAGAGGAGTACGAGAATTATCATGGCAGGATGAAAAAACAGTGGCTGGAAGACCTTGCATACCTGGGCACTGACTGGCACAAACCTTTTCTGGAAATTGCACCTTACCTTATTATTGTATTTAAGAAACTTTATGATAACAGCGATTCACAGGAAAAGAAGCAGAATTATTATGTAAATGAATCAGTAGGAATAGCATGCGGATTTTTGCTGGCTGCAATTCATAACGCCGGATTATGCGCATTAACACATACACCAAGTCCTATGGGATTTTTGTCCAAAATTCTTAAAAGACCAGAAAATGAACGCCCCTATTTACTGATACCTGTTGGTTACCCTGCTGAAAATTGTTTAGTGCCTGATATCAGCAGAAAAGAACTTAATGACGTAGTTTCAAGATACTAGAACCGGAGCCGGTTAACAGGTCTTTTTGTAACGGGGTCCAGAACCTCACTTTTTCTCAGAGAAAAAAATGAACCGAATTTTTCCCTGCAGTTTATGATTATCCCGCCCAGAAGAAAAATATGATTTCCTGAAAATGAAGTTTTTTCGATTAGCAGCCTTATCCGTTCATCAATAGCATCAAAAAAAACCTCAGCAGATTCGGTTTCGGGGATCTCCGCGCTAAGGATCCTTTTTTTGTTATTCTTCAGGATGTTTTCTATAAATGTCATCTGTTCATCAAGCGGTTCCGTTCTTGGGGGCAGATCAATTGCATCCAGAGCTGCTGTGGCAGCTCCGCAGCAACCGGTTTCCGTATGCTGGCCGCTTCGGGTTACCCTGCCTATTACACCATGCGTTGTTATTCCTATATGCGGGCCGTAGAAGATCATTACTGCGCCGTCATCGGGTACGTGCGAAGCAAACGCCGACATTCCTGTTAAGCCGGTGAACGGAAAGCCGTTAAGTCCTCCCAGTTCAAACGGACCCAGCATCTGTCTGGCTTCGGCAGGGTATTCCAGGCTGTTTATATCATCAGAGCAAATTGAGTTTGCAAGTAATATCTGGTTTGGAGTGTAGTCGTATTCATTAAAAATTGACTGTATTACCTTTTGCATAAGGTTATTTAACGGAACTGCATCAGGATAAAAACTCCTGACCACAGGAGAAATATCATTAATATATTCGTATAAACTCATAAAAATTAATTATGCTTATACAAACATAACAATTACAAATTAAGAGTAAAATATGATTTTAAATGATAACTTTCTACTTTCCGGACTTTACTTTTTCATTATATCTGAGATCTATTAGTGAGCCCTTAACAGAATTCTTTACAGCTTTAAGATCAGTTTCCAGGCCATTTGCCCCGGTAACCAAAATCCCTGCTGATTCACTGTTATCTTCAGCGGAATATTCCTGGTATAATTTATAAATATACCCGTTATTTTCAAATGACAGGTAATTCAGGTCTAAGCCTGCATTTTCTTTGCCGCCTCCCCGGAAATAATAACTGTAAGTGAAAAGACTCCATGAGTCACTGTTCATTGCCGCAGGGTAAACCAGCTCAACTTTTTTGTTTGTTCCAAAACGATAAACTATATAACTCTCGTTTTCTCCGGTACAAATTATTGCGGTTTTACCTGAATTTGTTTTAAACCTGAATATTTCTGTTTCGCCTTCTTTCATAAGCTGTGAATGAACTGATGCCGCTGAAAAAAGTAGCACTGCAATTAATAGCTTTTTCATAATTATTTTTTTTGATATTTCCAGTTTCTCGATTTTCCTTCAGTTAGCCATTCAATTGCAGTCGCCATTCGTTTATTACTGGTTTCTTCGGTCTTTGCTTCTACTATCCACTCAAGGTATTCCCGCTTGTGCGATGGTGAAAATCCTTCATACACCTGCTTCGCTTTTTTGTTTTTGTTCAGCTCCTTCTGAAAGTAAGCTGGCATTTTATACTCTTTTCTTTCATGTTTGGGCTTTTCGCTTCTGGCAAGCTTTACACCGGCATCGTTGAGCTTCATGGCTTCTTTTATCCATTTTACAAGTACGGCATCCTTTGGCAGGTCTTCGATTGATTCGATCCTGCCAAGGTTACCCATGGCCCCCTTTGTATTCTCACCCATCAGGATCTTACTGTCCTTCATCAGCGCTCCTTTCCAGAAACCAAGCACGGCGTGCTTTTTGAAAGCTGCAAATCCAATGAAGGGACCCTTGTACTCAAAACTCGGCATGCCCCACTTGATAGTTTCTGTTACATCCGGACAAGTTTTGTGAATAAGTTTCCGTAAATGTTCCATAACCGGTTTGGCGAAATCCTGTGACTTTGCTATGTAGGCGTCAATTCTTTTATCTTTTTTTCCCATAGGCTGAAGGATTAGAGTTAATTTAGTTTAATAAATGTTTTATCACACCCCAAACTGCGTCAAATGATGATCAAGATGTTTCCATGTTAAGATATTCCACTCTTCCGGCGTCAGGACCCCGAAAAAAGGGTGTGGATTTTTGCCAAGTGCGGAGGGACCCATATTTACAAGCGAAGAAACCAGTATGATCAGCTTCTCCTTTTCTGTTTCCAGATCAAAACTGCTGTTTGCCTTGAACTCATTACTGGTGGGAACTCCTTTCCGGAAAGGTTTATCGCTTAGAGCCTCTTTCAGTGCCATTTTGCCAAATAGCCTGCCTATTAAGCTCTGTTTCGGGCTAAGTTCTCCAATTGAAACCCTGATTGGTACCTGCAGATGGAACAGCATTCCCGCTGCATCCATTTTACCCCATAACGGTCTGGAGTCAATATTGATCCTTCTGATACGTTCAATAATTTTAGCGTTTTCTTCTTTGTTGTACAGGTTATTCATTAGCTAAGCTCCAACTCCTTTAGCCGAATCCCAGTTGCCGAATTGTTTTCTTAAATAAACGATCTGCCCGATATGGTATGCATTATGTATTGTCATCTGTGTGAGCATTGCGTACCAGGATGCGCCGTAACCGGGGAATGCTTCCCCGGAAAGAAAACTGTCATCCGATTTATTTACTTTATCAATTATAGCAAGAGATATTTCGTTCAGTTTTTTTACTGCAGCGGGCCATTGATCTTCTCCGTCTTCTGAGTCTGTGAATGTGCCGCTATTTTCGGTTTTCATTTCAGGCGGTACACCGCCGTTTAAGCGGGTCAGCCATCTGCCATTCCAGAAGATCAAATGATTTACAATTCCCAACACACTATGATTTCCGCCTGGATCTTTCATAGCGGCATTTTCTGCTGTCATTCCTGCAACGGCATCGTTAAACGATACAAACCACGCTTTCTGATCGTGGGTCGCCCTTAGCTGCTCTAATATTACTTCTTTAGGTGACAAATTTCCTGATTATTTTTGTTTAATGAAACAATTATCTACAAAAATAATACAAATTATATTCAATTGTATTCAGGATTATACATTATTCCTTTAATGAATGATTCTATATCTCCTGGCCGTTGAATTTGAGCCTGATCATTATCAAATATGAATTTTGTCACATCTATTGCTATCTTCTCTGCTACCTTGCGGATATTCTGTACCGGCGGGAAAACGATACCGTTTTCAATATCATTCATACTTACCTGGTCTGAAAGTGAGTGCAGGGCCGCTATGAACATTTCATCAGTAACGCGCTTTGCTTTGGTCGCAAGTACTGCAAGTCCAACAGCAGGGAAAATATAAACATTATTACCTTGGCTGGGGAAAAATGTTCTGCTCCCTATCTTAACAGGCGGGAACGGACTGCCGCTGGCGAAAATCGCCTTTCCTTTGCTCCATGAGTAAGCTTCCTCGGCTGTACACTCTGAGTGTGAGGTTGGGTTTGAGCAGGGGAAAATAATGGGCCTTTC
This sequence comes from Ignavibacteria bacterium, assembly GCA_041859235.1. Lineage (GTDB taxonomy): Bacteria > Bacteroidota > Ignavibacteria > Tepidaquicellales > OLB5 > OLB5. The sequence goes on along the minus strand of JBHEKV010000108.1, from coordinate 3,481 downwards.
GTTAAGCCGGCTCATCAATTCAACAATTTCCTTTGTGAACGCGCCTTTGATAGTACTTAGGCCCAGTATTGCAGTTGGTTTTATTATGCTGATTGCTTCAAGGAAATCGCTGCATTCAAGATCATTATTCGCAAATGGTAATTTGTGAGCTTCAAGATCTTTGCGTTTTTTTGATACAATTCCATTTCTATCGAATAACCAGAACCTGCTGAATGCCTCTTCTTTTGTGAGTCCTTTTTGCATAAGTACTTTTGTCATTAACTCAGCTATTCCAACTGATGCTGCGCCGGCTCCAAGGAACAAAAACCTGTGATCTTCAAGCGGTATGCCGGAAACTCTGCATGCTGTCAGCAAGCCTGAATCAATTACGCTGGCGGTTCCCTGGATATCATCATTGAAGCAGCAGACTTTATCCCTGTATTTGCTTAGTATCTTTATTGCGTTTGTGCCTGCAAAATCTTCCCACTGAATGCAAATATCGGGGAAAACTTCATTTATTGAATAAACAAACTCATCAATGAATTCTTCATATTCCCTGCCGCGTACCCGCTTTATTTTTAATCCGGGGTAAAGAGGGTCCTCAAGCAATGCTTCGTTGTTTGTACCTGCATCAAGCACGATCGGCAGAGTGAGTCCGGGCGGTACGCCCGCGCAGGCAGTGTAAAGGCAAAGCTTCCCGATCGGGATTCCCATACCTGACATACCAAGATCACCAAGTCCGAGTATTCTTTCACCATCAGTCACTACTGTGAAACGCACATCTTTTACCGGCCAGTTCTTAAGCAGCGCCGCGATATTGCCTTTGTGCTTGATTGAAATATACATCCCCCGCGGTCTTCTGAAGATATGCCCGAACTGTATGCATGCGTCACCAACGGTAGGTGTGTAGATAATTGGCATGTACTTAACGGGGTTATCCATAATCGTTCTGAAAAACAGCGTTTCGTTGTTATCAAGCAATTGAAGAAGGAATACGTATTTATTTATCGGTACCGTAAGCCGGTCTACCTGCTCATTAACTCTCAACAACTGAGTTTTCAATGTTTCAATGTTATCAGGCAGAAGGCCGTTTAATTTATATTTATCCCTTTCTTCCTGTGTAAAGGCGGTCCCTTTGTTCTTCGAAGGGTCATGAAGCAGGTTGTATCCTGTAGGCTGCATTTTACTTTTAATTTATATGATGCCTGTTCTTAAAATTGATCATAATAGGGTGATCACAAATGTTTATTATCGCAAAATAACACATAGAGTGTTATTATTAAATGATTTATGTCATAACATGAATTTTGTGCTCAAATTCAGCTGAAATTAACTCTTTTTTAGGAGTAAGAAATTCTATTTCAGTACTGGCTTTAACCTGCATACACGGGAAAATAAAAACCTGTTGCGGTTGAAGAGTTTGTAAAACAGCCAGGTGAACTGCCTGAAAGGCGGAATTGAAAGCAGGTATCCGGCTGGAGCTGACCACCATACGGTTTTCATCCCGAAAATATAGGCGTCAGCGCCAATGAGTTTTTTGCCATCAGAAAATAAAAGAATAATATCCCTATTTTCAAGCTCGCCCGGTAAGTTCAGTTTTTCGCGAACCCATTTATCCTGAAGCATGGCTATTCCATAGCCGGTGCGGTTTATTGTCTTTTTCCAAAATGGTATCCACCATGAGCAGAACCCGCACATACCATCATACAAAACCCAGCCTTTAGTTTGGTCGATTAATTCTTCCATTATTGCGGGGTCAGTTTGGAAGTTCAATTTCACTAGTATTCATCAATTAACAATCTTAGTTTTTCAGAATTAAGTCTTTTGTGGAGCCATTCTTCCAATTTTTTACGCTCCTTAACATTTATTCTGTTCTTTGGAGCAGTAACAACAACAATAGGGTATGCTTCTCCGCTGTAATTCGAATCATTATAATTCACGGATCCCGAATATGTGCAGGAAGTTACCTGCGGGAAAATTGTTTTAATTTCATTGTATAGGTCCTTTCCTTTTTCAGGGATTGATAAGATACTGTCTATAATATTCTGCTTTTTTTGTAATGAAAGGTTCAAAGCGTTTATATTATTTTTAAGTATATCGGCCTCACTCAATTCCTTCTGAGTCAGTGAAAAACCCTGATCAATTATTATCTCCGCATTGCCAATATCAAAATCTTTTGCGCGTTTTAGGATATTTTCTTTATGCTGCCCGTTAAGCTCATTACCGCCGTATATCAAACGGATTGTTTTTGTTTCGGGTGTAATTTCACTTTTGATAAGATATGCTCCTTCAAAGTAAGTTACGCTTTCGGTAAACTTTTCTGATTCAGCTGAAAATTTTTCATTCTGTACAAGTTGGTAGCCAAAGTAAATACTTGGCAGCAGGGTTAAAAGTATTACTGCGGTAATATACCTGTTTATACGCTTTTTATGGCTGTCATTTACAGAAGAATTAATCGGGAATTTAAGAATTTGAGAAATAGCTACTGATGAAAGTGCTATAAAAACCGTATTAATGGTAAATAAATAAAATGCTCCCAAAAAATAATATGGCTCACTGTTTGCAAGTCCGTACCCGGCAGTGCATAAAGGAGGCATTAGTGCTGTTGCAATCGCTGCACCGGGTATTACATTTCCTTTTAGTTTACTGCTTATTGCAATTATCCCTGCCAGTCCCCCGAAAAGAGCTATAAGTACATCATAAATTGTCGGCGATGTTCTTGCTAGAAGTTCTGAATCCGCGGTTGATACGGGACTTATAGCAAAATATACAGTTGAAGTAAGCAATGCGGTTACTACCGCGAACGAGAAATTTTTTACCGACTTTCTGAATAAGGCAAAATCATATGTGGCTATGCTGTAACCCATACCATTTATGGGTCCCATAAGCGGGGATATTAGCATTGCTCCGATAATTACTGCTGTCGAATTGGTATTTAACCCTACCGAAGCAATTACTATAGCAAACATCAGGATCCACAAATTTGTACCCTTAAAAACCACCCCCTGAAGTATCTGATTATGAATTGTTTCATAATCTTCAAGTTCAGTCTGTACATTTAAATATCTAAAAATCTTCTTAAGCATTTGCCATCCTTAAATAAATATTTACATTTTCAAAAATTGATACAATTGAAAAAAACAGGATGATATTGTGGTTTTCAATCTCACCCGGAAGCTTAAGTTCATCACGCACCCATTTATCCTGCAGCATGGCTATTCCATAGACGGTGCGTTTAATTGTCTTTTCCCAAAACGGTATCCACCATGAGCAGAACCCGCACATGCCGTCGTATAAAACCCAGCCTTTGGATTGATGTAGTGACATTGTATTAATAATTATTGCGTATACCTCATTCTGCTAATTGAAAACTGTAGAGTTGAACCGGATATTTCTTGTGAAATTTGCTTAAGTGATGGCAGAACCCTCAGCTCAGCATTTCTTTTACCCAACTCTGCTTTCAAATTTAAAATAGTAATTATATTCACGGGTTTGATGGTTT
>JBHEKV010000004.1:0-12674 GCA_041859235.1 Ignavibacteria bacterium | reverse complement strand
CTGAAAATTCATCAAAAAAGAACGACTTTCTGGCTATTCAAAATAAACAGTATGGCGGCAGTTATTATGCTTCTAATTATGAGCTCCTTCAGTTGGGATATTACAATTGCGGAGTTCAATCTTAAGAATCCGGAAAAAGAAAAAATTGATATAGAATACCTGCTTCGTTTGAATGATGATGCTTTACCCGTGCTTGATAAACACAGGGATGTTCTCGACAGGGAATATCTGCAGTATAGTTTTATTTTCAGCGATTTTAACAACGGGCTGGATGTTTATAAAAACCGTGTAGCGGATTTTGAAATGGACCGGGAAAATTATTCATGGCTCTCGTGGAACCTGCCTGATGATAGAACAGCCGCGTATTACAAAGAGCACGGTAAAGATATTTACCTGATAAAGAACAAAAATATTGACAGCCTGAAAAATAAGATCAAAGAAAAAAATACTCAAATTGAAGTTGTACCGCGCAGAGAAAATGAAATAAATGCCCGTGAAAACGAACCAAAGATAGAGGAATCCCCGAAGACAGAAGAACCACCTACGACGGGAGAAAACCCTAAACTTGACGCAGTACCTGAAAAGGATAAGAAGCCCGGCCAAAGATGAGTGATATTGATAAATATTTTGATAAAATGACTTTTTCGGGATTGGCTCTCGTTTTGCCCTCAACTATAGTATTAACATCAATATTGCTGAGGGCAGTTGATTCAGAAATACTTTACCGTGCATTGTTTGAAATTAAGAAAACTGTCAATCCATACATTGTAATGAATATAGCTTCGCTTTTATCAATTTTGATTTGTTTTGCTGACATATTGAGAATAAATGCGATGAAACCGGGAAACAAACAGGAAGTGTTATCGATTTACAGGAAAAGTTTTCTCAACGTTTCAATAATATTCATAAATTTTACATATGTTTCATTTATTTATCTTTACCACGATCTGGTTAAATTAGGCAATATTCCCGTTGGCAGAAATTAAAAAGCCCGTATCATTATTAAAGAACAAACTAATTAAAACACTATGAAAGAGGAAATAGTCAGTAACATCGGAAATCCGGAAGTGCTGGAAAGGCTTTACAGGGAAAATTCTAAGGAATTTAAAAATGAGTTTTTGAAATTGTACCCGGAGTTAAAAGATAAACCGATAGCGCAGTTCTGGCAGATCAGGCTTCAGGGCGAAATATATTCCGAAGGAAAAGAAGAAGATTCTGCGCATATCCGGAGCATTACACCTGCGGGAAATTTTAACCTGATGTATACTGTTATTGCCGCACTGATATGCGGTACGATCCTCAAAATACCGCAGATATTCGGACTTAACGAGGAGAATTTCATCGCAAATAATATAGCCTTCACAGTACTGCCTGCTCTGGCCCTTTTCTATATGCTGAAATACAAAGCCGGGAGGATTAAGTATATTGTCATATTTTCAACAGTATTTGCCGGAGTTCTGTATATGAATCTGCTTCCGTGGCAGGAAGGCAGTCATACACGCATACTTTCTGCGATCCATTTTTCATTCATAATGTGGATAATGCTTGGAGCAGCTTATATTAACTTTGATTTGTCTTCGCGAAAAGCAAGGATGCTCTTCTTAAAACGCAACGGGGATACATTTGTTTTGACGGGGGTAGTAATGTGCGCGGGAATGCTGCTAATTATGCTTACAGCTGCAATGTTCAAAGTAATTGAAATAAGGATTGATAAAATACTGGAAAATTATGTGGTCATCTATGGACTGGTTTCTGCGCCGTTGATTGCTAATTACATGATTGAAAGCTCACCAAAGATAATCAGCAAAGTTGCGCCGTTTATTTCAAAACTTTTCACTCCTCTTATGCTGATTGTTATGACGGGATTTTTGATAGCTCTGGTCTTTTTCGCCAAAGACCCCTTCAACAACCGTGAAGAGCTTATAGTATTTAATGTTATGCTTGGTGCAATTATTGCAGTTGTTATATTTACGTTTTCCGGTAACTCCGAAAATTACAGATCGGTTTATAACAAAATATTACTCTTGCTTTCTCTGGAAGCAATGATAATTAATTCCATAGCGCTCTCGGCAATTGTATACAGGCTCTTTGAATTTGGCGTGAGTCCCAACCGTATAGCTGTACTTGGCGCAAATCTGCTGCTATTTTCAAACCTGATATTGATAACTATTAAACTTATTCAGTTTATCAGGAAAAAAGCTGCCGCGGAGAATGTTGAAAGCAGTATGACTGCTATGCTGCCATATTATGCAATCTGGGCTGTTATTGTTGCAGTACTGATGCCGCTGTTATTTTGGTTTAAGTAAGATATAGTTGATTTCATACGCTGATTAATTAAATATTATTATATATTTTTGCGGTAAATGTAATAATATTAAATATATGGATTCCACAAAAATACAATCAATAAATATGGGGAGCGTTTACGCTGAAGATTACAGCGATTCGTTTAGGTTTTACAATGGCGTGCTTGGACTTGATGATTACTCACCAATGGGTGATAAAGCATGTTTTTTCCATATAAATGATGAGCAGGGAATGTACCTCGAAGGCGGCTATGATGCCCCGGAAGCCGGATTTGATACATCGAAAGTATCATTCACCTTCAAAGTCGGCTCAGCCTCCCAAATGTTCGCAAAGCTCCGCAAGAATGCGGTCAGGACAATACAGAAGGAACCCATGAAAATGAACGAAGATACATTCTGGTTCCAGTGTTATGATCCATCAGGGAATATTGTGGAGTTTATCGGCGGCGAGTAAATCCCTCGTGCCACGAATACAGGTAGAATAGTAATTGATTTAAATGTATTCTTCAAACTCGTCCAATTATCAATTTTGAAACTGCTTTCGCTGTACGAGCATCTTCTTATTATAATAGCTTTTAGCACTAAAAAAAACCTTCCGGTTCTAAAAGACCCGGAAGGTTTGTAGTTTATGAGAATTATATTTCCCTCCCCTTCGGGGAGGGTTAGGGTGGGGTCACAATTTCGAATCAATAAAATAAGGCAGCATTTTGCGCCATGATGGCCAGTCATGGGGAATATCATATCCCCAAAGGTCAAGCTCATGCTCAATACCCTTTGCATGCAGTACATTACTCAGATTCTTTGACGCCTCGGGATTTTCGTAGCTTCCTTGTCCCGTTGTGATATATATGTGTTTTCTGCCTCTTATCTGGTTAAGTATATTTTCATCATTTAGGTTGCTCAGGTAATCCACCGGTGAATTAAAATAAACATTCTCATCATAATATCCTTTGGAATAATCCTTCAGGTCATATGAACCGCTCATTGCGATTGTTCCGGCAAATACATCGGGCCTGCGGAAAAAAGTGTTTGCCGCATGCAGTGCGCCAAACGAAGCGCCTGTAGTGATGATCTGCACATCATTACCGCATATTTGTTTTATAAACGGAACAACTTCATTTATAACATATTCATTGAACTGCTTATGGCGCTCTGATTTATATTCAGGGTGATTTTCATCATTCAGCCAGCTCTCACTGTTAATGCTGTTGATAGATATTGCCCTCACCTTGCCGTTGTTGATGTACGGAGTCATCGATTCGATCAAATGGAATCTTTCATACTCAAGGTAATCAGCTGCCGCGGTAGGGAACATCAATAACGCGTACTGATTTCCTGTACCATATACAACTGTTTCCATTTCTTTGTTCAGGTTTGGACTGAACCATTTATGTATTTCTCTGTGCATGATATATTATTTTTATGATTTAGCAATCCCAGGTGTGTGAATGGCAAAAATACAAATATTTATAAGAAGTAAAAAGTCGATTTACCCCAAAAAGAATTGGTATAGTTTATAAGAGAACTTATTTTTATAATTAAACAATTCATCCAATAAAAACCACTAAATTTTAATAAAACTGCTGATTTCAGGCAGTTTTTTACAGGTAAAATCATGGGCAAAAAACAAAAAGCAGCAAAAAACTCCACCGCAAAGTCCGGCACAACTTCAAAAGAAAAAAACGATAAGAAACTGCAGAAAATTTCTGAAGAGATAGCGGAACTGAGGAAGAAGTATATTAAGCTCTCCGCCAAACAGGCTAAGATGGATGTCACTGATTATGTTCTTAAAGATACCGATGGCAATGATGTAAAATTATCAGAAATGTTTGGTGATAAAGAAAACCTGATACTCGTCCATAACATGGGAAAATCATGTTCATACTGCACACTTTGGGCTGATGGTTTCAGCGGGGAAGCGTACTTCATTGAAAAGAAAGCCGCATTTGTACTTGTATCCCCGGATGCACCGGAGGTGCAGAAAGAGTTTGCCGCATCCCGCGGATGGAAATTCAGAACTTACTCCTCAGCAGGGTCAACATTCACTGCTGATATGGGTTACTACAATGAAGCTGAAGGTTACTGGCCGGGTGTATCGGTCTTCCACAAAGATTCTGGTGGTAAGATAACAAGGGTATCAAAAGATTACTTCGGTCCAGGTGATTTTTATTCCGCACCATGGCATTTCTTTGACCTGTTACCTGAAACAAAAGAAAATAAGGAGAAATAAATATTCATGAGCAGCTTACCAAATGAACTCAAGACTATAAAAGATGAGTTCAGGAATATGAAAATCGAATCCGCATCATTCCTTGAGAAAGTGAAAGATAGCGATTTCAATAAACGCCCGCCTGATAACGGCTGGTCAATTGCTGAATGCATTGATCATTTAATTGTAACAGGAGTCGATTACTGTGATATTTTTGAAAGGGGCCTGAAGAAACTTGAAGAAAAAGATCTTAGGTATACCGGAGAAATGAAATACAGCTGGATAGGCAGCAAATTCATTGCGAATGTTGAGCCTCCTGTGAAGAAGAAATTTAAATCACCCGGCAAATGGCAGCCGGATTCAAAAATTAACAAATCAAAAGCCACAGCCGCATACCTGCAGCTTCAGGATAGATGGATGGACCTGGTTGATAGATCCGCGCCATGGGATCTTACAAAAGTTAAGCTTCCCTCACCGGCTGTAAGCTGGATAAAGTTTTCCGCGTTCGTAATACTTGAAGTGAATGCGGCCCACCAGCGCCGGCATCTTGAACAGGCAAAGAACGTTAAAAAAAATCTAAAATAATTTTAAGGAGACCGGAATATGTCACTCAGCTCATTTAATTTCAAACAGTGGATAGAAGAGAACCGCCACCTGCTTAAACCGCCTGTAGGCAACAAATGCATGGTTAACGGTGATCTTATTGTAATGGTTGTAGGCGGACCCAATTCGCGCAAAGATTACCACTACGAAGAAGGCGCTGAATTTTTTTACCAGGTTGAAGGCGATATTACAGTTAAAGTGATAGAAGACGGCAAACCGAAAGATGTACATATTAAAGAAGGCGAAATGTTCTACCTGCCGCCCAATGTGCCGCACTCACCCCAAAGACCCGCCAATACAATTGGCCTGGTAATAGAGCGCAAGCGCGAAGAAAAAGAGCTTGACGCATTTCAATGGTACTGCGAAAACTGCGGCAACAAGCTTTACGAAGAATTCGTTAAGCTGGATGATATCGTAACACAGCTGCCGCCGATATTTGAAAAATTCTGGGGTGATATGGATAAACGCACCTGCAACAAATGCGGAACGGTAATTCAGCCGCCGGAGAAAAAATAACATGGAATACAAAATTGTAACCCTGGAATCCCAAACTGCATTAGCAATAAGAGACACCTGCACATTCGCAGAATTGGGCGCCAAGTTTGGCGAAATTTACAGCGAAATAGGAGCCTATCTCAAAGCCAATTCAATCAAACCGGCCGGGTATCCGTTTGGGATATATCACTCGGTCTCTGATGAAAAAGTAGATCTTGAAGCCGGAATTCCTGTGACGGGAGAGCCCGCCGGCAGCGGCAGAATCTATACAATGCAGACATATTCCGGCAAAGCAGCCAATACAGCTTTTGTGGGACCGTATGAACAACTTAGTAAAGCGTGGAAAGATTTCGCGGAACTGGTTGATGCTGATAATCATAAGTTAGCCGGGCCATGCTTTGAAGTTTACGTTACTGATCCCGAAGAAGAACCCGATAGCTCCAAATGGATAACTGAACTATATACTCCTGTTGAATGAAAATAATTTGAAATAAATATGAAAAATCTAAAAATTGGATTATTCTTATTCTTTTACCTTTTGTTTAATGAGAGCACATTCACTAATGATTGGAACTTAACTCATTATGGCGGTTCTTTAAAGGCTGTATGTTTCATTGATGTTAATACTGGTTGGGCTGCTGGTGAATGGTCTGCAATATTGAAAACAACCAATGCCGGTTTAAATTGGGAGACGCAATATGGAGGACAGTCGTACCATATCCAGGATATACATTTTTTCAATGAAAATTCAGGAATTGCCACTGCTTCCTTAGGACTTAATAACGGGAAGATCTTGAGAACCATTAATGGTGGAGAAAATTGGATTGAAATATACAATCATCCGTGGTCCCTAAATCAAATTTGCTTTAGTACATTTTATAAGGGTTGGATAACTGGAGCGAATGGAACAATATTAACATCAAGCAATTCAGGTGAGTCATGGAGTTTATTATATTCCAACTCGCAATATTCCCTGCGTACTATAAGTATTAACTCCACTGGTTATGGTTTTGCCGCTGGTGATGATGGAATAGTCATTAAGACTTCTGATAATGGAGTAAATTGGAGTAATCCGCTACTTTCTGTAACAGAAGACATTTTTTCAATCAAGATATTTGACAATTCAACCGCTTATTTGTGTGGTAGTGCAGGTTTGTTCATGAAAACAACAAATGGTGGAATTAACTGGTTTACTTATCAAACAATACCACAGGTAAATTTGCTATCGATGCATTTTCTTAATGCGAATTCGGGGTGGTTGCAGGCCAGAACAAACAATCTTTTTTTTACAACAAACTCAGGTGATAATTGGCAGAACATAAACATTTCAACTGGAGTAAACTCAGTTTTCATGAACGGATTATTCTTTGAAGATAATCTGAATGGTTGGATAGTATGTTCCCCATCTTCTTCAAGGATGGATAGCAGTATTATTAAAACAACGAACGGTGGAATGAATTGGATTAAGTGTTTGGGTGGAATTGATTCTGAGATTAGATCAGTTTTCTTTGTAAATGAAAATACAGGCTATCTTGCAGGTCATAGATTTGTATCCAAGTCTACTAATAATGGTAATTTCTGGTTTAATTCAATTCAAGGGACTAGCCTTTACCGTGATGTATTTTTTATCAATGAAAATACTGGTTGGGCGGCTGGTGGTGTAGAACGTGGTAATCCGCAAGGAAATATGGTTTTTTCACAGACAGTAAATGGCGGTACAACTTGGGTAACTTCTTTTAATGAGGGTATATATAACTATAACCAGGTGCAATTTTTTTCTGTTGGAAGCGGTTTTGCTGTTGGGTTAAATTGGGTACCATTTCATGGTTTTTTCAAATTTATAGGCGGTCCAGAGACTTTCACTTCACCAGGAAAGGAAATTTATTCAATGTCTTTCGTTAATAATACGACCGGTTGGATTTCAGGTGACGCAGGTATTATTGCCAGAACCAGCAATGGTGGATTGAATTGGAGTACTGCAAATACAGGAACAACCACAGATTTGAAATCTGTATGTTTTATAAATTCGACTTTAGGTTTTGCAGTTGGCAAAGGTGCTGTGGTTATTAAAACAACTGATTCAGGTAATACGTGGATGCCGCAGGACCCTAATGTTAATTCTGATCTTAATAAAGTACTCTTTCTGAACGAAAATGTTGGATGGATTTTAGGTGATGAAGGAACGATTTTGATTACTACAAACTCAGGCGTATCCTGGGACAACGAGAGCATACCTTTAAGTACCAATCTCAAAGATATATTTTTTGTTGATCCTTCAACTGGCTGGATCGTAGGTGAAAATGGTACAATTATTAAAACAACAAATGGTGGTGGCGTGATTGGAATAAATCATACAGGAAATACAATTCCTCAAAAGTATTTTCTACATCAAAATTTCCCGAATCCATTTAATCCAAATACTGTAATTGCTTTTGATGTACCGAGATATTCAAAAATTAAGCTAACAATGTATAATATCATTGGGATTGAGATAAAAACTCTGATTGACGATTATTACTCGCCGGGGAGTTATTCCATAAATGTTGAATCTGAATCATTGGCCTCCGGTGTATACATCTATAGAATGTCTTCAGGTATCTATTCAGAAACAAAGAAAATGGTTTTATTAAAATGATATACTATTGCAAAATATGAAGATAGACGTACACACACACATACTGCCTGAAAACTGGCCTGACCTTAACAAAAAATATAACACTCACGGTTTTGTTACCATAGAGCATCATAAACCCTGCTGCGCCAAAATGATGATTGGCGATAAGGTCTTCCGTGAAATTACCGACAACTCATGGAGCAGCACAAAACGCATTGCCGAATGCGAGGAACATAATGTTTCAATGCAGGTGCTTTCAACCGTGCCTGTAATGTTTAATTACTGGGCAAAACCTGAGGCTACTTATGATCTTTCACGGTACTTAAATGATCACATTGCATCCGTTGTGCGCGATAATCCTTCAAGGTTTATCGGGCTTGGCACTCTGCCAATGCAGGATACCGGGCTTGCCATAAAAGAGCTTGAACGCTGCATGAAAGAACTTGGTCTTGCCGGCATAGAAATTGGTACTCACATTCACGGTAAGAATCTGGATGATGCTGATGTATGTGAGATCTTCAGCGCCTGTGAGGAAATGAAAGCTGCGGTTTTTGTACATCCATGGGATATGCTCGGCAAAGACAGGATGCCTGAATACTGGCTGCCGTGGCTGGTTGGTATGCCCGCTGAAACATCACTTGCGATATGCTCAATGATTTTTGGTGGAGTATTTGAGAAATACAAAAATTTAAAAGTGTGCTTCGCACACGGCGGGGGATCTTTCCCGTTCTCAATCGGTAGAATTGAACACGGATTTAATGTTAGACCCGATCTAGTTCAGACCAAAAACAAAGTTAATCCCCGTAATTATTTGGGTAAGTTTTGGCTTGATTCACTTGTTCACGATGAGCTGGCAATGAAATTCCTTATTGATCTGATCGGGGAGGACTGCATTGTGATGGGCTCCGATTATCCTTTCCCGTTGGGCGAGCATGTGCCGGGAAAACTTATTGAATCAATGGCTGAATTTAATAGTGTAGTGAAGGACAAGCTGCTGTGGAAAAACGCCGCTGAGTTTCTTGGGGTGACAGAACTTATTCAGAAAATGTACATCAATACTGCATTATAAGTACAACAAATGACTAATGCATATAGAACAAGGGGCTCTTAGCCCCTTTGTTTATGTTTACCCTCTTACCCTCCGTAGGAGTCCTTGGGACAAACTCCAGTTTGTGAAACTGTATTATAGGAGATTTTCGATGAAAAAAGAACAAGGGGTTGCAACCCCTTGTTCTTGAAACTACCAAATTAAAATCCTCTCACTCAAACTCCGGTTTGGGTGAGAAAAAAACGCCTTACTTCACCAGCACCATCTTCTTCATCTCGCTAAACTTCCCTGATTCAAGCTTATAATAATATATTCCTGATGCATAATTTCCCGCACTGAATTCAACTTCATATGTACCGGCAGATACAACTTCATTCACAAGTACCGCTACCTGCTGACCTGTGGAATTATAAACAGTGAGCTTTGCATTTTCGCCGCCTTTGGCAATATCAAATCTGATCTTTGTTACAGGATTAAAAGGATTCGGGTAATTCTGTTTTAATCCGAATTTATCCGGTACAATTGTTGAAATTGGTTCAATACCAATTACCTGGTTCAATGCTCCGCGTGAATCGATGAGTCCCCACCCGAAGTAGTTATCAAATCCCGGTGTATCTTCGCTCGCGGGTCCAACCTGGTCACGCGCTGAATTCTTCAGTGCATTGTAAACATCATTATATGTAAGTGAAGGATTAACGCTGTATAGCAGAGATATTACCCCTGCAGTCATAGGCGTAGCCTGTGAAGTGCCGCACCAATAGCTTGTTGTGTTGGGATTGTTATATACAAGGCCCAGTATCATTTCGCCCGGCGCTGCAAAATCAATATGCGGGCCATAACTGCTGCCGCCACCCCAGCAGAACGGAACAGCGCGAAACATCCTGTTGTTAATTGCGCCTATTGCAATTACATTACTGAGTCCCGCGGGATAATATGTAACATTGTTGTTGTTATTCATCATGCATGCAACTACAATTCTGCCGTTGTTGTATGCATAAGTAACCGCGTCTGCGAGTCCCTGGTTGTATGACTGACCTCCCACACTCATATTAAGAACTTTCGCGCCGTTATCAACAGCGTAAGTTATACCCGAAACAAACCATGAATAAAAACCCGAATTCGAAGAGTTAAGTATTTTTACAGGCATTAACCTGCAGTTCCAGTTTACTCCTGCCATCAAGGAGCCGTTATTTCCCTTTGCGCCAACTATACTTCCAACATTTGTACCATGCCCCTGGTCATCGGTCGGATCGTTATCATTATTTGCGTAATCATATCCCTGAACTAGTCTGCCTGAAAATTCCGGGTGACCCAGCGGCATGCCTGAATCGAGTATGGCAACAAGAACATTTGTGCCTGTAGTAATATCCCATGCGTTAACGGCATTTATATCGCCGCCGGATGTGCCGGCAACTCCGTTAATGGTCTGCCCTGTGTTCCGCAATCCCCATTGATTACCAAATGAAGGATCATTTGGTACAACTGATGTATTTTGAGTTGTGTTGAAACCTGCGAATTGACCCGATGAGAATCCTATATGGTCAAATTCTGAGTATTCTATTTGCACATTATGTGAAATGTACCTGCGGGCACTTTCAATAGTTGTAAGTCCCGGGTTAATTTCAACTATGAAAATTCTTTCAATGCCGCCGGCCAGGGGAGTAAAATCTGCATCAGGTTTAACGGCTTTGATCGATTTGATATTACACTGCTGCATGAACAAATTTAGGACTGAGTTTCTGTTCATCTTTTCTGAGCCTGCTTCAAGGCTTTCACTTAAATTTCTTGGGGTAAATTCGCGGGCTTCTCTGAATAATTCAGTGCCCTGTTTGAATTTTATTATGAGTGTATTATTGCTGTATTCTTCCGCAATAATGATTGATGTCTGCAGCAACATCAATATTGCTGAAAGAAGAATCGATTTTTTTATAAATATGGTGAGTAGATGTGACTGATTCATTTCACCTCCGGTTTGAATTTAAATAGAATATAGATTTATTAACCAAAATAGCAATATTTTTATGTTATTGCTTTATCAAAAATTACGGATAGCCTTCATTGCAGAACAAGGGGTTGTACCCCCTTGTTCTTGATAACTCTTTACTTTACCAATACCAACTTCTTCATATCAACAAATGAGCCTGATTCCAGCCTGTAATAATACACCCCTGATGGCAGCATGCTGCCGTCAAATATAACTTCGTAACTTCCGGCAGTCAATGCTTCGTTAACCGGAAGTGAAACCTGCTGGCCAAGTGAATTAAATATAGCAAGTTTTACATTTGCAGAGCTTTTAGAAATATCAAAGCTTATTTTGGTAACAGGATTGAATGGATTTGGATAATTCTGATGAAGTGAAAAATTCCGCGGTATGTTTGAATTCGTCTGCTGAACACCCGCAATATTACCAATGTTGTGGAATGTTACGGTATTGTTCCCGCTGTTTGGTACTCCAAGAGTATCACCAGTCTTGTTTATGAAGATATCTGCAGGATTGCTGAGTCCGCTGTTAATTACAATTGTTACCGGAAGAGTGAAATTGATATCATACCTCAAAATTTTTGCCGGTGAGGGTGACCATGAAGAGACATATACATTATCATACTTATCAAGATAAATACCATCGCAATTGTTGTAGCCGGTTTGAGTGATAATGGTAGTTAGAGATGAATCAGTAAGGTTGACCTGTTTAATTGCTGAATTGGAACCCCAGTAACATATAAGCAGCCTGTTGCGGGGGGAGTCAACATATACGCCGTTGGGCTGACCGCTTGCTATTGGTACATAAATCCACCATGCCTGTGTGTTAAGGTTAAGTTTGTATATTTTTTGACCCGTAAAATCTGAAATGTAAGCAATACCAGTTGACTGATCAATTCCCATTCCGTTAAGAAATGAGGCGCCGCTTAAAGTTACAGAAAACTCCTGTGTGCCCGTGGCTAGTGAAAATCCTTTGATGGTGCTTCCAACGCATGCGTAAACCCTTCCGTTGTATATTCTTATAGCATGGCTGCCGGAGCCCGCCGGAGCGAAATCGGTTACAACACCTGTGGCATTGTTCCTTTGTTTTATCACTCCGCCGGAGTTTGTAACAAGCCACCTGTTATAAACTGAATCAAATGTTACACTTTCAGGGCTTGTATATTGCGAATATATGAGGGATATATTAAAAAACATTATTGCAATAATAATTGAATAATTCTTCACGCTGCTCTCCTTAAAATAATTAATATATAAGCCGTAAATTTAATGATTTATTTGTTTCAATTTAGGGTAATAAAGATCTGGTATAAAGACCTCAAAAGTCTATTAAAAAATATATACCCCCCGGATTAATGAAAGACAGCAATAAATAAGAAATAATAAGACTTTTGAAGTCTTATCATTATATATTTAACA
>JBHEKV010000012.1:0-2920 GCA_041859235.1 Ignavibacteria bacterium | reverse complement strand
TTCCGGACTTTCCGCTGTAATGATATTTATGCCAATTAAACCTATATAATCACTCACCGAAAATGAGCTGTGCTGAATTCCCGCCAGACTTGCTATAGTTGCAAGCGATGCTTTTATATTATTTGTTAAGAATGCTATATTTATTGTGCTCAATACATCGTTGGCAGAGTGGTAATTTGGATTCCTGAAATTCGCCCCATCGGTAAGCATCAGCGCTTTATAGCCCGCATCCCAGAACGGAGCATGATCGCTGCGCCGCAAGTCAGGGGTTGATTGACCGTTGCCCGGAGTAGCCAGTGAAATTACTCTTAACTGAGGAGTGTAAATTCTTGCGCAGCTATCAAATGAATATCTCAGAGAGTTCGAATTAACGTTCGCAATGTTGTTAAGAAAATTTCCTCTTCCCTGCTGTGAATTGATGCTATCGCATACTGCCGGAAAAAGTGTGCAGAAACCGGCCGGAATTTGCTGGCAGTTCGGTACATCACAATAGTAGCCTATCATTTCAAAATCCACTACACCGGCAATTTTTTCATATGCCGGAATTCCCTGGGAGACATATCTTGCGCTGCCAACCAAACCTGCTTCTTCAAGGTCAAACCCGATGAACTTAACAGTGTTGCGGAATTTGTAATTTGAAAGTATCCTTGAAATTTCCAGTACAGCAGCAACAGCTGTTCCGTTATCATCAGCCCCAGGACTTGTACTTACTGTCTCATAATGTCCGCAGACTATATATGTTGTATCTTCCCTGGTGGTACCCGGAAGCCTGCCAATAAAGTTCTGTGCGTTGTAACCTGAATAAACAAATTCCTGCACCGATGTTTGCAGATTGTACCGTGCAAACCTGTTATTAATGGAATCTTTGACTCTTTGAAGCTGATTCAAGCCGGCAGTTCTGTGCCTTATTCCCGTAATGAACTGCATATTGTTTTTGATCTCATTGCTGTCAACCTGGTCAACAATTGCCTGTATATCAACAGCCTGAAGGTCATCGGCCACAATTTTTGCTTTAAAACCCAGCGGCATTGCGGTATAATACCAATAAAGCTGCTTGCTATTGCCCGGCTGTACAGGGTAGCCGATATCTCCGGAGGTCGAATCAGAAGGGTATAAAAAAGTCTTGCCGCTATCGTTGGAAATCCTGGGGCTTATCCGGCAGGGGTTATTTTCAGCATCACTCAGATTGTATGTTATCCTTACAGCGTTTATTGAGCTCATCAATTCTGTACCGGTGATACTTACAGCAGGAACATTATTTACACCGCTGATGAGGTTTTCGTTACTGCCTTTTTCAGGGGTAATAAAGAAACCCATAATGATCATAACACACAACAGTATGATATACTTTTTCATGCTTTATGGTTTATTTAACCAGGATCATTTTCTTTACTTCTGAAAAATCGTTTGTTACCATTCTGTAAAAATAGACTCCCGTAGAATAGTTCTCCCCATTAAAATCTGCTTCGTAAGTACCCGGGGCAAAGTTTTCATCAACAAGTGTTGTTACAAGTTTGCCTGTTACATCATAGACCGCAATTTTTACAAAATTATTCATCCCCGTAGAAGGTACGGTGAATTTGATTTTGGTAACCGGGTTGAACGGGTTAGGGTAATTCTGCTGTAAGCCGAATCTTTCAGGTACTTCCGTGGAGATCTGTTTGATGCCAATGACAAAGTTTATCAAAGGAAGCTCTATGTATGATTTTGAGTTATTATTGATATAGACTTTGTTAGATGCCGCTTTAAGAGAAGGGAGCATGAACGGGTTTGTCCGAAGGAAAGTATCGGTTGTATCACCGTTAAAATCATAAAGCGGTACATTATCCAGATTAGTCAGTTTAACACGTATTTTATCGCCTGCCCGGAAGACATGCGAGTAGGACTGGCCATTAACATATTTCTGCTTAACCTGGTTTGCAGTATATTCCCTGTCGGTCCAGTTAATGCGGGTTACAAGTTTTTCATCTCCGTTGGGTCTTACATCCCATATCTGCATATTATACTGGCAAATTTCATTTGCCGATGATGAATAGTACAGGTAAGCATATGGTGTGCCTGCCATGGTTGCATCCTGCAGCAAAGCCGGGGTATCAAAATAAATCTCATCTTTCTGAAATTTGGCGTCAAACAGCGGTCCGCGGAATTCAGTGTTAACCAGGTACTCCATTGTAACATTGGGGTCCAGCACATCATTGGTAAAACTTACATTTGCCTGGGTGCCGCCGTAACCGTATACCTGCAGCTGGTTTGATGGATGCAGGTAGAGTTTAACGCTTTGCACTCCGGCCGGTGGCCATGTTGGTGAGCTGTTGCGAACCCACGACCATTGGCTTTCACTTGCGGGGAAACGGCTCGAGGCGTAAGTGAACTTCTGATTTACGTTCATAATATTATTTTGAATGCCGTGCAGGTGGTAATCAAGCCAGTCCAGAAGAACCTGATCTTTGTATGTTTCTTCTGCCTGTATAAGGTCACTGCCATGGCCATCCATCGCACCGAAATACATTTTTATATTATTATACGGAAGGATGTACGCGCTTTGTATCATACCGAAAGTGTTAAAGAACTTATCCTGCCATGCGTTTTGCACCAGTATCGGTATCTGGCAGTTCCCAACCTGTCCTAAAAAGTCACGGTCAATCGGAAGGTAGTAATTTAAGCTGTCCCATTTTTCTTTGGTGTTGGCATATATCCACGGTTTAAATCGGCTAACCAGCGGATTGTATCTTACAATATTCGAAGGGTAACCGCTTGTCCACAGGAATGTCATTTTAATTCCGCCGTTCTCAATCCAGTTTGAGCCCTGCGTAGGTGAAGCAAGGTCTGTAATAATGGTCTTAACATTCAAACCTGTACACACGGCCATAAAAGGAATGATGCCCCCCTGTGAACCGCCGTGAATGAACACTTTGTTATC
>JBHEKV010000238.1:0-10142 GCA_041859235.1 Ignavibacteria bacterium | reverse complement strand
TTAAAGTAATCCCGCCTAGGCGGGACTTCGAAAATGTCTCCGACATTTCCTTGAAAGCAAAAAGAAGATTAAAATGTCCGGTAGTATTTGCCGGACATTTTTTATTGCGCCACTGTCAAAGTCAGTATGTCGCCCTTACAGGGCTATTTTCTTGTAATGCTCGCACGATGGGCTGCGCCCATCGCTAACGTATTTTGCCCCTTCAGGGCAAGAGGCAGAAACATATTTTCTGTTTCCAAACCTGTCTGCACGGCGAATTAGGAATGTGGTATTGAATATAATTCGTGAAATTAGTGGTTAAGTTTTGCGCTTTTAAATGGGCTATTAAACTAAAATATCCGGTAGAATTTGCCGGACATTTTTTATTACGCCACTCTGGGGCTTGTTTTCAAGGAAAATTACTTCCTTGAAAGAGTCCAAATAATTGGGTAAAATTACAGAATATCTAATAATTTTAACGGATTTATAGGCTCAATTTGATGAAGTTCCTTCTTCTAACCGCGGTATTAGTATTTCTTACTGCCGCAAATGTTCTTTCACAGAAAAAACTTATCGCTTTTTCAAGCGATGCGACAAAAAACGATAAACAGCAGATCTTTATTATGGATGAAGACGGCGATAACGTTAAACAGGTTAGTTTTCTTAATCTGGATTGCTACTCGCCTAAGTTTGTACCAAAGACCAATAAAATACTATTCCTTGCAACCAACAGAATAAGCGATTATCTGTATATGATCGATCTGGATGATACTGCCACATACCGCTTTCCGACTTTCATAGATGGCGGACTTGATCCACAGTTCACTTCTGACGGCTCTCTTTTGATGTACCGCTCAGAAAAAGATGAAAGTAATGCTATCTATATAATGGATATGGCAACAGGCGAGACTTTCCCCATAAGCGATGGCAGCCTTGCGACACATGCGGAGTTCTCTCACGACGGGCAGAAAATTGTTTACTCCTCAAGCGCAGAACAAAATTTTGATCTTGTAGTACTTAATCTCTCAGATACAACCGATAACGCGCAGAATGTGATCGTTGCCACCAAGGATGCTGAAATCTACGGAACGTATTCACCCGATGATAAAAAAATCGCGTTTTCATCATTTGATATAAATTACAAAGGTACACTTAAGATGTGTGACGCATCGGGAAAGAATGTTAAAGTAATATCAAATATGGGAAGTTCCTATAATCCCAAGTGGTCACCCGATGGCAAGTATCTTGCCTATGTATCAGATAAAGCGGGTAAGTTCCAGATTTACCTTGTGAAATCAGATGGCAGCTCAGTAAGGCAGCTTACCAGCGAAGCGGGCAACGTAATTGAATACAACTGGTCAGCCGATGGCAGTAAAATAGTTTTCGATAGCCAGGGTGACGGTACTTCAAGCGTATGGATAATTGATGTTGAAAAAGGCACCAAGCAGAATCTTACAGGCAGTAAAGCGAATAATATTACACCGGATATAAAGTAAGCATAATAAAGCAGGTACAGCGTGAAAGTAATTGAACATTTAGAGAAAGCAAAAAGCAAACATAAGCCGCTTATCAGCTTTGAGGTAATACCCCCAAAGCGCGGCGGTGATATAACCCAGCTTTTTAATGTGATTGGCGATGTTATGAAATATGAGCCGCCTTTCATTGATGTTACTTCGCGCGCTGCAGAAGTTGAATACAGGGAAACACCGCAAGGTATACAGAAGAAGGTCATACGCAAAAGACCCGGAACAATAGGCATCAGCGTTGCTATAAAAAATCATTTTAACATTGATACCGTGCCGCACATTTTATGCCTTGGCTTTACCCGCGAAGAGACCGAAGACGCGCTTATTGAGCTGAACTACCTTGGCATTGAAAATGTGCTTGCAATACGCGGAGATGACCTGGGGTATCATAAACCGATACCGGAATATAAATCACAGAACCGCTTTGCATATGAGCTGATTCAGCAGGTAAACAATATGAACAATGGCAGGTATCTTGAAGAAGACCTGCTTGACGCCAAACCGACAGCTTTTTGTATTGGAGTGAGCGGTTACCCCGAAAAACATTTTGAAGCGCCAAACATGAAGGTTGAAGTTGACCACGTTAAGCAAAAAATTGCCAACGGCGGTGATTATGTTGTTACACAGATGTTTTATGATAACAGGGTATATTTTGATTTTGTGAATAAATGCCGTGAGGCGGGAATTGATGTACCTGTCATTCCCGGGCTTAAAGTGATAACAACGAAGAATAATCTTTATTCCATTCCAAAGAATTTTTATATCAACATACCCGAGGAGCTTTCGGGGGAAATACTTGAAGCCAAAGATGAGCATGTAATGGAAATTGGCGCAAGGTGGACAGCCAAACAGGCTGAGGAGCTGCTCAACAATGGCGCGCCGAGCCTGCATTTTTATATAATGCAATCTGCAAAGCCTATTAATAAGATGTTTGAGCATTTGAAAATGTAAATAAGGCATCCCGCTTCCAGCGGGACTGCGAAAATGTCTCCGACATTTTCTTGAACGCCATTCAGCATAAGGTCAAAACTTCCAAAAATGTCTCTGGCATTTTCTTGAAAGCAAAATAAAAACGTTGGGACTTAAGAACGAATTAATACAATATTCTAAATTATGCGGCGCAAGCGGTTTTGTTAAAGCATATGACGGAAACCTGAGCGCGAGAACAAAGAAAAATTACATCCTTTCAACAGCATCAAAAACAAATAAATCAAAAATTAAACCGGCTGATCTGGTTAAGTCAGATATCAAGGGTAAAAAGCTCTCCGGCAAAAGGCATTTATCCACCGAGCTTAAGCTGCACCTCTATATATACAGCAAGCGTAAAGATATAAACGCTGTGATACATACACATCCGTTGTATATCACATCATATGCGGCAGCAGGCAAAAAATTGCCCGCCAATATTCTTCCTGAAATTTATCTGCAGTTCGGCAGTATTCCTTTGGCGCCGTATGCGACTCCCTCAACCGATGAAGTACCGGCATCAATTGAGCCTTTTGTTATGAAGCATAACGCTGTCATACTCGGCAGTCACGGTCTTGTAGCTTTTGGCAAGACACTGGAGGAAGCGTATTATATCACTCAAAAGCTTGAGCAGTATGCGCAGGTATGTTTTAACGCAAAGGTTCTTGGGGGAGCGAAAGCGATTCCCGCCGCACAACTGAAAAAACTTGATGCACTTAAAGACACAGTTTATAAAAGTAAATAACCGCAAAAGTAATAACCACTAAAGTAATTATCTGCAAAATTTTAATTTAATACTTGATTGAATATAATAGTACTTACCGGCGGTACATCCGCTGAAAGAAATGTAGCGCTTGCCTCCGGCAAGTCGGTTGCAAAAGCTTTGCGTGAGGCGGGTAATAATGTGAGAGTTATTGATCCCATTTACGGTACAGCGCAGCCAGATGAAGATAAAATTTTTATGGATAGACCCGCTATAGGGAAAGAATTCCCCACAGCGGAAGAACTGAATTTGTATAGCAACCGCAAAGTTATTGAGTGCATAAACTCAGAGCTTTTTGATAACACAGACATTGTTTTCCTTGCGCTGCACGGAAAGTTTGGCGAAGATGGCAGGATACAATCACTGCTTGACCTGCGCGGAGTGAAATATACAGGCACGGGAGTAACTTCAAGCGCAATGGCAATGGATAAGAACATTTCCAAAATTATGTTCAACCATTATGATATATCTACTCCTAAATGGTTCATGCTGAAAAAAGGGCAGCAAAGTGAATTACAGGTTGATGAGAATATAAAGCTGAATGTAGGTTACCCGGCAGTAATAAAACCGAATGATGAGGGTTCAACAGTTGGACTTTCAATAGTGCAGCCTGATGTTGAAGATGTTCAGCTGGGCAAAGCTCTTGATGATGCATTTGCGTATTCAGAAAACGTTATGGCTGAAGAATACATTGATGGCCGTGAGCTTACCGTTGCCGTAATCGGCGGGGAAGCGTTTCCGGTGGTTGAAATAAAACCCAAGGACGGGTTTTATGATTATGTGCATAAATATACAAAAGGATTCACAGATTATTTCTGCCCGGCTGATCTGCCTGAAAAGCTAGCAAAACATATCCAGGATAAAGCAATTGTTGCGCATAATGCCCTTGGGTGCTCGGTTTATTCACGGGTTGATTTCAGGCTTAACAGCAAAGGTGAAGCATACTGTCTTGAAGTAAACACACTGCCCGGTATGACAGAGCTTAGCCTTGTACCCAAGGCCGCCGGAGCGGCAGGTATGAATTTTACCGCGCTTTTAAACAAAATTATTGAGTTAAGTTTGAATAAATAAATTGCTATTTTTACCTTTATGAAAGAAGACAGCTTCGGCAAAAATATTATCAGGTATATATATCACAGGCGGAAATTTTTTGTTTACCTGCTGATTCTGCTTGCGATACTCTCATACGCTGTTTTCGGGAAAAAGGGGATATTGCAGCGGGTGGAGCTTGAAATGGAGAACCGCCAGCTTAAGGAAAAGCTTAAAACTGAGCAGGATAAATCATTGATGCTGCAAAAAGAAATTGAAGAGCTCCGCACCTCTGATAAAAAGATAGAAAAAGTAGCCAGGGAAAAGTATAACATGGTAAAAGATGGCGAAGAAATATATAAGGTAGTAACGGATAGTACAAAATAACAAAAACAAGTATGAAACTACAAAAGACAATAAAAGCTGTCATAAAGAATGGTGAACAAAGCGGATATATAGCTGAAGCTTTGGATATTCCTGTTATTACACAAGGCGCGACACTTGACGAAGTAGCAGAAAATCTTAAGGAAGCGGTCGAATTGTTCCTTGAAGGCGAGGATCCATCTGAATTTGGTTTTGATAAGAATCCGGGATTGATTGTCACTTTTGAACTTGAGCCTGTTTATGCCTAAGCTTAAAATACTTTCCGGTTTTGAAGTGCTGAATATCTTCATGAAATTTGGTTTCGAAAGTGTTTCACAAAAAGGAAGCCATATAAAGATCAGAAGACTCCATAATGATGGAAAGCAGACCCTGATAGTACCAAATCATAAACAGATTGATACAGGAACTCTAAGAGGGATAATAAAACAGGCGTCAAAATTTATTCCTTTAGAGGATTTGAAAAAATACTTCTATACAGAATAAAATATGAATAACATTGTTACGACTTTAAAAGAAATTCTTGCGATAAATTCACCAACAGGCTATACAGTTGAAGTAACTGATCACCTTGAAAAATTATTTTCAGGTCTTGATGTGATACTTACAAAAACCAATAAAGGTTCATTGCTTGTGAGCTTTGTAACGGCCCCTGAGCTTATTGTTACAGGTCATATTGATACGCTTGGTGCGATGGTTAAGGAAATTAAGGATGACGGTACTATTGAAATAACGCGCTTAGGGGGACTTGAGCTCAATTCATTTGAAGGCGAGTATGTTACAGTCCGTAATTTTAAAGGTGAATTATTCCGCGGAACTTTCCTGCTTAACAATCCCGCAAGCCATGTGAATAAAAAGCTAGGGGAGACCAAGCGGAGCACGGAAAACATGTCAATAAGGCTTGATGAGCTGGTAAGATCAGCCGAAGATGTGATAAAGCTTGGCATAAGTGTTGGTGATTTTGTTTTCTACGATACACGGTTTGAATACACCAAAAGCGGATTTGTGAAGAGCCGCTTCCTGGATGATAAGGCATGTGCCGCGGTTATGATAGAGCTTATCAAAGAATACGCGGCATCGGGCAGTAAACCGAATGTTGGATTTTATTTTTCCAACTACGAAGAAGTAGGTCATGGTTCATGCGTGGGTATACCGGAATCCGCAAAGGAATTATTGGTGCTTGATATGGCCGTTATTGGCGAAGGCTGCGCAGGCAAGGAAGATAAGCTTTCGATATGCGTTAAGGATTCAAGCGGTCCGTATGACTTTACGGTAACCAATAAGCTGCGCGAGCTTGCAATAAAACACAAAATTGATTTTGTAACGGATATTTATCCTTATTACGGCTCAGATGGCTCAGCGGCTCTTGCCGCAGGGTACGATGTGCGTGTGGGACTTATCGGTCCGGGTGTATCAGCATCACATGGTGTTGAGCGCACCCACGAAAAAGCTTTGGAGGAAACTTACAAATTGACTAAGTTATATATAGAGAATTTTTAAATAGTACATAAAATAAATTTAAGGCAGGTCTGCGACCTGCCTTTTTTGTTTATACTATTATAAGTAAAATTGCCATATAAATCACACAAATTTGGATCTCTTCGGTAACGAAAATACTGCTAAGCAGAACGTAAAGTCACAGGTGAAATTTCAGCCGCTGGCGGAGCGTATGCGCCCCAAAACGCTTGATGATTTTGCAGGGCAAAAGCATCTCATTGGTGAAGGCAAGCCCATAAGGAAAATGATAGAGAACAATAATGTATTCTCTATGGTATTCTGGGGTCCCCCGGGCGTTGGAAAAACCACGCTTGCGCTCATAATTGCTAACAGTGTTAACGCTGAATTTATTCAGCTCTCAGCAGTGTCCTCGGGAGTAAAAGACGTTCGCGCAGCGATTGAAAAGGCAGAGATTAACCAAAAACATCTTTCACGCAAGACTATTTTATTTATAGACGAAATTCACCGCTTCAATAAAGCGCAGCAGGATTCACTGCTTCATTCAGTTGAAAGCGGAGTGATCACGCTCATCGGTGCGACAACGGAAAATCCTTCTTTTGAAGTGATCTCACCGTTGCTTTCAAGATGCAGGGTGTATGTACTTGAAGACCTTTCAGAAGATGAGCTCATGCTTCTGGCTGATAATGCGCTTACAAAAGATGCGGAGCTTAAGGACCTTAAAATAGATATACAGAATAAAAAACTGCTGCTCAAGTTTTCTGGCGGTGATGCAAGAAGGCTTTTAAACGGACTTGATCTCGCCGTCAGATCAACTCCCCCTGATGCAAACGGGATCATAAACATTACCAATGATGTACTAAAGGAAGCTTACCAGAAAAATTATATAAGGTATGATAAAGACGCTGAAGAGCATTACAATATCATATCGGCATTTATAAAAAGTATAAGGGGCAGCGATCCTGATGCTGCTGTTTACTGGCTGGCAAGAATGCTTAAAGGCGGTGAAGAGCCCAAGTTTATAGCGCGCAGGATGGTTGTACTTGCCTCGGAAGATATCGGCAATGCTGATCCCTACGGCCTGACTATGGCAACATCAGCATTTACGGCTATTGATTATATTGGCATGCCCGAAGCTCAGCTTGTGCTTGCGCAGGCGGCAACATATCTTGCCAGCGCGCCAAAGAGCAATGCATCTTATATGGCAATCAGTGCAGCAAAGGCTGATGTTGAATTGACCGGTGAGCTTGGCGTTCCATTGCATCTGCGTAACGCTCCCACAAAACTGATGAAGAGCCTTGATTATGGTAAGGAATATAAATATTCCCATGATTATGAAGGGCATTTTACCGGGCAGCAATACCTGCCGGAGGAATTGAAAGACAAAGTCTATTATAAGCCATCCGGAATAGGCGAAGAAGCGAAAATACTTGAACGCCTTAAAAACTGGTGGAAAAATAAAAAAAGATGAACATTTTAAATTGAGATCATAATATGATTACCCTGGAAACGAAAAAAAAGAAACTTGAATACGCTATTGGTATCGATCTAGGCGGGACGTTTATAAAATCAGCCATTGTTGATTCCAAAGGAAAGATCATCAAACATTACAAGACCGAAACATTTTCGGAGATTTCACCAAAGAAGGTATTGAGTCAGATTGAAAAGTGTATCGATTACCTGAAAAAGGATTTCAAAAAAGAAATTGTTGGCATCGGGATCGGCGCGCCGGGTATTGTTACAAACGGAGTAATGAAATATCCCCCTAACTTTAAAGGATGGAAAGAAGTGAATCTTGCGAAGCATTTTTCCCGGAAGTATAACACAGAAGCGATAGCCGATAATGATGCCAACTGCGCGGGCCTTGCGGAGCTGAAGTTCGGACAGGGCGCGAAGTACAAGAATTTTATCTTCCTAACGCTTGGCACGGGTATTGGCGGGGCAATGGTAATTGAGGGAAAACTATACAGGGGTGAGCAAAACGGCGCGGGTGAGTTCGGAATGATGACAATTAATTACAACGGTCCAATGTGTCTTGGCGGCAATCAGGGCTCATTGGAAGCGCACCTTGGCAGGAATTATTTTCTTGAACAGAACAAAAAAGAAATTAAGAAACTTGGCAAAAATGTTGATTTTGCTGATATCAGCGGACTTGCTTTAAAGGGTAACAAGACTGCAAAAAAACTGTTAAATTTGTACGGATTCTACCTTGGAGTGGCAATTACAAATTATTTTAACCTGATGGACGTCCGCACGGCAATTTTAGGCGGGGGAATATCAAACGCATACAAGAGCTTTATTGGTGAGGTAAATAAAACCATCAAACAGAGAAGTTTAAAAACGATAAGGAAGAAATTCCGTGTACTGCGCTCAACAATTAATAATAACGCAGGTGTACTTGGCGCGGCAGCGCTGATATTTGAATAAATAAAAAAATATTATGGGACTAAAAAATATACTGTATAAAGTTGAAGGCGGCATTGCTGAAATTGTACTTAACCGCCCTGAGAAAATGAACTCACTTGATGAAGAGCTTATCCACGACCTTGGCGATATGCTCAGGGATTTTTCTGTGAACGAAGAAGTTAAGGTTGTGGTAATATCAGGTGCGGCTGGGAATTTTTGCTCGGGGTTGTACCTTGACTACCTGCAGAAAATTTCGGAGTATGATATTCTTCAAAACAAAGAAGACTCCCGCAAATTTAAAAATATGCTGCTGAATGTTTATAACTGTTCAAAACCCGTAATTGCAAAAGTGCAGGGCTACTGCCTTGCAGGCGGCTGCGGGATAGCCTCGGCTTGTGATATAATTATTGCAGATGAATCGGCAAAGTTCGGCTACACTGAAGTTAAGATAGGCTTTATCCCCGCAATTGTGATGCTGTTTCTGCTTAAGCGCGTAACGGAGTCACATGCAAAAGATCTTTTGCTCACGGCCAGAATGATAAACGCTGATGATGCTTACAGGATGGGATTTATCAATCATTATGTGCATTCAACAGAGCTTGATGCGAAGGTGAACGAAGTATGCCAGGCACTTATGAAGAATTCCGGGACATCATTAAAGCTGACCAAAGAAATGTTCACGAACATTAGCGGAATGGATTTTGAGAAAGCGCTTGAATACGCTTGTGACCTGAATGCTGTAACGAGAATGACACCCGATTGCAAAAACGGAGTGGCGAAATTTTTGAGTAAAGCCTGAACCATGATTTGCTTGATTGAAGGATTACCTTGATTGAAGAAAAGCTTGACAGATGTTTTTTGGGGAAAATTTTAAAATTATCAAATTATGTTACATAAGAGTACAATTGATTTTTTAAAGAAGCTGAAGAAAAACAATAACCGAGACTGGTTTAATGCCAACAAAAAATTATACGAAGACGCGCGGTATGATTTTGAAGTGTTCGTGTTTGAGCTTATTCAGAAAATCGCGGAGTTTGACGAAACAGTATCCGGGCTGGAGCCTAAGGATTGTATGTTCAGGATATATAAGGATGTGAGATTTTCTAAGGATAAGACTCCCTACAAAACAAACTTTGGCGCTGCAATTAACAAAGGCGGCAGGAAGCTCTCGATAGCGGGATATTATATTCATATAAGCCCAGATGAATATTTTTTAGGCAGCGGACTTTATATGCCGGCACCGGATAAACTGCTTGCAGTAAGGAACAGTATCGCGGCAAAGTCAGCTAAATTTAAGAGCATTGTTGAAGGTAAAGAGTTCAAAAAGAATTTCGGGAAGCTATGGAACGGCGACACTCTAAAAACAGTGCCAAAAGGATTTGATAAAGAGCATCCTATGGCTGAATACCTGAAACTGAAGAGCTTTATATGTGATCATACCGTGAAGGAAGAAAAGGCTCTGGCAAAAAATTACGGCGACTATATCGCGAAGATATTTAAGACCGCGAAGCCCTTCAATGATTTTTTGAATGATGCTATTGGGGCGGGGTAGATTACAATACACTCATCCGGTGACTTCAAGTCATCGAATGAATTAAAATATGAGGCGGCAGGTCTTACGACCTGACGCGTAGAGA
>JBHEKV010000135.1:0-10795 GCA_041859235.1 Ignavibacteria bacterium | reverse complement strand
AGGGGTATTGGGTAGTAGCTTTGTGCATTTTTGACAGATTACGCTGCTGTTGCTTTTACCCCTACTTCGAACACGACTGCGTCGCGTTCTCTTCTCCCACATGCCTTAGGCAGTCCTTCGGCCTAACAGGGGGAGATAAAGAGGGGGTATTCTCTTCAATATTTGCTGTTATTTTTACGAAGCAAAGTAACCACCCCTGAAACGGCTTTGCCGTTTCATTCCCCTCCTAAGATAGGAGGGGAGCTGTAAAATATCATAATAATTTTATTTGATCGTTGTTTTATATTCATACGGGGTTTAAAACAGCAAAAGCAAAGTGACCACCCCAGAACAATTACCTGCCGGTAATTGTTTTTTTCCTTCCTGCAAATAGGATGGGAGCCAGTACAAAAATGTAAAGTTGGTGCAGAATTTTAGTTTAATGATTTTAACTTCCTCGAGCTTGCCACCCACCCAGCAGCATATACGGGCAGCTTCCACAGAGAGGTGAAGCGTTTTAAGGGTTCGTGAAGAAGTTGGCGGGTGCGGTATTCCTTGTGGACGCGCTTATGGAGTACGCGGTAGAATTCAGTTGAGTAAGTACCGTCGAACATCATCTCAAAATCATCCGAGAGCTCCCAGTTATGCTTCTTCTTCATTTGCGATGAAACGCGCTCATAAAATTTGGTGCCCGGCAGAGGGTATGATACAGAAATTCCGATATCATCAGGCATAAGGTCATTTACCATTTTAATGGTCTGGTTGATTTCCGTCATTGTTTCACCTGTGTAGCCGAACTGCAGGAAGAAACAGGTTTTGATGCCGTGCTTTTTCAGCAGGCGTGTTGCTTCATAGATTTCTTCAATTGTTGTGCCTTTATCCATGGCATCAAGTATTTTCTGCGAACCGGATTCAGCGCCTATCCATATTGATTCACACCCCGCATTAGACAAATGCGAAATGTTATCTTCCTTTAGCAACAGATCAGCCCGTGAAAGACATTTGAACGGAAGCTTAATGTTATCTTTATTTACGGTTTCATCAAAACCTTTGACCCAGCCGGGCTTTAGCCCGAATATATCATCACAGAACCATATATGATCGGCTGAATACTTCTCTTTTAGCAGCTTGATCTGACCGGCAATGTATTGGGGCGAGTGTGAATTATACACCTGCCCGTAAACGGGCTTGGCGCACCAGTTACAGTGGAACGGGCAGCCGCGCGTTGTGACGAGATTCATAGAAAAATACCCATGATGTTTCAGCCAAAGCTCACGGTATTTTGCAAGGTCAACAAGCTCCCATGCGGGGTAAGGCAGAGTGTCGAGCTCTTTTAATACTTTCCTTGGGGCCGTGCGTGTTATTTTTCCGTTTTCGATGAATGCGAGTCCGTTGATGTTGTGCGGTTGGCTTTGTTTATAAGATTGCTTCGTCACTTCGTTCCTCGCAAAGGGGGCTTCCGCTTGAGATGACCCAGAGGGAACCAGACGCGCAGCTTCGCTGCTCGCAAAGGGTGTGTCCTCATAAGACTGCTTCGTCGCTGCGCTCCTCGCAGACAAATGATCAAGTAATTCACCAAGAGTCTGCTCGCCTTCGCCGCAAATGGCATAATCTACTTTATGGTGGAAATATTTTTCAAGGTGGTCAACGCTATCAGACCCCGAAACAATCACAGTACAGCCGAATTCCTTCGCGATCTCGCTCATGCGGAAAGCCGCTTCGCGCATCCTGGTTAAGCACATTTTGGTGAGATAGTTGAAAGTATCATCGTAAATCACCATGTATTTTGGTTTGTGTTTTTCAAGAGATGCCTTCAGGTCTTCTTCGGAATCGGCAAGCATTGTATCAAACAAAGCTGCTGAGTATCCTTTCTGCATCACGTATGCGGCAGCATACAGCGTGCCCAAAGGCGCATACAGATTCATGTTGCGGAATTCCTTCAGGTCGTGTTTTAAAAAGTACGTATTTGCAAAGAGAATATCGGACAATTGGTTGATCACTTAATTGGTTAAACGGTTAATATGTTCTATTGTTGAACAGCGGAATGGTACTATACTTAACTCCCGGCTTCCAGATTATGTTCCCGCAGTTTTTGGCTGTACATGCCTAAAATCTTTTTCTGCATATTGCCGGGATGTGTTTTGGAAACATTCTCGGTAGATTTGAACATATGGTTTCGTTCGTTTGCGGGAAGCTGCGGGTACTTTTTTTTCCAGTGTTTTCGTGTCATGCACATAAGCTTTTTATCTGCAGCTGCCGCAATTTTTGCCGGAATGAAAAATTCAATTAATCTCTGAATTTTACTTCTGCGGTTATTTACTTTGCAGCCGCTTGAATGAAGCATCGGGTCGCATAATACGTAATTCGGGAAGTATTCTATCACCCAGTTATTCTGCTTTATGAATTCATTAAGCAGCCCGGTATTATGTGTAGCCTTTATGGTCGCAATTTCTGTGGCTGTAAAAATGTTACGTTCTGTTATAACAAGATTATCTTCTGTAATGAAATAATTGATGCAGAAGAACTTATAGCTGTTCAGGAAAAATATTTTTTTAAAAAGCATTAACATGCTTCTCGATATCCATAACCGGTTTTTTGCCGTTATCAGCATGAAGTCAAGATCACTTGAGGGATCACTGGAATTTTTTGAAAGGCTGCCCGTGACAAACACAGCTCTAACGAACGGAAAACGTTTTATCAAATGAGTTACCAGCGCAGCGCGTTTCCACATTCTTAGCGAATAATTTTCTTTTTCAATGCGCCTGGAAACATTTTCTTCTGCGGGTTTAATATAGTAGTACCCGTCTTTTTCAGCAAAAGGAGCAGTTTCCTTTGCGGCGGTCTCCTTCAGGAAGTTTTCCACATCCTGTTTGGCAATTGAGTTGCGCGGAAGAAATGAAAATATCTCATCCGTTTTGAGCGGATAAGAGAAAATATCATAATAAAGCAGTGTTTTGGTAATATTTTTCTTCAGTTCTTCCATTCTAATAACTGAAATTTCTACATAAATTATGAATTATGCAATATTTATCTAAATCCTATCATTAGCTGTAATATACTACTATAAAACGTTATATTTTTTTAGAAAGATATATTTGTGTAAATTTGTAACTGCGATACACAGAAAGGCTTATAAGCAAAGTAACCGCTAATAAATGTTAAGTGATAATTTAAAGAAAGTTTACATATTTTCAGGGCTTGATGAAACTGAACTTGAAACACTTTCTAAAATAGTGAAACAAAAAAATTTTAATAAAGGTGATATCATCTTTTTTGATACGGAACCCTACCTTGGATTTTATATCACAGTCACCGGACTTGTAAAGATATATAAAATTTCCAAAGACGGGAAGGAACACATACTTCATCTTATATCTCCGTTCAATACATTTGCTGAAGTACCGTTGTTTGAAAATTTTAACGAAGTTTTTGAAGAAAGCTTCCGATATCCCGCAAATGCAATGGCGCTTGAAGATGATACGCGGGTAATACTTATTCCCGCAAGGCAGTTCAGGGAACTGCTTGAAAAGGATACCAAGATATGCATCAAGATGGTATCTGGCTTTGCTAAACGGCTGAGACATATGAATCACCACATAGAAGAACTGACGCTAAAGGATGTAACGCGCCGCGTAGCTGGATACATACTTACCGAGCAGGGAAAAGCAAAGGATAACGATTCCATTTCGCTGAATATTAGCAAGAATGATCTTGCGGCGTATTTGGGTACAATTCCCGAGACACTTTCCCGTACCCTGAAAAAGCTGCAGGATGAGGATATGATAACCGTTGACGGTAAGGTGATAAAAATATGTGATATGGATAGGTTAAAGGATTTTGTGGTGTGAGTGAATTGGACCTGGGTTCAAAATGATTTTTGCAGAGAATTAATGGGGACTAAAGTCCCCTCTTTTGTTATTCTTTTTCCCCGCCCTGAAGGGCGGGGCTAATCAATAATACAGAAAGACCTTATAGATTTATAAATAATCAGACTTCAAAAGTCTTTTCTAACTTTCCCAGTTCAATTAAATTAAGGTTTAAGATAATTCTTAGTAAAATAAGACTTTTGAAGTCTTATGATTCAAAATGATTTTTCAAGAGAATTAAGGAGGAATGCTTTTTTCCTTCCATTACTTCGTGGTTTTAAGGAGTGGCGCACTGCTCATTAAGTCCGGAAAGTCCACTTTTTGCTTTTCTTATACCCCGCCCTAAAAGGCGGGGTTAAACATTCAGTTCTCTTATATTTACTATAATTTAAACTCATAATAATACAGTATTTATGCATTTATTTATCCTATTGACTTAAGTCAAAGGGATACTGACATGTGTTAGGTAAATTTGTATCAGAAAAGAAAACCTGTATAATTTAAAGGAGTATAGAAATGCTGATACAAAAAGAAACAAAAATTGGTGAAGTGGTTGCCGAAAATTTTCATGCGGCAAAAGTATTTGAAAACCACGGTCTTGATTTCTGCTGCGGCGGTAAAAGGACCATAGAGGATGCCTGCAGAACAAAAGGTGTTGATACCGAGAGTCTTTTAGCTGAGCTGAAAAAACTAAATGCCAATAATCCGTCATCCACCCATTTTGATAAATGGGAAGCTGATTTTTTAACCGATTATATAATCAACAACCACCACGCTTACGTTAACAACGCTGTTTCAACCATTGAGCACCATTTGCAGAAAGTTGTAAACGCGCACGGAGTAAAACATCCCGAGGTTTGCAGTATCGATTCGATCTTTACCGAACTGAAAAATGAGCTTCTGGAGCATATGGCAAAAGAAGAACGGATGCTGTTTCCTTACATAAAGAAATTAAGCTTCGCAATGAAGAATTCCATAGAGATGTCCGCTGCTCCTTTTGGTACCGTTAATAACCCGATAAAGGTAATGGAATCAGAGCATGATAACGCCGGGCTGCTGCTTAGAAAAATGAATGCATTGTCTGACGGTTACGTTCCGCCGCAGGATGCCTGCGCAACTTTCCGGGTGCTTTACGGTGAGCTTAAGGAATTTGAAGAGGACCTGCACATGCACATTCACCTCGAAAACAATGTACTTTTCCCGAAAGCCAAAGCAATGGAAGAAAAACTGAACAAAATTTATACAACATTATAATATTAAAATAATATCAAGGAAGGTTCAATAAAAATGAAAGAAATAAATTTAAAGATAAAAAGCATATCAGCAATGATATTAACCCTTACAATAGCGGTATTTGTTATGAGCGGATGCGGCAAAAACGAAGAGTTCGGCGTGGGCCCGGTTAAAGAAGAAATGAAGCTTGCCCCGGTTGACGCGAATCTTTATGCAAAGGGAGAGCAGATCTTCACTACAAAATGCGTAGCATGCCATAAATTCGGCTCAAGGCTGGTGGGTCCGCCGCTTAAAGATGTGACAAAACGCAGAAGACCGGAATGGATAATGAACCAGATATTGAATCCGCTTGAGATGACACAGAAAGATAAAGTTTCAAAAGAGCTTTTTGCCCAGTACCTTGTACAGATGACATTCCAGGATGTAACACAGGATGACGCAAGGGCACTGCTTGAATACATGCGTGCAGTTGATGAAGGAAAAGTTACACCAAAAGAATAAGACAGAAAAATAAGAATATTATGTATCATTTAATAAATAAGATACAGTTAAAGGAGAAAACCAAAATGAAATTCCATGTAAAGAATTTCGCGAAGCAAATGATGTCTCAGATTGCATCATCATCCATATTACCTCCTATCACAGCAGGGCTCATCTTAGCTATAACATTTTCCGTAATATTGCTTGCAGGCTGCGGAAAGAAAGACGGCTCAACAACCCTCAACATGAGCGAAGATGCGGCAAATAAAGTATATGTACCGCCGGGCCAGTATGATGAATTTTATTCATTCATATCAGGCGGTTTCAGCGGGCAGCTGGCCGTTTACGGCCTGCCTTCAGGCAGACTTTTCAGGGTTATCCCCGTGTTTTCGGTTGACCCCGAAAAAGGCTGGGGTTACACCGAAGAAACCAAGCCAATGCTTATGACCTCGCATGGCTTCATTCCATGGGATGATTCACATCACTCAGAATTAAGCATGACAGACGGCGTACCAAACGGAAAATGGATATTCTTAAACGGGAATAACACACCCAGGCTTGCAAGAATTGACCTGAAAACATTCCGCACTGCCGAAATACTCGAAATACCGAACAGCGCAGGAAACCACTCATCGCCATTTACCACAGAGAATTCCGAGTATGTTGTTTGCGGAACGCGTTTCAGTATTCCGATGAAAGAACTTGATGTACCAATTGATTCATACAGGGAAAAATTCAACGGAACAGTAAGTTTTGTAAAAGTTAACCCTGAAAGCGGTAACATGAATGTTGAATTCCAGATAATGACCCCTCCGTTTGATTATGACTTAAGCCACGCAGGCAAGGGTCCATCACATGACTGGTTCTTCTTTTCATGCTATAACACAGAAGAAGCATTCACACTGCTTGAAGTTAACGCAAGCCAGAAGGATAAAGATTTTATCATGGCTGTTAACTGGAAAAAAGCTGAGCAGTATTTGAAAGAAGGAAAAGCAAAAGATGTTGCTTCGGAATATTATCATAATGTTTATGATGAAAGCAAACACTCAGCATCAAGCGAAGTGTTGAAAACAGTTAAGATGCTTGATCCGAAAGACTGCCCGGATATGATTTATTATATTCCGTGCCCCAAATCACCACACGGCGCGGATGTTGACCCGAGCGGCGAGTATATTGTAGGCGGCGGAAAGCTTGCAACAGTAGTTCCGGTATTTTCATTTTCAAAGATGCTCAAAGCAATAGAAACCAAGCAGTTTGATGGTGATGTAGCCGGAATTCCCGTGATAAAGTACGAAGCTGCGCTTCATGGTGAAGTGCAGAAACCGGGTCTTGGACCGCTTCACACAGAATTTGATGATAAAGGTTTTGCATATACATCAATGTTTGTAAGCAGTGAAGTTGTAAAATGGAATGTTAAAACACTTGAAGTTGTAGATAGAGCCGCATCGTTCTATTCAGTTGGACATATTATGATCCCCGGCGGCGACAGCAAAAAACCGTACGGAAAATATCTTGTTGTAATGAACAAAATAACCAAAGACCGCTTCCTGCCGACCGGACCTGAGCTTACTCAATCAGCGCAGTTATATGATATATCAGGCGAGAAGATGAAGCTTCTTTTAGACTTCCCGACAATCGGCGAGCCGCATTATGCACAGGGCTGCCCCTCTGACCTGATAATGAAGAACTCGGTTAAGATATTCAAGCTTGATGAGAACAAACATCCCGATGCGATAAAATCAGTTAACGATGCAAGAGTTGAAAGACGCGGAAATGAAGTGCATGTATATGTTGGAATGGTAAGATCACACTTTACTCCGGATAACATTGAAGGCGTAAAAGTGGGCGATAAGGTATTCTTCCATGTAACCAATATGGAGCAGGACTGGGATATACCGCATGGCTTCGCGGTTAAAGGTAACAATACAGCAGAAATGCTTATTATGCCCGGCGAAACCCAGACAATAACGTGGGAACCAAAGGTTGCGACTGTGTATCCGTTCTACTGTACTGATTTCTGCAGCGCGCTTCACCAGGAAATGCAGGGATATATTAGAGTTCAGCCTGCAAACTCCAGCGGAGAAATTAAATTCTCGCTGGGTGTAAAGAAATAAAATATAAAGTAATGGCCTCACCCCTCCGGTGAGCGGTTATGCCGATATGCGGTATAGCTGAAGACGCCGGAGGGGAAGGGGACTAAAAAAAGGTTTTAGAATTACATCAAAAGATGTTCTTAATAGATCCGGAAACCCCGCGAAAACCGTTTTGAAACCGGAAATGCGGTGATACTGGAGAGAAAAATGAAAAAGATAACCAAAATATTGATAGTTGCTTCATCGCTTGCAATGATCGCGGCATTCTTTACCCCGATATGGATGATAGATCTTGAAGCGCCGCAGTACCCCGAAGGATTGGGAATGCAGATATGGATAAATAAAATTACAGGCGACCTTAACACTATTAACGGATTGAATCATTACATTGGTATGAAAAAGATCGAGCCTGATTCAATTAAAGAGCTTTCCATTATGCCTTACATCCTTGCGTTTTTGATCGCAATGGGTGTGGTAACGGGAATTGCGGGAAAGAAAAAAATACTCGGTTTTTTTGTAATTATATTTTTAGCAGCAGGAATAGCGGGCGGCGTGGATTTTTATATGTGGGAGTATGACTACGGTCACGACCTTGACCCCACTGCGGCAATTGTTGTGCCCGGTATGAGCTACCAGCCTCCTTTAATTGGCAGCAAGCAGCTGCTGAACTTTGTAGCGCACTCATACCCTGATACAGGCGGATGGATAGTGATAGGCGCGGGAATTCTGACGGTGCTTGTTTATTTTTACGAGCTGAAATTCAACAAAAAAATATCCGTTAAGGCGGCGTTTGACAAAACACCGGCAGGGGGAAACAAAGAAGTGAAAACAGCAAAGGAGAATGTAAGTGAACTCAAAATGGCATAAAGTTATT
The DNA here is from genome assembly GCA_041859235.1 of Ignavibacteria bacterium. Taxonomy (GTDB): domain Bacteria; phylum Bacteroidota; class Ignavibacteria; order Tepidaquicellales; family OLB5; genus OLB5. The sequence goes on along the minus strand of JBHEKV010000135.1, from coordinate 2,270 downwards.
TTTGTTCTGCTGCTTGCTGTTATGGGATTTACAAATTCAGCCTGCAGCACCGACCCCGAAGAAATAAACTTTGGTGTTGACCAGTGCTCCTTATGCAGAATGAATATTTCAGAGCACAGATTTGGTGCGGAAATAGTAACTAAAAAAGGAAAGATATTCAAGTACGATGCGGCTGAATGTATGTTTAACGCTTTGAGTTTAGGAAATGTAAATTATAATGACGCGGCAGGATTTTATGTAGTAGATGCATCGAACCCCAAAAAATTAATAGATGGCGTTACAGCTTCGTATTTGATAAGCGAAAAGCTGCCAAGTCCCATGGGTGCGAACCTTTCAGCCTACGGGAAGAAAGAGGACGCCGAAACAAACCATAAGCAGTATGGCGGAGAATTGAAGTCATGGGAAGATTTGCTGGTGAAGTTTAAGGTAGGTAAGTAGAGTGCATAGAGTGTATTGAGTGCGTTGAGTGTATTGAGTGTATAGAGTGTATATAGTGTGTAGAGTGTATAGAGTGCTTTGAGTGTGTTGAGATTTAAAATTTAAAATAAATTGAATAAGATAAAATACATACTGATAATCCTTGCAATAACCGCACTGAATAGTATAGCCAAAGATATTATTGTTAAGCCGGGCGAAAGCATTAAAAGCGCGGTGCAGATATCCGTTAAGGGTGATAGAGTTATTGTGAAAGAAGGTTTGTATAAGGAAACAGAAATACTGATCGATAAACCAATTGAGCTTATCGGCGAAGGATACCCTACAATTGACGGATTTTCGAAAGGCGAAATTATCATTATACGCAGTGACAGCGTTACAGTGAAAGGATTTTATGTTAATAATTCCGGTTTCAGCGGAATGCGTGATTACGCGGCAATAAGAGTAGAGGATTCAAAACACTGCAACATACTATCCAATAAACTCATCAATAATTACTTCGGTATTTATCTTGCAGGAAGCGATTCCTGCAGCGTAATGTACAACGAAGCAACAAGCAATGCGGTAACAGAGAGCTCTTCTGGTAACGGGATCCACTTGTGGAAATGCAGTTATATTCTGGTTAAGAATAATACAATAACCGGACATCGTGACGGTATTTATTTTGAATTCGCGACATTCAGCCGCGCTGAAAATAATTCAAGCTTTAATAATGTAAGATACGGTCTGCATTTTATGTTCTCGCATAACGATGAATACGTGAACAATGTCTTTGCCAATAACGGCGCGGGCGTAGCGGTTATGTACACCAAAAATGTTAAGATGACAAACAACCGGTTTGAGTTCAACAACGGCGCTAATTCATACGGTCTGCTGCTAAAGGAAATTACCGACAGTTATATAGAAAACAACAATTTTACAGGTAACACGGTTGGTATATATTCTGAAGGCGGTACACGGCTGCTTATAGCAGGTAATGAATTCAGCCAAAACGGCTACGCATTGAAAATGCTTGGCAACTGCACTGATGATACTGTAAGAGGCAACAATTTTAATGCAAACACTTTTGATGTTACTACAAACAGCTCACGCAACAGCAATTTGTTTATGGGTAATTACTGGGATAAATATAAAGGATACGATCTCGATAAGAACGGAACGGGAGATGTGCCATACAGGCCGGTGAGTTTATTCAGCAAGATTGTTGAAGAGACTCCCGAGGCGGTTTTTTTGCTGAGGAGTTTTGTGGCTGACCTGCTTGATATGGCTGAAAGAGTTGTGCCTGTGTTTACGCCGGAGTCGCTGATAGATGAGACGCCGAAGATGGAAAGGATGAATTGAATTGTCAGTTAATAATTCAATATATGATGTTACGTTAAATAATTCCAATATTCTAAATTTATTATTATGTACTTTTTGTCTTGATACAAAAAGTACCAAAAAAAAATCAAGGCTGATGAAAAACAGCTAAAACTTTTCGAACGCATTAGCCGCAAAAAAAACTCGTCCGGCTTGCTGCGCACCATAGGTGCGATTTGCCGGACTCAAACAGTTTTTTGCTTCTATATTTGCGTTCTCAAGTTTTTTGACGCTGTTTTTCATAGGTCGTTTGAAAAGCGTTTTAATATGATGGCGGTGAAGTGAAATGATAAAGATAGAGAATTTAAAGAAGAAGTTTGATAAGAATGAAGCGTTGAAGGGTGTATCGCTTAAATTAGGCAAAGGTACTGTTGCTGCGGTAATGGGTCCGAACGGCAGCGGCAAAACTACGATGCTTAAATGTATATTGGGTCTCGTAAAAGCTGATTCAGGTGATATTTATGTAAATGATAGCC
>JBHEKV010000112.1:0-9396 GCA_041859235.1 Ignavibacteria bacterium | reverse complement strand
GCAAAATCTATTGCCATCATCGCCGGGTACCCGGGGTCATTGGGTACTTCCATTCCTTTGGGTATGGCGTTCATTGATATCTTCAGGTATTCAGGACTCATGAGGTAAGATGTTATCACATCTACTGCGCTCAGTATCTCATTTTTGAATTCCTTGCCGATAAATATTGGTGTTTCCGCAATGCGGAATTCTATGGGAAAATCGTATGTAGTATTCAGATCTTTAACAAAAGCTTCATACTTTTCCTGAGTGAATTCCGCGTTGTATTTTTTTCTTATCTCTGGTACCAAATTATCCGGTTTGTTTTATGGTCTGGTTCTGATCGTAAATCGCCACACGTTTCCTGTGGATGATGCGCCGTGATTATCTTTTGCTTTTATCTGCCAGAAATATGTAGTTCCCGGAAACGGCAGCATTCCCATATTGTATGAAGGAGAAGTCAGGTTCGCTGCCAGCGGAACTTCGCTAAGCGGCAGGCTGGTTCCCACAAACACATCAAATTTAAGGGTATCATTCAGGTCGGGCTCTGTACTTTCCCAGCTTAGGTGAACATCGGTGCTGTCATCTATTCCGGTAGTGCTGTCAGCGGGAACCGGGTTTACAGGTACAGTTGGCGGATTATTTGTATCACCGTTATTTACAGAAGTATCATCTTTTTTGCAGCTGTTAAGACTGATAAACAGGGCTGAGCTTATAATTAAGCCAAGAATGCAGCGTTTCATTTTTTTTGAGCAGTATACACTGTTTAAGTTGTTTAATTAATACATTAAATTGAAGACAAAAATCTTAATGTCTTATCTGTGTTTTAAACCGCCAGGTATTGCTTGTAGCAGATCCGCCCTTGTTATCTCTGGCAGTAACTTTCCAGTAATAATTTGTGCTTGCGGCTACAATTCCCAATCCGAAAGAAGGATTTGGAAGATCAGTCACAATCGGAGTATTGCCTACAGGCAGATCATTGCTGATATACACATCATATTTCAGTGTATCATTCGGATCGGGGTCACTGCATTGCCATGAAAGAACCATTATAACGCTCGTATCAATATTTTCTGAACTATCTGCAGGGTAAGGGTTCTTTGGTTTATTTGGTACCTGGTTTGTAACATTATTGTTTGAATTTACTGATGTATCATTTTCAGAACATCCGTTAAAACAAAATGCGGCCGCCAGCAGAATAAAAAAGATGTTAAGAATTGTTTTCATTTTTATTTTAGATTAGGTTACAAGCTGTTAAGCTATATCAGGAAAATTCCGTTATCCATAACCTGCTCATCATCAAGCCAGATACTGCATGCGACGCTAACGCAGTCAATATGTGTTGTTGACTGCCAGTTTGCCCCGGTATGAGCTGAGTACGGGTGCCCGAATGCAATATGAACCGTAGGCAGCTTTTCATCCTGCAAAATATGACCAATTACGTGCTTGCATGCAATGTTTGTACCTATGGCAAATTCACCAACGCGGTTGCTGTTCTCATCCGTCATTGTATATGCGGTGAATTCTTCGAGCAGTTCTTTGTTAACACATTCCATTTTTGTAATTCGTGAATCTTTTATCCAGATCGAAAGCGGTGTATCTTTTAAGTCACCGTACTTCTGGCAAAGATAGTCACCCACAACGCCATCTACAACAAAAACTCCGTTAACATTGTAGGGCGAAGTAAATATCTCGCCGCCTGGAAGGTTACCCCATTTTTCCACTGAAATTATTCCGCTTGTCTTAAGCCATTTAAGCGACTGTGAAAACTCGCCTACCATATTTGTTCCTGCTGCGTTTTTAACTGTGATGGTTTTAGCTTTACGGGCTTTATCAATAAGCTTCTGCGAAAGTTCATCAACTTTAAGGAAATCTGCGCGCATTCCTTCAAGCATTATCTGTTTGTTGATATTGACCATATGCCCGTGTCTTATTTTGTGGGCATCTACAACTTCCGTCATATCAATTCTTGAGCGAAGCTCGCCTGTATGCGCAATCGCGCAGAAAATACTTACCTGCGATTTTGCCAGGTCATCAAGTATCTGCTGCGGCATATTCTTTAACGGCCTTGAAGCGTAATCTTCTATCACCATAAGGCTGTACTCTGAGCCTACTTTTTTTATTTCCGCTACCAGTGATGATGCTATTTCAAGGGATTCATTATCGGTGATGATGGTTATTCTTTCTTCGGGCTTAAGCCTTAAACAAACTACAATTGCATTATACGCGCCTTTGGAAAGCTCTTTATCAAAATCAATAACTGTGTGTATCTCGTCCATTAAGTAAAATATTTATTATAAGTTTTTAAAAATTTCTATTTTATGTTCTATTTTAAGCCAAGGTGTGTTTCTTCAATGATAAAATCTACAACTTTCTTCAGGCCCTCCTGCGTGCCGTCCCAAACAGCAAGCTGCCTATCGGCACCCGTGCCATTCTGCAGCATCTGCAGAATGTAGTTCACATCCTCCCAGCTGCCAAGGTCATCAACTACATCGCTGATAAATGAAATAAGTTCCATAGCAAGGATTTTGAAATCAACTTCTTCCTGCTTGCCAAAATCTATCAGCTTACCTTCGGTGCCGTATCTTGCAGCGCGCCATTTGTTTTCGTTGATAAGCGCGCGGCGGTATATCCTGAATCCTAAATTCTGCCTCATTAACTTGTAAAGCTTTACAACAACAGCCTGCATCAAAGCCGCAAGGCATATCGTTTCATCAACGCGCATCGGTATATCACACATGCGGAATTCAAGAGTATTAAAGTATGGATGAAGCCTGATATCATACCATATCTTTTTGCCGTTATCTATACAATTTGTTTTAATTAAAAGATTAACGTAGTTATCAAATTCCGTAACTGTATCGTAATAATCGGGTATGCCTGTTCTCGGGAATTTATCAAAAACTTTTACACGGTATGATTTAAATCCTGTATTGCGGCCAAGCCAGAAAGGCGAGTTTGTTGATAGAGCAAAAATATGCGGGATAAAATACCTTACTGCGTTCATTATCTGAATGCCAACTTCACGGTTGGGTAAACCAACATGCACATGCAGACCGAATATCAGATTCGCGCGTGCTGCTTCCTGCATTTCTTTTACTATTTCATGGTAACGCGGGTGATCGGTAATAGTAACATCATTCCAGTGAGTAAAGGGATGAGTTCCTGCTGCGGCAATCCTGAATCCCGCTTCTTTTGCAAGCGCGGCAAGATTTGAGCGAAGCCCAGTGACTTCATCACGCGCTTCATGGATATCACGGCATATTTTTGTACCTACTTCCACAACCGAAGCGTGCATTTCAGGCTTTATCTGCTCTTTTAACAGTACTTTACCTGAATCAACAATTTGCTGCATGTGTGAAACAAGTCCCCTGGTTTCAGGATCAACCAGCATGAACTCTTCTTCTATACCAAGTGTAAAAATATGCTTATCCATAGTTTTTATAATGTTGAATTACAATCTATATATTAAAGATTAATAATGCAATATATAGTGATATTCTGTTCTACCTCTCCCCTCTCCTTTGGAGAGGGGAACATCACGCCGAAAGCGCGATTGGGGTGAGGTCAATTTTTATTCAGTCTCAATCTATACGTATCGGGACATAAGTCCCGACACCACAAGACGCGTGGCGTCAGGTCTTACGACCTGACGCTTTTGTATCATTATCACCTCACCCCCAGCCCCTCTCCTGCAAGGAGAGGGGGGCAATGTGTGAGAAACTTACCCGCTCTACACGGAGTCTCCTTTAAGGAACTCTGCGGAAACTGAAGACTTAGTTGTCGCCTCTCCCCTCTCCTTTGTAGAGGGGAACATCACGCCGAAAGCGTGATGGGGGTGAGGTCATTTTTTATGCAGCCTTAGTCTTCTTACTTTTCTTCTCAGCCTTAACTTCGCCATCGTTACCGGATTCTTTTAACGCGGCTTTCTTAGCAGGCTTTTTTACTCCTAATTTACTTTTGGGCTTTTTTTTTACTGAATTGTCATATGCGCCTTCTACAAGAGGTTCATTATTAGCAGATGAATAAACAAAATCACCCCATGTTAAATTATTCAATCCTTCCCTGTGCTCCATCGCGCGGCGAATAGCCATATTCGCGGCAGCTTCAACTATCCACTCAAAGTTAGCTTCGCCAACTGAATGTACATCAGCATCCGGCGCGGGATTGCAGAAATCGATAGCATATGGAATGCCATCTCTTAAAGCAAGTTCAACAGTATTAAAATCATATCCAAGCGCGCGGTTGATCTTTAATACAACATCTGTAAGCATCTTATTTTTTTCAGGTGCCACGGTTGTATCTTTTAAATATCTTAAGTGGTGCGGATTCCGTGGTTCGTAAGGCATTACCCAAACATCCTGTCTGTCAATGCAGTAACATCTGTAATATTCTTCAAACTGAATTTCTTCCTGCAGCATCATTACAAGCTGATCCGTTTCACTGTAATTCTTAAATAGCTCTTCGGGAGTTGAACATTTATAAACGCTCTTCCATCCGCCGCCGGCATGCGGTTTAAAGTACGCCGGAAAACCGATGTAGCTGAATATTCCTTCCCAATCTAATGGAAATGCCAGGTTACGGAAAGAGTTCTGAGTTGTATCTGTTGGCAGCTGGTTTGAAGGGAGTATAACTGTTTTCGGAACAGGTACGCCGATCTTTGTCATTAACGCATTATTGAAGAATTTTTCATCTGCGCTCCACCAGAACGGATTATTGATAACAGCGGTTCCGCTGGATGCGGCATTTTTTAAAAATGCGCGGTAAAATGGTACATCCTGAGAAATTCTATCTATTATAACGTGATATTTTAACGGTTCACCCTGTATAACCTTATCGATCTGAACAGCTTCAGCGGAAATTTCCAGGTTCATTTCCCTTGCTTTGTGGTTCACTCTATCTATAAAAGCCTGGGGGAAAGTATTTTCCTGTCCAAATAATATTCCGATTCTCTTCATTCTACTATATTACTCCTTTAAATATATTAATTTTTCTAAATTCTATTCTAAAAATGCTGTTTTTGTGTGTTTTTTTGGGTTTATCTTAGTAGGAATTACAAATTTACGGAAAAATCGGGAGATTTAAAAGCGTAGCTTTATATACAAAAAAAGGCGACCATTGCAGATCGCCTGAATAAAAAAATAAAATGTTTCACTACTTCAACAGAATCATCTTTTTCGTATCCGTAAAATCTCCGGCATTTATTCTGTAAAAATACACACCACTCGCCAGTCCTGAAGCATCAAAGGTGATCTCATAACTTCCGGGTTTTAAATTCTTCTGCAAAATTGTTTTCACCAGCCTGCAGGATATATCGTAAATATTCAAACTGACTGCCCGGGGGTCAGCGCCTACAAACGGAATCGAAAATTTTATTTTCGTCGTTGGGTTAAATGGATTTGGATAATTCTGCGATAGCGAAAATTGTTTTGGTATTTCATTGCTTACAGGTTCAATGCCAATCGGGTTTTCTATCAGGTCACGTTCATAAATTCCGCTGCCGTGCGTTGTTGCCCTTATATTGCGGCTGGTGTTAACAACTGTCAGATCAAATACTAACGCATACGGCATTCCCGTCGCAAACGTGAACCAGTTTGCGCCCGCGTTTGTGCTCACATACACTCCAAGATCATTGCCCACATAAATATTCTGCTGGTACAACGGGTCAATGCATACAGTCTGGTGCGGAATATCCGGCAGGTTTCCTGAAATATTCTGCCAGCTTGAGCCGCCGTTTGTTGTGCGGTAAACATGCCCTGTGCCAAACCCTCCAAAGGTTGCATATACTATCATTGAATTATTCGGGTTAACGTGAATATCCGTCGGGTAGCGGTTGGGTATCTGCCCGCCAGATACATCGGTCAAAGTATTGCCGGTTAATTTATAAATTTTTGCATCCTGGCTGTTAACTACCGGGATAGTTCCAATGTAAACCGTATCGCTTGATGTAGCCGAGGCATCCATCGAAAGCGCTTTTGCGCCCAGTATTCCCACGCTTACCCATGAACCGCTTCCTGTTGTTGATTTGTAAAGGTTCGTCCCGCCAACATACATAATATTGGGATTTGCGCGTGTTGAAATGAACGGTGCCGCAAAACAGTAATTTGCGGCATTGCCTGCGCCCGGAGGGCCGATGTTTGACCAGCTTACTCCCCTGTTGTTTGAGCGGTAAATATCACCGTAGGAATATTCTGTGTAGCAGATGTTATCATTCTGTGAATTGATGGCACAAGTGAACCCATCACCCACAAATGTCTTGTACCATGCGGTTGTTCCCTGGTAAAACGCCGAGCGGTTATCCTGCAGGCCGCCAAGGCAGAAAATGGAATCCTGCATTGAGTTTGCAAAGCTTGCGTAAAATTGTGATGTAACATAACCGCCGTTGCAGGAATAATATGTTTCCCCAAAATCATTCGAGCGGTATAGGCCGCCATCGGTAATGCAGTAAAGCTTATTGGGGTCAAGCGGATTTGAAATAAAATAATGATGATCTGCATGCGCAAAATTGCTGGAAGAACTCTCCGGCTGACCCGGGGGAGTTGCCCCTGTATTCCACGCTGACCAGTTTGATTTTGTTGTAAAACTTGTTCCCCCGTTTACTGATTTCACAAGGTCAATTGTACCAACTACTATTTGATTGGGATCGTTTGCCTTAACCATGTGAGCGTTGTTATACCAACCCTGGTTTCCTATGCCAACCCCTGTGCCCTTAAGGGTCCACGATGTACCCGCATTGGTGCTGGAATAATAACCAACGTACGATAGGTCATTTGCAATACTTGCGTATACAAAATCCGGGTTGCCTTTGTAAAGCTCAATTGTGGTTTTACCTGTCCACGATGCCGGCAATCCTCCTGTTAATTTAGTCCACGATGTACCCGCATTGGTTGATTTATATATTCCAACATTCGCATTGGGCACGTTGTTGGTTAAATTACCAATTGATACATAAAGCACACTTGTATCAGCCGGATTTATTTCCATATCCATTGCCATCTGGTAGTTAAGCACCTGGAACCATGTTGCGCCTGCGTTAATTGATTTCCATACACCCTCTGTAGTCGCTGCGTAAACAGTATTCCTGTTCTTGGGATTCAGTATTACATTCCATACACCCCGCTGGTTGTTGTATGACCAGTCAAGTGACTTCGTCCAAGATGTGCCGCCATTGGTTGTTTTCAGAATTCCGATGCCATACATACCGCGCGTAACGCGTATATCAAGTCCGTTTAGTGAATACTGATATCCGTAACTTTCACCTGTGCCTATATACATTGTCTGCGGGCTGGCTGAGTCAATTGCGATTGAACTTACTGCCAGCGATGGATATCCTGTTTCAATGAGCGTCCATGCATTGGCGCCAAGTCCGCCGGTAACTGATTTCCACAATCCACCAGAAGCTGAGCCCATATATAATGTCGCAGTATCAGTTGGGCTGAACGCCATGCACAGGCTCCTGCCACCAATGTTATTGGGTCCTATTGACTGCCACTGTGTCGGTGAATCATACACTGCATCAAAACTTGTCATTGATTTGGAATGCTCATATCCCGCAAAAAATTTATCCTGCGGTATATCATTATCAGGGAAAGCCCGTATCTGGCTCATAAGCTGCATTGATTCCATTACACCCGAGGGTTTGTTGGGTTCTTTTTTTTCGGCAACAGGAAAACGCCTGCCGTTTTCGTCAATTGTAATTTCTTTTGAGCTGAAATTACCAAACAAAAAGTAAAATAATGTTACAGATAAAAACAAAATAAAAGCTATTAACGCAGTAGATCTGTTTTTCATTTGTGTCTGTTAAAATAAGAACAATTCAGTACAATTTTCTTAATAATAATGCATAAAGGATAAATTTACAATTGAATAAGCAATTTTAAAACTAACCAATGCGGTTAGTTTTTTGACTGAGCAAGCTCCCGCAAAAAATTCCAGTTATACAGACCCGTATCATGGCCATCTTTCCATTTCAGCTGAATGGCATAATTCCCCACAATTTCAGCTTTTTCAAGCATGAAAGATTCAGCAGTCAGCGGCTCTTTATTCACCGGGGTATACTTATACAGCAGCACTTCTTCACCGCTGCATCCTGCGCAGGGGCAGTGCTCGCGCAGTAATTTTGCTGATACATCATATTCCATCCCGTCATCAAATGAGATATGAAATGTGGAATTATCGGGGTTACGTTTAAACTGTGTAAGTATCATAAAATAACAATCAGCTCATTTCTAACATTTTCTGAATCGGCTTTAATGCTCTAACGCGAATTTCTTCATCGAGTGTAATTTCGGGTTTACCGTCTTTCATGCACAGGTAAAGCTTCTCCAATGTGTTAAGTTTCATGTAGGGACACTCATTGCATGCGCAGTTTGCATTTGGCGGCGCCGGGATGAATTTCTTCGAAGGCGAAGCCTTCTGCATCTGGTAGATTATGCCTTCTTCAGTGGCAACAATAAATTCGTTTGCGGCGTTTTCCTTTGTGAAGTTCAGCAGTGCGCTTGTTGAGCCAACAAAATCGGCGCGGTTAAGCACTGCTTCTTCACACTCAGGGTGAGCGATAAGCAGCGCATTGGGATATTCAGTTTTAAGCCCGATAATCTTTTTATCGCTGAATGTTTCGTGGACAATACAGCTTCCGTCCCAAAGCAGCATATCGCGTCCGGTCTTTTTTATTATATAGCGGCCCAGATTTTTATCCGGCGCGAAAATTATTTTTTGATCTTTAGGTATCTGTTCAACTATTTTAACAGCATTTGATGATGTGCAGATAATATCACTCAGCGCCTTTACGGCTGCGGAGCAGTTTATGTAACTTATCACCAAATGCTCAGGATGCGCTTCACGGAATTTTTTGAAAAGCGGCGCCGGGCAGCCTTCGGCAAGCGAGCAGCCGGCGTTAAGATCAGGCAGCAATACTTTTTTATTTGGATTCAGTATCTTGGCGGTCTCAGCCATAAAATGCACGCCGGCAAATACTATTACATCAGCTTCAGTTGATGCCGCGCGGCGTGAAAGCTCGAGTGAATCACCAATATGATCAGCCAGATCCTGAATTTCTGATTCCTGGTAATAATGCGCAAGGATCACAGCATTCATTTTTTTCTTTAATGCAAGGATCTCTTCTTCCAGATCAATCGGGGTTATATCTATAACGGGTTTATTTAATGTTGTTTCCATTTTACACTAATTTTAAAAAATCATCTACATTCAACCGGGCTTGTTTCAAAATATGAGACAAAGTAGATCTTTTTACCGGTTTATGAGCAGGTACAGTTATTTTCAGTATCTCGTTCTCAAGCCGTTTCTGTAATCTTATATGGCTGCCTTTCTGTCTGACTATAATCCAACCGTTCCTTTGCAGAGCAGAAATAATTTTAAAATATGGCAATACCGGAACTTTACTCACAGAACAAGTAC
>JBHEKV010000075.1:0-17735 GCA_041859235.1 Ignavibacteria bacterium | reverse complement strand
GAAGACCTGAGCTCTATGAAAGATATCAAAAAGGGACTTGATGCAATAAAAGATGTAACTCCGAATATGGTAGAGTATGCCGCCGTTGAAGTTTGGAAATCACAGTCACCCAAGAAAGTAATGGATGAAATTCCTGTGGTTGGCAAGATTGAAGAGCTTAAAATGAAGTTCGATAAGAAGGCAAAGGATGCGTTCGATAAACGTGTTGAACTTATTAAAAGGCGCGGCAAAGTTGTTATAGCTATGCCAAGAGTACTTAATATGTACGCACAGACCCCGTTTTACACCGCATACTTTGAATCACTCGGCATAAATCCGGGCAATATCATATTTTCAGAATATACAAGCGAGGAATTGTACAAAGAAGGCGCAAAACGCGGTGCAATTGACCCATGTTTCCCTTCAAAGATCGGTATCCCGCATATTCATAACCTGATATATAAAATCCACAAGAAGAAGAAAATTGATTACATCTTCTTCCCTATTGTTGATACTATTCCTTCGGATCTTGTTTATGCTCAGCAGCATCATGCCTGCCCCACTGTTACTGCAACAGTAGAAGCCGCAAAAGCTGCTTTCATCAAAGAGAGCGATATGTTCAAAGATGTTGGTATAGAATATGTGAATACGTATTTATACATGACCGAAAGAAAGCTTTGTGCCAAACAGATGTTTGATGAATGGGGACCCAAACTAGGGCTAAGCAAGGAAGAAAACGACCGCGCTATTGAACAGGCTTACTGGGCATTGGACAAATACCATGTCGATATGCGAAAAGAGGCCCGTAAGGCTCTGGAACAGCTTGAAAAGGATAATAAGATAGGTATCGTTGTGCTTGCAAGGCCTTATCACAACGATCCGGGCTTGAATCATGAAATACTCGAGGAATTCCAGAAACTTGGGTACCCTGTGTTTAATCAGGATTCTCTCCCCACGGATGATGATATTCTTGAAAGACTTTTTGGCGATGAGATTAAGGCGGGCCTGATTAAGGGCGGCATGGATGTAAGTGATGTCTGGAAGAACTCATACAGCGAAAATACTACCCGCAAAGTATGGGCTGCCAAATATGCTGCTAGACATCCTAATCTTGTTGCATTGGAGCTTTCATCATTCAAGTGCGGACATGATGCCCCGATATACACTGTGGTTGAAGAGATCGTTTCCAACAGCGGAACTCCATACTTCTCATTCAAAGATATTGATGAGAATAAGCCGACAGGCTCAATCAAGATACGTGTAGAGACGATCCATTATTTCCTGAAACGTTACAGAGAAGATATGGTAGTTAAAGAAAAGAAGATATTGACAATTGAAGAAAAGATGAAGGAATTTGAGGAAAAGATAAGGAAACAGTACGAACTTCAGGAAAAACTTGATGTAATTCATAAACGCCAGGGCACAGGAAAATATCATAACGGCAGCTTAAATTCAAACGCTGTGGATATTGATCTTAGCAAGGTTAAAAAAGCCGATAGTTCTGAAGTTAAAGTAACTGAAGAATTGGAAGCTTAAGAAATATAGAAATTATATTCAAATCAGCCGGTTAAGCAATTAGCCGGCTTTTTTATTTGCTGAAATTGTATAGTTCAACTTTCGTCGGGGCAAGGAAGTATGTTGTTCTTTCGTTCATTTTGTATGATTTTTTAAGCCCATTTATGTAGCTATGATAGTTTGAAGTATCAACCGCGCTGTAATCCAGCACTACCCAAAATTTATCGGGATTCTGAGCTGTAAGTGAATCCAGCACTTCATTCCAGCCATATCTAACATACGCAGGATCAGGTATTGATAATTTTTCCTGCTTTTTGTAATAGTTTATCACCCAGCCGTTAAAATGCGGTTCAACATAAATCCTTTCACCGGGCGTATATTCTTGATTGATCTTCAATATCAGCGATCTATAATCATCATTTTTGAATCCAAATGAATAGTGAATTGTTACTCCGTAAATATTTATTGCAACTAATAAACCAATTATTGCTGTTGCAAAATACTTATTTTTCCATTTACTGAGTCCATAAACAATAAATAAAGATATGTAAGGAACTAATATACTCAAATAGCGGTAAAATTCTATTTTTTGCCTGAATGAAATAACACCTGCAAGGATTAACGGAACAAATAACACTAACATGATCAAAATCGGGGAGTTATTAAGTTCTTTTTTCTTCAAAAACAGCCCAATAAATGAAATGAGCACTGAAAATGCCGTGAAATAAGTTATATATTTAACAACAGTAAGATTTGAGTAATAGTAGTATAATCCCAGATTCAGGTCTCGGATATAATTTACATATTCATGGAGTACTAAATTCAGAGTTTGCGGCGTTCGCCAAGACTGTCCCCTGCTGAAATGTGTAATCAGTTCAGGCACCCAAATTATATACGCTGCACCAATTGAAAGAAATAAATATAAATATGCTATATATTGCTTGGGAGTTCTTCGGTAAGTATAAATAATATATAATAATTCTGCTCCTATTATAAAGAAAGAAAAGTAATGCGTGTAAATTGCTGCTGATGAAAATAGAACAAATGGAACTGCATATTTTTCTTTGAATATCCGGTGATAGTCATGTGGTTTTTCCATTAATTTCAACAGAAAATAAACCGAGCCTATATTCAGGAACAGGTTCATCGCTGCCATACGTACCTCTTGTCCATAATAAAGGTTCAAGGGTGATACAGAATACAACAAAATCACAAACAAAGCTTTTGAGGGCTCTAAATATCTTTTACTGATAGGATAAAGGAAGAATACAGCCGACGACGTAAATAATGCTGAAAGCAGCCGCATAGCGGCAACTGAATCACCAAATACAAAATTCCAGATTTTAAGCGCAAAATAAAATAATGGAGGGTGTATATCATTGGATGTTCTTACAACAATCTCGTAAAAAGAATCAAGGCTTAGGTGCCATGAAAACACTTCGTCGAACCAGAGATTCTTCTGAGTTATGAAAGCAAGACGAAGAGACAGACAAACTGTGAAAAGTAAAAAAAACAGAATTTTCTCAGTTTTTGGATTCATTCACCAATAAATTGAAATACTACTTTGCGGCTCCGGGGCCTTTCGTCAAAATCTATAAGTATTACCTGCTGCCATGTACCCAGAAGAAGCTCTCCATTTACGAATGGAATAGTCTGCGAGCATCCAAATAGAGTTGAGCGCAGGTGTGCGTGGCCGTTATGGTCACCCCAGGTATTATTATGATGGTACTTTTTGCCTGAAGGAACAAACTTTTCAAGCATTTCAGGCAGGTCTTTCTTTAATCCCGGCTCATATTCAATCGTGCTTATAGATGCTGTTGATCCCACAACAAAAACTGTAACATTACCATTTTTGAGTTTGCTGTTTTCAAATGATGAGTATAGATTATCAGAAAGATTGACTATGTCGCAGTCTCCTTTTGTTTTAAAAATATGATTTTCTGTTATGATCTTCATAAATTTTCCACTTTTAAGGCTTCTGATTATTTAAAATAAAATTTATGCCTTCCAATACTGTGTTCTTTCTGTAAATATGCTCAAAATCCAGTTCATTTCCGAGAAATTTAGCAGATCCTCCGGTTACAATTATTGTTAATTTTCCGCTATACTCCTTTTTTACAGCTTTAACAAGTCCTTCAGTTGCAAACTTCGTATAATTCACTAAACCCGATTGAATTGCTTCGAATGTATTTCTGCCCATCAGCGGAGCTTTAGCAGAGAGTTTGCTTTGCTCTAATAGCGGGAGCTTACCTGTATTTGTATTCAGTGCTCTCGATGAAGTCATAATACCTGGTGCAATTATCCCGCCTATATAATCACCGTTTTTTAGAACCAGATCATATGTGTTTGCTGTACCCATGTCGATAACCAAGACGTTTGATTTCCCATTCACTGTAAGATATCCAAATACCGCATTACAAATTCTATCAGGTCCAAGAGTATATGATTTTTTGATTTTGATTTTTAGGGGTAACTCAGTTTTGTAATTGATGGTTAAGGGAGCAATCCTAAAGTTAGTTCGAATATAAGACTTAATAGCCTTATAGGTTTTCGGAGCTACAGATGATATGCCGATTTTGCCTATATTGAATTCTTTTCCGATTCTCTTGATAGCTTTTGAGAGGTCAGTTTTGTTTACTGAACTACAATTGTAATTGTACAGGCTTTTTTTGCCATTATATATGGCAAAATGAGTGAAGCTGTTTCCTATGTCGATTGCGAGATTCATGTATTAATAAAAATGCCTGTTTATGACAGGCATTTAGGTAAAATTATCAGTTTTTGTTCAACAACCTACCTGCTTAACTCAAGTTTCTTGATCTCATCGCGGAGTGAGGCTGCCTTTTCATAATCTTCACTATCAATAGCAGTTTTAAGGTCAGTTTGAAGTTTGTTCAGTTTCCTTGTGTATGGGTCTGCTACTTTTTCCTGCGTTTCCCCTGATTCTGACTGTTTAAACAGATCATCCCCAAGGCCCTCTTCATCACCTTCCTTATCGGGTAAAAATGCTACTTCATTCATTACATCTTCATTTACATATATTGGAACAGCAAACTTAAGGGCCAAAGCAATCGCATCCGAGGGTCTTGAATCCACTTCGTCAACACTGCCAACATCCATTTTTATCTTGGCAAAAAATGTGCCGTCTCTAAGCTCATTTATATATACATAAGAAATCGAAAAACCAAGTTGTTCAATGATATTCTTAATAAGATCATGAGTAAGCGGCCTAGGAGGTTTAATTCCTTCTAATTCCAGTGCAATATGCTGCGCTTCAAAGCTGCCAATAATGATCGGTAAACGTCTATCTCCGCCAATTTCTTTTAGTATCAGCGCATAACCGCCGCCGCCCGGAGCTGGAGTGGGCGAAAGTCCTAATATGTCAACCTGAATTTTATCGTTATCCATTAAATTCTGATATTTACAATTTCTAGTTTGAGAGTACTTTTTTGAACTCTTCAGTCAATGCAGGCATTATTTCCAAAGCGTCTGCAACAATCCCATAGTCGGCGATCTGGAAAATCGGAGCATCCTTATCTTTATTTATGGCCACTATACATTTTGAGGATGACATCCCCGCAAGATGCTGTATAGCGCCGCTTATACCTACTGCAATATATAAACTTGGTGATACAGTCTTACCTGTTTGTCCAACCTGGTCTGAATGAGGTCTCCAGCCCGCATCAACAATAGCTCTTGATGCACCTGCTGCTCCGCCAAGGACTTTCGCAAGATCTTCAACAAGATAGAAGTTTTCAGGTCCCTTTAGTCCCCTGCCTCCAGAAACAACAACATCGGCTTCGGTCACATCAAGTTTCTCATTGCTTACAACTACTTCTTTTACCTGTACGCCATAATCTGAATCATTTAACTGAATGCCGAGTTTTTCAGTTTCAGCAGATACGCTGTCAACTTTTACAGCTTTAAATACATTCGGCCTCAATGTGAATATTTTTATGGGAGATGTGACTTTAACATCAATAAATGCTTTACCCGCATAAACAGGCCTTGTGGCCATAATGTTTCCGCCTTCAGCTTTGATATCAGTGCAGTCAGCAACAAGCCCGGCTTCAAGCTTAGCAGAGATTCTGGGTGATATGTCCTTCCCCATTGCCGTTGCAGAAAGGATTATTATATCTGCACCTCTTAGTTTTGCACATTCTGCAACCAATTTGGAGTAAGCGGTTGTGGAATACTTCTCCAGTTTACTATCTTCTGCCAAGAGTACTCTCTTAATGCCGTATGCACCTAACTCAGCAGAAACTGCTGATAGATTGCTTCCAATCAACAAAACTTCTGCTTCAATACCAAGCTCATTTGCCAGTTTAAGGGCTGTTGTAGCTGTTTCAAAGCCTGAGTTTTTGATCTTATTATCACGTGATTCAACAAATGCAAGAATTTTGCTCATTATATAACCTTCGCTTCCTCTCTTAACAATTTTACAAGTTCAGGCACTGCAGTTACATCCGTCCCGACAATTTTACCTTTAGCTTTGGATTTTGGCAAACTCATGCCAAGTATTTCTGTTTTATTTTCGGTATAAGTTGGCTGTCTTTCTTCAATTGGTTTTGATTTAGCGGCCATGATACCTTTCAAATTAGGATAACGAGGATTATTGAGACCACGCTGTGCACTAATGGCAACCGGTAATGTTGATTCAACTATTTCCTTGCCGCCTTCAATTTCACGCTCACATGTCACTTTATTACCATCAACATTCAATGAAACTACAACGCTTATCGAAGGAATTCCAAGCATTTCAGCTGTCAGATTTCCAACCTGCATATCATCATAATCTATTGATTGTTTTCCGAACATTACTACATCTGCGTTTACATCTCTAAGCACATCTGCCAGATTCCTTGCAACTGCATATGAATCCATTTCCGCATCAGTCTTTACAAGAATACCTTTTTCAATACCCATAGCATAGGCTTTTTTGATGGCTTCTTTGTTGCTGTCTTTCCCAACTGAAACAACAAGTGTTTCTCCGCCGTTTTTTTCTTTCAACTGTAACGCTGCTTCTACTGCAAATTCATCGTATGGATTTATAATGTAAGTTACACCTGCAGGGTCAATTGTTTTTCCGTCAGGTCCAACCTTAACCTTTGTAGTTGTATCCGGAACCTGCGAGACACAAACCGCTATCTTCATTGTATTACCTTCCTCTTAGTATGGAAATTTTGCTAATATTTACAAAATTAACGAATTTTTGATAAATTTTCAATTGCCTAATTTATCCGAAAATTAGCAATAAAACAAAAAGGAACAGGATCACTGTTCCTTTTGCAGGATATCCATTACTCTCAGGCTATCTTACCAAAACCATACGCTTAACCTGCATCAAGCTTTCACCTTCCAGAGAATAGAAATAAATACCTGAAGCCAGTTTGGAACCGTCAAAATTAACGCTGTATTTACCCGGATCAAAATTCCTGTCAGCAATTACCTCAACAACTTCTCCCAGGGTATTATATACTCTTATCCTCAAATTACTTTTTTCAGGAACATCAAAATTTATTATTGTACCCGGATTAAAAGGATTAGGATAATTATTATAAAGCATAAAAGAACCAGGTACGTTATTGCTAATCTGAGTTATCCCAATAGTAGATCTTTTTAAGGTCAACAGGTATGAGCCTGAAGATAAAACTGTATCCACTCCGTTAGTAGCTGCTGCTCTCCACGAACATCTTACAGAATCGCCGGTATATCCAAAGGTGTTCCCTAAACTATCCAAAAAACTCTTCCTCAGAGAAATGACTGTATCAAGTCCACCATTATTACTTGTATAAGTATATTCAGCCCCTGCTCCAAGTTTTTTGATCTTGTACATATATTTAATTGAATTTCCTGTCGCGGAAGTACCCCACACAAAATTAGTGGTTGAAAGATCCTGAGAAGAGACAACAATAGTTGTATTGGTTGGAGGTGAAACAAGCGGAAATGCATTTAATGGTAAACCTGCTACCTTAATATAGTTCAGCAAAGTATATGTGTTTGAACCGTATTGATTGGTTGCAGTCAGGCTTACTGTATATGCTCCGGTCTGAGTATAACTTATATTAGTCGGGTTTTTAACGTTTGAAGTAGGCGGGTTGCCACCTGGAAAACTCCAGCTCCATGATGTAGGAACATTTATTGAAAGATCAAAGAAATTAATGCTGCCTCCGCCTAAAGGCAAATTAGATGTATCAGATGTAAAGTTTGATACGGGGGCCACTCCGGTTAAAGCAGGAATGCCATCAAGGGTCGTAACATTTGTATTGGTAGGGTCAAGCCAGTCTTTTAGCTGGTTTCCTGCCGAGCCGCCGTAACCCCAGGATTGAGAAAATTTACCAAATACTTTGTAAACAGCCTGTGGGTTTTCGCACTGTGAAGTTACGCCTCCTAAATTTTGTCCTACTACTCTTTTATTTTGGTCATATAGAGGACAACCCGAAGAACCGCCTTCAGTCATTCCAAAATCCCATACGACTTGCCAAAAACCATTTACCAGTCTGCCCCCGAAACCATTTGAGTTTGTAGCTGGGTTATTATCTATGGATATTTTCTTATTTGCTCCACCAGGGTGATGTATAGCAACTTCATTTGTCGGTTGATTGCCGCTTCTATCCCATCCGTTGAAATATCCGTTGAAAGAGGCCGGTAATGTACCGTTTAAAAGTACGAGTCTGAAATCTGTTGCGTAATTAGCAGCTTTAAGTGTAGCCCCTGAAATTGTTTGTGACAATGAACCGGCAGAGCCATAGCAGGTTGGATTTTCATAGTTAAAAAAGAAAACCATGCTGGAGTGATTATCAGGAGCGCAATGTTCAGCAGTTAAATAAAGCAAGCTTCTATCCTGCGATGTATTATTAATAAGTGAGCCAGTACACAAATATCCGCTGCCACCCTGAATGAATGTTATTCTTGTAACAGAGCGTTTTTGTTCAACCCACGGGGCACCGATTGGACAGTTAATATTTATGTTGCAGGAAAGTTCTGAAGCATTTAGCAAACCATAGATATCCTTATAAGCGTGTACAACTTGAGAGATACTGATAATACCTTTATTTTTTGAATACATGGGTTCATAATATTCTAATATTGTAACATCTCCTCTTGTTGGAGCAGTAGAAAAATATTTATCCGAAGTATTATTCAATTCTGAAAATGCGCCCAGAAGTTCACTCTTATCTTCATTATATAGATAAAGCAAAGCGCCTTTAGGCATGTAGAATTGTTTGTAGAAGAGATTTATTGAAGCTGCGTTTTCAGATTTGATCGCAAGTCTCCATATTCTGCTTCCATCAGGCAGAACTAACCAGCTCCCTGAATTATTGAGGTCCAAACTAACTTCAAAGACCTTTCCATACCTATATGGAACATCTGTATAAGCTGAATTAATTCTGTCTTCATTGATCATACTTTCTACATCAAAATCGGGCATAGTCTCAGTTTCGAAACTCTTTCCAAGATCGGTCAATGAACTTAACGGTAATCCACCTGAATTAACCTGGGAAAAAACAACTGAGTGGGATAGAAAAAGCAATAATACGAAGGATGAGGCAGTAATGAGTTTTCTATTCATATGTTTTGAATTTAGTTAGAATTTTTCTAAAATAATATTTATCATAAAAATGCTAAACTTGTACAATAGCCAACAATATATCACAAATTATTGGTTAAGAAAATCCATTTTACAGATTTCAGATTAATAAAAAAGCCGCATTTCGCGGCTTTCAAGAATTAAAATTGTTTATTAATTGTTACTTTTTATAATTTTTCATAATTTCTTCCATTTCTTTCGTTTTATCTTTAAGATCCTGCAGGTTCTTTCCGCCGTCTTTCATATTTTTCATATCTTCAAGCATGTTTGTCATATCCATGTACTTAACATCCTCAGGCGCTTTAAACATATCTTCCGTCACTTTAACATCTTTTTCGAACTTAGTTGCTTTCATGTAGGTTTTACCATCAGCAGAACCCATTCTTAAAGGTACAGTTTTTTCGTAAAGACTAACTGTAAAATTCTTTTCTTTATGTTTATAGATTTCGCATTTATACCCGATAATTTCTTCCTCACCGATTTTTTCCATCTGGTCAATGTAGTCACGGAAAGAATTTACATCAACATTATCTTTTGTATCGCTGAATTTTTTCTTATCAAACTTCATACCCATTTTAACTCCGGCAATATCGCTCACAGTATAAACAATATCACCTCCATCAAAATATGCCGTAGCTGAAAATTTCTTCCCATCTGCATCAAAAGAACTGGTTGAGCGGCATTTTTTACCATCATAAATTGCAGTAACTGTTCCGTTTCCTTTTTCTTTACCGGTTAATTCAAATTCAACCAAAAATGGCTTATCTTTTGAAAAGGAGGATTTATCCGTTGATTCTTTTGTATCAGATTTCTTGTCATCAGTTCTTGTCGTTGAATCATCTTTTTTTCCGCACCCTGATAATACCGAAACTGAAAATACTAAAAGAAACACAAATCCTAAAAATGAAGTTACATCAAATATTTTTTTCATATCAGAAATATTAAATTGTTAATTATATACTTTATTTATTATAAAGCGGACGTATTTCGTAATCTATGGGATCTACAAGTCCGGCTTCCTGAAACCCTTTAAGTCTAAGTGCACAAGAGTCGCACTCACCGCAAGCCTTTTCTTCGTTCTGATAGCAAGACCATGATAGTTTGAACGGGGCATTAAGTAATGCGCCCTTTTTGATTATATCGTGCTTCTTCATGTGAATAATCGGCGTTTCGATCCTGACAACGGTTTCCGGTTTGGTTCCCAAAGAGATCATATTATTAAAAGCACCATAGAAAACTTCCCTGCAATCCGGATATCCGCTGGAATCTTCTTCAACTGCCCCAATGAATATTTTTTTCGCATCTATCACCTCTGCCCAGCTTACTGCGATTGAGAGTATATTCGCGTTTCTGAAAGGTACGTAGGATGTAGGGACCTCTTTGCTATGAATATCAGCCTTTGAAACTTCAATAGTCTTATCTGTTAATGATGAACCGCCAATTTTAGCCAGATAATCTATGTTTACAACAAGACGCTCTTTTACATCATAATGATCAGCAATATCATTATAGGCCTTTAACTCTCGCTTTTCAGTCCTCTGTCCATAATTTACATGAAGAAATGCCATTTCATATTTCTGTGAGGCTATTGCCGCCGTAACCAATGAATCCATTCCGCCGCTAACGAGGATGATCGCCTTATCCATTACACTCCCCTTGTTTCAGGATGCCAGATATACTTATGCATCTGAAGCTGAAAGCGTACATTTAACTTATCTTGTAGAATCCATTCAGCTAACTGAATATTCTCAATATTATCGAAAACGGGTGAAAGCAATACCTGTTCCACCCTGTTGATCAGAGCGTACTTCTGGATAACTCCTTTTGCCCAATCATAATCATCCCTGTTGCCTATAACAAACTTTACTTCATCTGTAGGTTTTAAATACTGGATATTTTCGTACCTGTTCTTCTTTTCCATCTTACTGTACGGGGTCTTTAGATCCATAATGATCTTAACGCGTTTATCAACACTTTCAATGGGTAATGATCCTCCTGTTTCCAGCAAAACCTCGTATCCCAGTTCGCAAAGCTGCTTTATAAGTATATGAACATTTTCCTGAACCAAAGGTTCTCCGCCTGTTATTTCAACCAGTTTACAATTATATGACTTCACTTCATCTACAATTTCATCAATTGTCCTGTCAACTCCTTCATAAAATGCATACTCAGTATCGCAGTATACACAGCGTATGTTACAATAAGTCAACCGCACAAACACACAAGGCAATCCTGCCTTGGTTGATTCACCCTGGATTGAATAGAAGATCTCGTTTATTTTAAGTACCGGAGATTCCATTTAAAGCAGCATTCCCTTCGCCAGTAACCTTGATTTCTCCGCATAACTATTAGGGCTCTCGTATATCTTAACCGTCAATTCTTCGAATTTATGTCCTTTAATATCAAGCAATGCATTTGTAAGTTTATCAGTAAAATCAGCGCATATGTTTTCCACTGTTGAATGGTAATCAACTACTACTTTTTTCATTTTATTTTTTGAGAGGAAGTTAAGAACCTTTTTATCACCCTTCCAGCATAGGAATGCATGGTCATATTCTTCAATAATTGGCTTAACTATTTTGTTGAGGTCAAAAAAATCAATGACCATACCGTTCTTATCCAGCCCGCCGGTGATCTCAACATTCATTCGGTATGAATGACCGTGGATATTTTTGCATAATCCCTTGTGAAACGGCAAACGGTGACCCATTTCCCAGTGGTATTGTTTTGAGATTTTCATAATTCAGCAAAGTTAAGTAATTTTGAAAGTAATTTAAAGGAAATAACAACCTGACGCATGAACTACGAAATACTTGAAGTAAATAACCCCGAACTGATATCTGAAACAAAGCAGCTTTTCAGAGATTATGAAAAATGGCTGAATGTATCCTTGTGTTTCCAGGGATTTGAAGAAGAAGTCAATTCCCTCCCCGGCAAATATGCCCCGCCTGATGGCAGACTCTACATTGTGAAGTATAATGATAGATTCTCCGGCTGCATTGCTCTTCGTAAGATTGAAGATGGCATCTGCGAAATGAAACGCCTCTATCTTAAAGAAGAACTGCGCGGCAAAGGCATCGGTAACATTCTTGTTACCCGGATAATTCAGGATGCGAAGGATATTGGCTATAAGACAATGCGCCTTGATACTATCAAAGAAAAGATGCCGAAGGCGGTTGAAATATACACTAAACACGGATTTGTTGAAACTGAGCCTTATTATCACAATCCAAACCCTCACACTCTTTTTATGGAACTCGATTTAACGAAATAACAGCCTTTTTGCATATTGGAATTGTTTACCATCTCTATTTGTTTTATTTTTGTAGGCTTTAAATAACACCGTTCTTTTAATGGGGATGAATTTGGTTTCGACGGGAATGCAGATGTTCAAGACAGCATTCCGTGTTCTCAGCAAGCACGTTAAAAAGGCTGAAAAGTCAAAATAAACGACAACTATAATTACGCTTTAGCTGCTTAATAAATAAGCCGCTCGTCTTTTACCGCTTCCACCGCTCATTTGGATGGTAAAAGGCGCCAAACTTTTGAGCTGGCCGTAAGGTTTACTTGAGCCGAGCGGCGAGATAACTTCAAGTGTAGGCAATGTGCCGCTATTTCAGCGATGCAGTACATGGCCGAATTCCAAACGCTGAATATGAATGTAGGCGTCTTGATGGTCTCGTTTTCGGACCCGGGTTCGACTCCCGGCATCTCCACTAAGTTTTTAATTTTGCCCTCCCCTTTCATTAAACCATAAATAAAATTTATTATGAAATTCGATCTGAACAGATCAATCGAGATATTATCCAACATACCCTCCGTGCTGGAAGCACTACTGCAAAATTTAAGCGATGATTGGCTCCACGCAAACGAGGGACCCGATACATGGAGTCCGTTTGATATAGTTGGCCACCTGGTGTATGGCGAGCAAACCGACTGGATGGAGCGCGCCAACATCATATTGTTTGGCGAGGATAAGCGCTTTAAAAAGTTTGACAGGTTT
This sequence comes from Ignavibacteria bacterium, assembly GCA_041859235.1. Lineage (GTDB taxonomy): Bacteria > Bacteroidota > Ignavibacteria > Tepidaquicellales > OLB5 > OLB5. Next base: position 4,647 of record JBHEKV010000075.1, on the reverse strand, counting down.
GCACAGTTTACCGAAAGCAAAGGGAAAACTATACATGTCCTGCTTGCGGAGTTCCGCAAGCTGCGCGCAAAGAACATTGGACATGTAAAGAGTTTAGGCTTAACCGAAGATAAACTCAACATGACGGGCATCCACCCATCATTTGGTGATGTGACACTAAGGCAGCTGCTTGCAACATGGGCTGTGCATGACCTAAACCATTTGGCGCAGATATCACGGGTACTGGCGAAGCAGTACCGTGATGAAACCGGTCCATGGATTGAATACTTACCATTACTTACTAAATAAATTTTGAAAAGGTTCATATAAGATCAAAGGTGAGTTATTAACTCACCTTTGTTTTAATTCAAAACTACAAAACTACTTCTTGCCCTTGTTCTTCAATACCTGTTCCTGCTTGACAACTACTGCGCTCTCTTCGCCTTCCTTCTTACCTTTTTTGGTAATGTAGTACTGCTCAATTATTGAAAGCAAATTAAACATGAAGTAATACAAATTCAGGCCGGCAGGCAGCGTTGTGAACAGGAACGTTAACATGATAGGCATAATATATACCATAGCCATCTGCTTGGGATCCTTAACAGTCATCTTCTGCTGAACGAACATTGTAACACCCATCAGCAATGCGAGACCCGATAAGTAATCAACCCCGAAGAGAGGTATCTTGAAAGGTAATTGCAGAATAACATCAGGTACTGCGAGGTCATGGATCCACAGGCCAAAGTATGCCTGGCGCAGCTCAATGGTGCTGCTGAACACTCCAAAAAGCGCATAAAGTATTGGCAGCTGCAGCAGCATTGGCAGGCATCCGCCTGCGGGATTTATCTTCTCATCCTTATATAGCTTCATCAGCATCTGCTGCTGTTTCTGCGGATCATCTTTGTACTTTTCCTTAAGCGCGTTCATCTTAGGCTGAAGCTCACCCATCTTCTTCATGGATTTCATCTGGTAGCGGGTGAATGGCGTTAACACAACTTTCATTACAATTGAGAAGATTATTATCACAATGCCCCAGTTGGATATGAACTTATGCAGGAATAAAAAGAATGGCAGTATAGCGTACTGCGCAATAGGCCTTACAAGGAAATCAAGCGAGAACCGCATTGTTGACTGCAGGTTCATATCGTAACCCTTCAGTATCTCGTAATCAACCGGACCTAAGTAAACATTAAATTTATTCCTTTCGGACTTATCATTCTTTATAGCCATTTTAAGGGCAATAGAATAATTTTTTTCATGCCCGTTATTCGGCAGGTCAAAATAATTTCCGGTGATATAACTTCCGTCGGCTTTTTTGCCATCGGGGATAAGGAACACTGTGAAATATTTTATTCTGGAGCTGACCCAATTAGTCTGCCCGTTTAAGTCAGATTTAACCGGCTCATCCTTTTTGGTAACATCAAGCACTTCAAGCTCATCACCCATTTCGGCGAATGCCTGCGCATGCCCGCCCTCGCCATCACTGCGGTACTCGGTTAGCTTAAGCGAGTTCTCCCAGGCAAGCTGGTATTCATAATTAGAAATGAACTTGCCGGAATTATCCAGCCCTATTTCAACACCGAACATGTATGTATCATTTTTGAATGTAAAGGTCTTGGTGATCTTTGCACCATTAGTATCAACAGGCATTTCAAACACTACTTTGAATTCCTCATTGCCTGAAACAACTTTCTTTTCCCATGCTTTGTAGGAGGATGTGAAATAAAGGTCCTTGGTATTTATCAGCTTGCCTTCGGTGGAGTTGAATAGGACATTAAGCTCGCCCCCCTTTTCAAGATAAAGCAATTGCACAGGGAAACCATCCCATGTATTAAAGCCTTTTACTTCATACTTTATCAGCGAGCCGCCCTTGGTTGAAAACTCAGCGTGATATTTATCGGTCTCAATTATTATGACCTTATCTTCACCCTTTTCAAACTTACCAAAAAGCGCGCCGTATTTCTCTGAAACGGGCTGGGTTACTTTAGTTGTATCGCCTGTAATATTCTTCTTAACCGTATCCTGCAGCACCTGCTGCTGCTTTTTCTGCTGCTCATCCTGAACTTTCTTTAAGCTATCCTGGTTGTTTACCTGCTCGGTTTTCTTTTCATCTTTAACAGGCGGCGTGTTTTTATTCTGGAAATAAAGCCAGCCTATTAATATTACCCCTATCAAAACAAAACCGATTATCGAATTTCTATCCATTGTTTATTTAATTCACTTTTAATTTCTTTTCAGGTACAGGGTCATATCCCCCGGCGAAGAAGGGATTGCACTTCAGTATCCTCACCGATGCAAGCCAGAATCCTTTGAAGAACCCGTGCTTCTCAAGAGCCTCAACCGCATAAGTTGAGCACGTTGGGTAGTGCCTGCACGATGGCGGAAAAAGCGGCGATATGGAATACTTGTATAATTTTATAATTAAAATCAGCAGGTATTTCGGGTTCAGATATTTCAGCGGATTATTGATGTTTTATACCGGTTAAGACGTTTGACAAATTATTTTATTCTTTCAGAAATTTTTTCAAGAAGCGCGGGCATCCCTGAAGAGATCTCTTTAAAGCTAAGCTCCGTGTGGCTATTGTAAGCTGAATTTGAGAGGGTGAAAAGTATTCTGAGGCACTGTTTTTTTTCTTCTGTTACTTTCAATAGTTCAAGTTTATTAAGTCTGTAAGATTCCTTCAGCAGCCTTCTTAACCTGTTACGCTCAGTTGATTTTTTAATTTTTTTTTTGATAACAAAAAACCGACTTTAACTGGAAAGCCGGCTTTCATATCCGAAAAATTTAAAAAAGCGTTAACGTATTTTGTTTCAAGTTTTACTGAAGCAGAAAGTATTTCTTCGAATACACCGAATCCCCTGATTATCTCGCCGCGGCCTAATGTAAATAACTTGCTCAAAGTTCAATGTATAAAGTTAATTTTTGGATCGGTCCTAAATTACCTTGTAAACTTCTTCTCATCGCTTACTGTGAGCTTTTTTCTGCCCTTGGCTCTGCGGCTTGCTAAAACGGCTCTGCCGTTTTTGGTACTCATTCTTTCCCTGAAACCGTGCTTGTTCTTCCTTTTTGTGTTACTTGGCTGAAACGTTCTTTTCACAACAACTCCTGTTTATCCCTTTGGGAAATCTGCCCTTTAGGGTACCGCGAAGCGGTGTTATATTTATAAAAATTTTCTTTTGATAAAACGCTAAAATAATGATAATTTTCAACACTTTCAAGGCTCCAAAAGACGCATAAATTGAAGAATTTGATGATTTGGTTTCCTGCCTCCCCCTCACAATCAAAACCCAAAGCCAGACACAAAGACTCAAAGGCACAAAGTAACACGAAGTAATAAGAAATTACTACCGCTTTTGAGTAGCCCCGCCCTTTAGGGCGGGGATAAATGCTAAAAAATATACGGGCTTTAGCCCTGATTGGATTCACTTAATTTCGCAACTCATCGCCCCCAGAAAGCGTTAATCACAAATTTCACTAATTTTGATTTCGCCCTTTCAGGGCTTGGATTATTTTGCTGACGTAATTCGATGGGCGTTGCCCATCGCTGATGTATTTCGCCACTCCGTGGCTTACTCCCTTGCCCGGAGAGTCCTCTTTCAGAGAGACTCTGCGAAGACGGATGAACCCCTACTTCGAACACACTTTTAGGTGTGTTCTCTTCTCCCCCTTTAAGGGGGAGATACAGAGGGGGTTCTGCTTCTCTTTGCAATCCAGCCCATCCCGTCCCGAAATTCGCCGTTTCTTTGCGCCGGATGGCCGGACTATAATGCATCACTTTGAATGCTCCTCATATTCTTCATTTTTATATAGTTCATAAGCTCTTCGCGGGTGGTGCCGGGCGAAAAATAATTCACCGCGTCCAGCACATCATCCAGCGCATAACCGCCCGAACTATGTGAACCCGCGCCGCCGGAGGCGGCTTGTGCCGCCACAAGACTCCTGCGGGCCTGCTCAAGGCTTCTGATATCTGTGGGTGATATATAAAATCCGCGTTTGTAATCATTTGATTCATTCAAAAGTATCGTCTGGATATTGAAGCGGATATTCTCATCCGTATCCATGCCGCCGGAGGATACGGAGGCGGCGAGCTGATCGAGGCAGCTCTTTACAGTGCGCGGATTCGCTTCACGCTTATAGCCGTATATATTCAGCTTTATAGCTCTATTGGGATCCATTTTTGAAAGCATCGAAAGCCTGTAGAAAAGCTTCCTCAGGTTTCCTTTGAAGCTCACGACAAAATCACTGTTTACCTTGCCGGGCGTTGAATCCCCTGCCAGTTTCTTCACTGCACCGGAGAGCTCTGCGGAGGTTTTTATTTCATCAATGTTTACTTCTGCATTTGTTTTATGGCTGATTGCCGGTGATTCATCAATGTTTATTTCTGTTTGCGGGGATTTTGGGGTTTGGTCACTCTCACTCTCACCCCCACTCTCAATCAGGTTAAAGGGACTCGAGTATGTATCATATGACCTGACACCATCAAGCAGCGCGCCCTGCTGGATATGCACTTTTACTTTATTCAGCCGGCGTATGGAGTAGCTGAAGCCAAGCTCAATTGACATGGTATCGCGGATCTCTTCGGTGGTTTTGGCGCGGGAGAGCATATCTTTTACCATGTTAGCTTCCTTTAAGCCGATGGGAACTGCCCTGCCCCGGTTCTCGTAGCG
>JBHEKV010000225.1:0-4360 GCA_041859235.1 Ignavibacteria bacterium | reverse complement strand
AAATTGCCGCAGATAGTAACCAATTATATAGAGCTACATATATGCAGAAAAACCGACCAGGGTGATAAATTCCTTCTGCTCAAAAGAGCTGATGATGCCAAAATTTACCCCGGCATTTGGCAGATGATAACGGGTACAATTGAATCACATGAGCATACAAAGGATACGCTTATACGTGAGCTTGAAGAAGAAACGGGACTGAAGCCTGCAAAAATTTACAGTATACCAAAAATAAACACATTTTACCTTGCAATATCTGATAAGATCTGTATGTCACCGGTATTTTTAACAATAGTTGAAGATGAAAATGTAAAAATATCTGCGGAGCACTCTGAATACAAGTGGGCAGGATATGAGCTGGCACGCGATATGATCCACTGGCCAAACCAGGTGGATAGTTTGGATATAATCAAACGGTATTTGGATGACAGGGACCTTTTTACCAAGCTAGTGGAAATTTGATTTTGAAAAATTATCCTCTGTAGAGACGACCCGGCGGGTCGTCTCAAATTACAATGACATTATTTAACAGCAAATATCGTGTAGAATCTTCCCGGCTAAAAGGTTGGGACTACACTAATACAGGATTATATTACGTTACAATTTGCACATACGCAATGAAGAAGTTTTTCGGAGAAATAACCAAAGGTGAAGTTGTGCTTTCTGAAGCAGGGAAAATTGTAAATGAAGAGTGGCTTAATAATGCCGTTATGAGAAAAAATGTAATACTTGATGAATATGTTGTAATGCCAAATCACTTTCACGGGATTATTGCATTGGAAAAGATTTCCGTTCAATCTAACCCGGAGACGACCCACCGGGTCGTCTCTACAAAAGCTTCAAAAACTCTGAAACCGAACTCAATAGGATCAATCATCGGTCAATTCAAGTCAAAATGTATAAAAAGAATTACAACATTTGCCAATTCATTCAGGTGGCAAGGCAGATTTCACGATAGGATAATACGAAGTGAGATAGAACTAAACAATATCAGAGCTTACATACATTACAATGCTGCAAAATGGGGTACAGATGAATTTTGTATAGAATAATATTCCGTTTTTATGACAATTGACGAACAATATATGACGCGGTGTTTTGAGTTAGCCTTAAAAGGTGCGGGAAATGTATCGCCAAATCCTTTGGTGGGATGTGTTATAATTAAAAACGGAAAGATCGTTGCTGAGAGTTATCATAAAAAGTACGGTGAATACCACGCGGAAAGAAATGCAATAAATTCTGCAATAAAAAAAGGGATGAGTTTAAAAGGAGCGGAGCTTTATGTTAATCTGGAACCATGTGCACATTTCGGCAAGACTCCCCCCTGCTGTGACCTTATTATAGAACACAAATTTTCAAAGGTCGTCATTGGCGTTAAAGATCCTTACCATGCAGTTTCAGGTAAAGGTATTGCCAGAATGAAAAAAGCAGGCATAAAGGTTATTACCGGAGTGCTGGAAGAAGAAGCTAAAGAGCTGAATAAATTCTTTTTTAAGTATGTTACTACCGGACTACCTTACATTACGATTAAAGCAGCACAGACAATTGACGGCAAAATTGCAGATGACAAGTACAGTTCAAAGTGGATATCTTCAACGGAATCACGACGAACAGTTCACAAGCTTCGTTCAGTGTATGACGCTGTTCTGGTTGGCGCAAATACCGTGAAGCATGATAATCCCAAGCTGAATGTAAGAGATGTAAAGGGAAGAAACCCGTACCGTATTGTAATTGATAAAGACCTGGCATTAAAACTTAATTACAATGTGTATAAGTATTCTGATGGTAAAACTATCGTGTTAACTTCTCTTAATGCTGATATTCGCAAAATCAAATTGTTACAGAAAAAACAAGTGATAGTATTGCCATGTATGATAAAGAATGGCAAAGCGGATCTTGTTGATGCTTTGAAGAAACTAGCTTCGCATAATATAGCAAACATAATGATCGAAGGCGGCGCATTCGTTTACAATGAATTTTTGAAAGCCGGTTTGGTAGATGAGATGCTGGTTTTCATAGCCCCCGATGTAATGGGTGGCGGAATAACGGCGTTCAGTGATAAAAAAAGTTTTGAGCATTTCAGAAGTGTTAATTATTACACATCCGGCAGGGATATATTAGTGAATTTGCGGAAAAGGAATATTTGAAATTATCCCCTGTAGAGACGACCCGGTGGGTCGTCTCACAATTACAATGGCACTATTTAGCAACAAATATCGCGTTGAATCTGCTAGGTTAAATGGCTGGGATTATTCTAATACAGGATTATATTACATTACAATTTGTACATATAGAATGAAAAAGTATTTTGGTGAGATTATAAAAAGTGAGGTAATACCCTCACAGGCAGGAAAGATTGTAAATGAAGAATGGCTGAACAATGCAGTTGTAAGAGAAAACGTAATTCTTGATGAATACGTCGTAATGCCGAATCACTTTCACGGGATTATTGCATTGGAAAAGATTTCTGTTCAATCTAACCCGGAGACGACCCACCGGGTCGTCTCTACAAAAGCATCAAGAACCTTGAAACCTAACTCAATAGGTTCAATTATCGGACAATTTAAGTCAAAATGTACAAAAAGAATTATTACATTTGACAATTCATTTAGATGGCAAGGCAGATTTCACGATCGGATAATTCGAAGTGAGAAAGAACTAAACAATATCAGAGCTTACATTCATTACAATCCTCAAAAATGGGGCAAAGATGAATTTTATATAGATTAATTTTTTTTCAGCAAAACAAACCTGTTTGGTTTTGAAAAATCAAATGGTTTGAGAACATAACATTATTCAATAATAATTGAGATTCCCGCCTGCGCGGGAAAAAAGGAAAAATGTTTACAGGAATAGTAGAAGAACAGGGAACAGTAGTAAAAAAAACCAAAATTAACGAAGGTTTTAAATTCAGGGTCAGAGCTAAGCAGGTGGGAAGAAAGCTTGCAAAATCTGACAGCGTTTGCATTAACGGCGTATGCCATACTGTAACAAGTATGAGCAAAACAGAATTCGATTTTGTGAGTATGCACGAAACCCTTAAGAAAACCAATATCGGAGAGCTTAATATTGGGGATAAAGTTAATCTTGAAGGTTCGCTGACAATGAATAAAAAGCTTGGCGGCCATTTTGTTGCAGGTCATGTTGATGATACCGGCGTTGTTACTCAGGTCAAACAGATAAAGGCTATTAAAAAAGAAGATTCAGATAATTGGGAATACAGGATCAAGATACACAAGAAGCATGCTAAGTTTGTAATCTATGTCGGGTCGATAGCGGTTGATGGTGTTAGCCTGACAGTAGCTGAAGTAACAAAGCCAAAAGGGAATTATTTTGATATCAAGGTAGCCATAATTCCTTATACATACCGCTATACAAATTTCGGCAGGTATAAGGTTGGCGATAGAGTAAATCTTGAATTTGATTTCTTGGGAAAGTATGTAATAAATCTGCTGGGGTCAAATCCCAAGATAAGGAAATTATTGAAGTAAGTATAACTTATCTCTCCTTTTAAGAACATAAGAACTTCCGGTTCTTCAGCACCCGGAAGTTCTGGATTTACCAGTACAAATCCCTGAACAAATTCTTAACTTATTTTTAACTATTATTTTGATTTTAATCTATAAATTGCCTAAAATACTTAACAGATTAAAATCAAACTAATAAATAAAGAATTGTTTTTTTGGGCTACTTTGCCTATTTTACATCAGTAAATTCAAGGGTTATTTACTACCCCGCTCTTTAGCGGGTCACATCCACAGGTTCATCTATTAAAGCTATAAAATTATTGAATGAGAATTTTTACAGGTTCTTTTTTTAGCCGTATTTTCAAATATTCCATTTCTACCCTGCTAACATGCATAATATTGTATGGCGGATTTGCTATAGCTGATGATGATATAAATCACTACACAAATGTTGGTAATATTGGTTTGACAATTACTAATTTCGGCACTATAGGTCACGGTTTTACACTATGGCCGGGACAGCCTTCATGCGAATATCCTAAAGGATCACAGATTGAACACATATTTGATGGCGGTTTGTGGATCGGGGGGAAAAAGAACGGTGTGATTAGGGTTACAACCGGAGCAATTGACGCATCATCATCAAACCGCGGCGAAGGATTTGAGTATACAAATGCACTTGGACAGATAATAACACAGCGTTCATCACTTTTGACCTCACCATTTTACTCACCGCTTGCGATCTCTCACCAGGATTTTATCTGCGAATATACGGATACCGCCACAACCATTGGCGGCCAATTAATAGTGAACCATAATCCAATGGGACTGAAGATCATTCAATCCTCATACTGCTGGAACTATCCATACGCCGATTTTTTTGTGATAATGCG
>JBHEKV010000190.1:0-11401 GCA_041859235.1 Ignavibacteria bacterium | reverse complement strand
TAATCTGCGTAATAAATTGGGGGAAATTTGCTCATTTTCAGTGATTTTGTGCTTTAAGAATGTAAAATAAGGGTATTGGTTTAATAATAAAAGATATAAAAAGTGTTTTAAAATACCTTAAAAACCGCGAATTTCAGGTAGGTTGTTTCATTCATCCCCGGGATTGAAGGATGATCGAACGATGCGCTGTTAAGATGTACCTGCTGAAGTTTTTTGCCAGCTTTAGATACACCGCTTATCACTGATTCAAGAAAGTCTTCCTGTGAAATGTGATGTGAACATGAAGATGTAACAAGGTAACCGTTAACACCAACACAGCTTGCCGCCATCTTGTTCAGCTTGGCATAACCTTTCAGTGCGGCCGGAATGCTCTTGCGGCTTTTGGCGAATGCGGGCGGGTCAACCATAACTACATCAAATGTTCTGCCTGCATCAATGCTTTTTTGCAGGTAATCAAAAACATCCATTACAATAAAATCAGTTTCACTCGATAGCTCATTGAGTGCAAAATTTTTCTTTGCGTTTTCGATCTCTCCTTTTGATGAATCAAGGAATGTAACATAGCCCGCGCCTCCTTTGGCGGCATGCATACCAAATCCGCCGGAATTACAAAAGGCATCAAGCACGGTTTTACCCGATGAAATTTTCTCAATGAATTCCCTGTTATCACACTGGTCAAAATAGAATCCCGTTTTCTGTGATGATGCGAAATCTATTTTATATTTAAGTATGCCGTCATCAATTGTCTCAGGCGCTGCTTCGCCAAGATATACCGTATCTTCTTCGGGTAGTCCTTCCAGCTTTCTGAAATAAGGATCGTGGCATGTAAAAATATTTTCCGCGCCAAGATCGTTTTTCAGCACATCAACTACAAGCTGAATGTTCTCATTCATACCATAACAGTACACCTGCATAACGTATGTATTGTTGTATTTATCTATAATTAGTCCGGGCAGGAAATCACTTTCACTGAATACCATTCTGTATGAATTGCGGTTCGGATAGAAAGTCTTTCTCAGCTCATTTGCTTTAAGGATAGAATCCTTAATGTAATTGCCAAGATCATCTTCAAAAGTATTGTTAAGCAAGCGCAGAGATATCAGAGAATTTTTGTTATAAAATCCTGTGCCCAGATATTCCTTCTGGTCATATAGCTCAGCAAGTACGCCGCTTTCAGGGCTGCCTTCTGTTTTCGCAATTTCATTGCTGAATACCCACTGGTGTCCGTTACGTATCCGGCGGGATTCGTTCTTCTTTAAAAATATAGCAGCCAATTCTGTTTTTACTTTAAGTTTTCTATTACCTTAGCAAGTTTACTGCTAACAGTTGACGCGACTTCTTCAAGATTCGGATTTTGAACTGCTTTCATTGATTCCATTGGATTAATAGCGGAAACCTGAACAATACCCCCCTCTTTTTCCTGCACTATTACATTACAAGGCAGCATCACACCAATGTTCTCTTCTTCACTCAAAGCCTTATATGCCAGCGGCGGATTGCATGCACCCAATATCCTGTATTTACGGAAATCCACATCAAGTTTTTTCTTTAATGTTTCTTTTACATCTATTTCAGTAAGTACCCCAAAGCCTTCTTTTTTCAGCTCTTCGGTTACTTTTTCGATCGTTTCTTCGAAGGATGTTGTTACGGTTTTTGAATTGTGGTATGTCATAATATTAAGTAATAAAATGTAGAATTAATAACTGTTCAATGCAGCCGCTAATTGTTCAGCATCGCTGTAGTTATTATAAATATGCGGTGAAACTCTCAGGAATCCTTCACGTACTGCGATATAAATTTTCTTTTCTTCAAGCATTTTCTGAACTTCTTTGTTCTTAGTGCTGTCAACATGAGAAAATATCAATATGTTCGAGCGGTGTTCTGCCGAAAGGTCGCTTTCAACCTTATACTTTGTTTTATCAAGCAAACTGATAAGCTTATCCTGTATATCAATTATATGATCGAAAATATTCTTTACGCCAAGCTCCATAAAATACTTTAATACTTCATCGGTGCCTATCATCCCAAGTGTATTCAGTGTTGAATTCTCATATGCTTCGCCGGAAGTTTTGAAATCAAGCTTGTAATCCAGAAAGTTATCAAAATTGTAGTTCACATTCGTAGTGCCGGCGTATGTTGGATTTATAACTTCCCTGTATTTTTTGGATATGTATGTAAAGCCAAGTCCGGCGGGTGACATAAGCCACTTCTGGTTTCCTGTGCTTAAAAAATCAATTCCCATCTCCTGCACATCTATAGGGCATATTCCTGTAGCCTGAATAGCATCTACAACCAGGTAAATATTGCGTTTTTTGCAAAATTCAGCAATATTCCGAATCGAATGCCTGTATCCAAGAAACTGTACCAAGCTAATAGTAAAAACACGCACGTTAAAATCCATTAGCGTACGCTTTATCAGCGCTTCGTTGGCATAACCCTTATCGCTTGGTATCAGCATTACTGTTGCCTGGCCAAGTTTTTCCCGGTTAAGCCACGGGTAAACTACAGCGGGAAATTCCGAATCAAGCATAGCAACGTTATTATCTTTAGGATCAAGCTGAATACCATTTGCGAAAATATTTATTCCGTGCGTAGTGTTTGATGTAATTATAATGTCATCAGCTTCGCAGTTCAGCAGCTTACCGCAGGTGCTTCTGAACTCACGTGACTGGTTTATATTCACCAGGCTCAGGTTCAGGTAATCAGTTGTAAATGTATTAATGAAGTCATTCAGCTTTTTTACCGATCTTTGCGGGTATGGTGTGTAATGCGCAGCATCAAAATAGATGAACTTTTCCATGAACGGGAACTGTGCGCGTATTTCATTGTGATTATCCAACATTTATTTAACTCCCGCCAGTGCATTGGTTATATCTTCAAGCAGGTCATCGTAATCTTCAACGCCCACTGAAAGTCTTACCAGCCCATCGGTCAGGCCGAATTTCTCGCGCTCCTCCTTCGGTACCGCGCCATGTGTCATACTTACGGGATGGCAAACAAGGCTTTCAACCCCGCCAAGTGATTCTGCACGTGAAAAGATCTTGAGTCCGTTGAAAAATTTAATTGCATTATCAAGTGATCCCAGCTCAATTGATATCATTCCGCCAAAGCCACGCATTTGTTTTTTTGCAAGCTCATGCTGCGGGTGCGAAGGCAGCCCCGGATAGTAAACATGTTTTATCTTATCCTTATATTTTTCATGAAGAACAGCGGCCAGTTTCATAGCATTTTCGTTGTGTCGTTCCATTCTTAAAGCAAGGGTTTTTGTTGCGCGAAGTACAAGGTAACAGTCAAATGGTGATGGAACCGCGCCAACTGAATTCTGTATGAACTTAAGCTGTTCGGCAATTTCGGCGTTCGATGTCGCGGCAAAGCCGCCGATTGCATCACTGTGCCCGTTGATATACTTAGTTGTGCTGTGAACAACTATATCAATTCCAAGATCCAAAGGATTCTGGAAATATGGACTCATAAATGTATTATCACAAACAGAAATCAGCTTGTTATCTTTTGCGAACTTTGATATCATTTCAAGATCAGTAAGCGTAAGCATTGGATTTGTGGGTGTTTCCACAAATATCATCTTTGTATTGGGTTTCAAAAACGCTTTAATTTCAGATTCTTTTGAGGTATCTACCCATGAAAAATCCAAACCCATTTTGCGGAAGATGCGCTCAAATATCCTGTATGTTCCGCCGTAAACATTCTGCGAAACAATTACATGATCGCCTTTTTGCAGCAGTGTTGCAATTGCGTGAGTTGCGCCCATTCCGCTGGAAAATGCAAAACCGTGCTTTGCGTTTTCCAGTGCGGCGATATTTGTTTCCAGCGCTACGCGCGTTGGGTTAATTGTTCTGCCGTAATCAAATCCTTTCGATACGCCAAATGCTTCATCAGCATAAGTTGATGTTGCGTAAATTGGTATATTCACTGCACCAGTCGTCGGATCAGGGTTATTGCCCGCGTGAATCGCTTTAGTAGAAAATTTCATATTTATGTATTATTAGTAGAAGGCAGGCTTGCCTGCCATATTTTTAAATTTTATTTGTCTCCGGCAAAGTCTCTAAGACGCAATGCACAGGAAGTAAAAATTCCATATTATAAGACTTCAAAAGTCCTTTATTGATTTTGTTATATGTTTTGTGTTAAGACTTTTGAAGTCTTATCATTTTTTGAGAACGAAGTGATGTTATTTAGATTTACGTTCTCTACAATCACACAAAATCAAGTACATCATATCTTGTTAAAATACCAATCAACCTGCCGTATTGACTTACGAGAATCGCAGGTGATTCTTTTAAGTACTGTATGCCGTGCCTGATATCTTCTGATTCATCTATCACCGGATAAGGTTTACCCATAACTTCAGATACTTTCCTTTCAATTGTCGCAGGGTCATCAATTATCATGCTCATCAAGTCAGCTTCAGTAAGCGAGCCAACAGAGCGGTTTTCATCAAGCACAGGGATCTGTGATACATTATACTGCTCAAGCCTTGCAAGCGCTTCGCCGATGGTTTCATTCGCGGATGCTGATATCATATTGGGCAGCCCCCCGGAAAGCTTGGTCTGGAATACAACACCGATCGTAGTTTTATCTTTTTCGAGCAGCCGTTTTTCGCGCATCCATTCATCTGAGTGATGTTTACTTAAATAACGCTCACCCGTATCGCAAACAACAAATACTACCACACCATTCTCATCAAGATCTTTTGCAACCCGTAACGCCGCAGCAAGATTTGTTCCTGTCGAGCCTCCGCAGAAAATGCCTTCTTCCCTGCCCAAACGGCGGGAAAGGTGGAATGATTCCTTATCAGTGATATTTATAATTTCATCAATGTACTTAAAATGTACGTTCTCCGGGAGCATATCCTGGCCAATACCTTCAACAAGGTATGGTGTACCTTCTGTCATAATACCTGACTCTTTATAAGTCTTAAATATGGAACCGTACGGATCAGCTGCAATAATTTTAATTTTTGGGTTTTTTTCTTTTAAAAATCTTCCCGTACCGCTTACGGTACCGCCGGTACCAAGGCTGCCAACAAAATGAGTTATTCTTCCCTGTGTCTGCTCCCATAATTCCGGACCCGTTGTATGGTAATGCGCATCAGGATTGGAAGGATTATTGTACTGGTAGATAAAAAGTGAGTTTGGTGTATCTGCGTTAATTCTTTTGGCAACACTTACATAATGTTCGGGGGTATCATGCTTTGCGGTCATAGGGCATATCACAACATCGGCGCCAAGCGCCTGAAGGTAACGGCGTTTTTCAACCGATACCTTTTCCGTCATAGTAAAGATACATTTGTAGCCTTTCACTGCTGAAGTCAAAGCGAGTCCTATACCGGTGTTACCGCTTGTTGCTTCAATTATAGTACCGCCCGGTTTCAGCAGTCCGCGTTTTTCAGCATCTTCTATCATCGCAAGGCCAATTCTATCCTTAACGCTTGCGCCGGGATTCATAGATTCCATTTTAGCGAAAACAGATGCCTTAATATCTTTGGTTATATGATGTAATTTTACTAAAGGAGTCTTACCGAAGAGTTCCAGAATGCTGTTTACTACTTTCATTTTAAAATATCACTTTCATTACGAAGTTAATAGAGATCAATTATTTTCTTTTGCTGCAATACCTTCTTTATCCGGGTCACCGCTGTAAACATCGGGGTACCATAATTCCATACACCTATCAGGGGCATGAAACTTTATGAAACCAAATTTTGAATATAATTCCTGCGCATCGCGCGTTAAAAGCATCCACCTGCGGAAACCCTGAAGCTCGGGGTGCTTTAATATGAATGCCATCAGGTTCTTTGAAAGTCCTTTGCCGCGGTGCGGCTCGAGTACAAATACATCACCAAGGTAACCGAATGTTGCCTTATCGGTTACCACCCTTGCAAAACCAACCTGCTCTTTACCGTAATAAATTCCAAAACATTCAGAATTTTCAATTACCCGTTTTAATATCTCCTTTGATATGCCCTGCGCCCAGTAAGATTCTTTTGAAAGATAATCATGAATTACATCAAATTGTAATTTATCTTTGCCGGTGGAGTATAAATATCCGTCTATTGTTTCTTCAAATAGCATACATTAATTAAGCATAGAATAATTTTCCTCTGGGTTCCGGAATATCACGTCCTTCTTCCTTTGCAACTTCAATCCACATTTTTGCTACTTCGCTGATATTTATAATTGCCTCCTCGTATGTTTTACCGTCTGACATACATCCGGGAAGTTCAGGCATTTCTGAAATAAAGCAATCATCTTCATTGCTCCAATAGACTATTACTTCATATTTTAGATTACCCATAATTTTGTAATAAATTATATTTAATAATTAAATTTCTTACTTGTTTTACCTGATATGCCTTCGACAAATTACCTAGTGGCTGGATATTTATCACTTCCCTGATTCCTGGTCTCGTGTAAATATGATGACTGCCTTTAATTCTTTCTCTGAATTCGAAATATAAAATGAATTTCCTGAAATCACTAAAATCAATATTCCGATCTGATTTCCCGGATAGAACTTTTTCAATTATTTTTTCAATACTACCCATCTCTTACAACGGTCTCATTAACGGGAAAAATAACACATCCCTGATAGTAGCTGAATTAGTGAGCAGCATTACAAGCCTGTCAACACCAAGTCCAACCCCTGTTGTTGGCGGCATGCCTACTTCTATGGCGCGCAAAAAGTCTTCATCAAGCGGGTGAGTTTCCTCTTCGCCGCCGCGGCCGCGCTCAACCTGTTCTTCAAGCAGGCTGCGCTGCAATATGGGGTCGTTAAGTTCCGTATATGAATTACCAAGCTCCCATTTATTTATATACGGCTCAAATCTTTCAACAAATATTACAGATTCCGGGTCTTTTTTCATTTCATCAAGCTGCTGCATGGAGTATTCGCGAAGCGGCTTGCAAAGCGGTGTTGTATCTATCGGGTGATCCAATACAAAGGTCGGCTCCTCAAGGCTATCTTCGCAGGTAGCTTCAAACAAAGCTGCTATAACAAGTCCTTTACTGTGTGTAATTTTAGGATCAAGATCTATTTCTTTATCCTTCATAAACTGAATGATATCAGCTTTTTTCATGTTAAGCACATCAATGCCGTTCTTTTCTGCAATTGCATCTACCATTTTAAGCCGGCGCCAGGGGCGTTTAAAATCAATTTCGGTACCCTGGTAATTTACCTTTGTAGAATCATTTACTGCAAGACAGGCGTTTTCAACAACCTCTTCGAAGAGGTTCATACTATCGTTGTAGTCGCCAAAAGCCTGGTACCACTCAACCTGTGTGAATTCCGGGTTGTGAGTTCTGTCAATACCCTCATTGCGGAAGTCCTTAACAAACTCATAAACACGGTTGAACCCGCCCACGACAAGCCTTTTTAAATAAAGCTCGTTTGAAATTCTGAGGTACAGCGGAATATTCAATGCATTATGCTGAGTAATGAATGGTCTCGCATTCGCACCGCCGTAAATTGATTGCAGCGTGGGAGTTTCGACCTCAAAGAAATTGTATCCTTCAAGCGTACGCTTTATAGCGTGAATAATTTTTGTGCGCTTTATAAATGTTTCTTTAACGTGATCGTTTACGATGAGATCAATATATCTCTGCCTGTAGCGAAGCTCTACATCGGCAAACGCATCGTGTATAATTTTTTCGCCGGTCTCTGTTGTTTCTTCCTTAACCACAGGCAGCGGCTGAATTGTCTTAGTAAGCAATTCAAATGTAGTTGCATGTACTGATACTTCACCCATTTTAGTGCGGAATACAAATCCGTTTACACCAACAATATCGCCTATATCAAGCAGCTTGAAAAGTTTATACATCTGTTCACCAACGTCATTCTGCCTGATGTATATCTGTATCTTCCCGGTTTCATCTTTGATCTGAAAAAAACTTGCTTTACCCATTTTGCGGATAGCCATAATTCTGCCTGCGACTGAAATTATTTTCTGTTTGTGCGCTTCGGCTTCTGCTTCATCGGCGGGATCCCTGAACGTACTCAATATTCCCGCTGAGTCAGCCGTAACATCAAACCTGTGCGGGTAAGGATTTACGCCCAGCTTCTTAATTTCCTCCAGCGCTAATATGCGCTGCTTTACCAGATCGTTAGTTTCCTGCAAAAATTCTCCTGTTATTATATTGTAGTTATAATTTGATTTCGCTAAATACAAAAGGACACAATTGAATGAAACCCCTCAGAGCCTAATTGTGTCCCAAAAATTTCGGAAGTATCCTATCGAAACTTCACTTAATAATGTGAATATTAATTGAACTTAATTAATCTTCAGTGTTATCAGATATCTGCTCAGAAATATTTTCAAGTTCTTTGGATATACTTTCCAGAACATCGGAGCCTGAAGACGGCTGCTGAACTGCGGCTGCCTTTTTGAGTTTGTTCTTCTCTTTCTTCTTCTTTTTACCGCCCTTCTTGCCCTTTTTCTCTTTCTTAACCGGCTCACCCTCCGGAATTTCAGGCTGCGGTTTTCTGAAGACGGCAGGTTTTGGAGTAGCAAGTTTTTTTGCTTCAGCAAACTCCTCAGGTGTTAAGTATCTCCACTCACCGGGTTTAAGGCCGTCAAGGCCTATTCTGGCGTATTCAACTCTTTTTAATCTTTGGACAATATAACCAAGAGCTTCAAGCATCCTTCTTACCTGGCGGTTCCTGCCTTCATGGATGGAAATCCAGATATTCTGTTCGCCGGTATTTGGAATGATCCTTACCTTTGCCCTTGAAGTGGGACGTCCGTCTATCATTACTCCTTCACGAAGCTTTTTGGTATCGTTCTCTTCCATGGGTTTATCAAGCTTGGCAAAGTATGTCTTAAATATCTTATGCCTTGGATGCATCATCATGTTGGAAAACTCGCCGTCGTTGGTAAGAAGCAATACGCCATCGGTATCGTAGTCTAGCCTGCCAATGGGGTACAGGCGGGTGTTAAGACCTATAAGATCCATCACGGTCGGTCTGCCTTTATCATCGTGAGTGGTTGTTACATAACCCCTGGGTTTAAAAAGCACAACGTAGATAAACTCTGACTGGGGCTTTATCTTCTCCCCGTCTACTTTAACTACATCTTTTTCCGGGTTCACTTTTGTGCCCGGTTCTGTAACAGTCTGCATGTTTACTGTAACCCTTCCTGTAAAAATTAATTCATCTGCTTTTCTTCTTGCGGTTACACCCGCATTCGAAATAAATTTGTTTAATCTTGTAAGTTTTGTTCCGTTTGCATTTTTTACTTCTTCAAAATGTTCTTCTTCCGGGACTGACTTTCCCCATGTCTTTTTTTCGGGGTTCACATATTCAGGCACATCATCAGATCTCTTAAATGTCCTTTTCTTAATTACTCTCTTCATCACTGATACTTTCTATACCTTCAGTATCCGCATTCATTCCCATTTCACTTTCATTCCCGGCAAGTTCCGGTAAGATGTTCTGCTCTTCCGGGTTCAGTTCGTGTATAACCGCACCTTCGGTATTTTGAGTATCAACTTCTGAAATAAGCTGCCCTGCGGCATTGCCGCCTGATACCATTTTTTCGCGGATATGATTTATTTCTTCATAAAAATCTATATCTGACTGCGAAACACCATCGGGCGGTCCGGCTTTGATAATCTCTTCAATTGCTTTAAGATGCGGAAGGTCCGTAATATCATTGATACCAAGATACTCCAGCAGATTATCAGTAGTGCCGTATAACATCGGACGGCCGACAACTTCAGCACGCCCTTTTATTGTAATAAGATCCTTTTCAAGCAGTGAGCCGATAATATAATCAACATTAACACCTCTTACGGCTTCAATTTCACCCTTGGTGATCGGCTGGCTGTATGCAATTATCGCCAAAGTTTCCAGGGCTGATTGCGACAAACGGCGTTTTAATTTTTCCTTGTTAAGCTTTGCCAGCCAGGGAGCAAATTCACGCTTGGTCGCAAAGCGGTACGCGCCCGCTACCTGTATAATATTAAAAGAATGATCACCGGAGTTATACTTTTCAATAAGCTCGTTGACCGCCTTTTCAATATTGCGGATATCCGACGTTACACCCGTTTCGGATTTTTCCTGGTTGATGATATCTTTCATCTGTTTCAGCGTTAGGGGTCTATCTGATGAAAAGATCAAAACTTCAACAATTTTTTTTATGCCTTCAAAATTCATTTATGGTATATATTATTATAAAAACTTTGATTTACAAAATTAACAACGAGATACCACGCTCGCAAGAAAGCCTTAATTAATTTAGTAGATTACGAATATAATAAAGCTTTTCTGGTAAATAAAGAGCAAAACGCAAAAATTTAGTTAAAACTGGAAGTTTCTATAATTCCTTCTTCCGGCATTTCTGCTATCTTAAACACAACAAAATCAGTTAATGATTCATTGATTTTTAAGCCAATTATACCATTTTTCGCCATTTCCAGTATTGCTATAAATGTCACCACAATACGGATCTTTTCCATCCCGATTATCATGTTCAGGAAAGATACATATTCATTCTGTGTGCAAAGAGTGTTTACCAGTTCGATCTGTTCATCAATTGAAACATTCAGCCTTGTGATGTTGTGTACAACCTCTTTAGGTTGATGCTCCATGGCATATTTATATGCCTTAATAAGATTGTAAAGTGTTAAATTTTGTATAGTTACATCTTCTTCAGCTTCTTCATCTATTCTGTAGTCGCCGTCAAAATCATTACGGTAAAATACTTTTCGGTGCTCTTCTTCAAGATTGGCAAATTCCTGCGAAGCATCCTTGAAGCGTTTGTATTCCAGAAGCCTTTTTACGAGTTCATACCTTGGATCCTCTTCTTCTTCGGTAATTTCCTCCGGCTTGAACAACATCATCTTGGCTTTGATCTGTATAAGAGTTGCCGCCATTAGTATGAATTCACTGGCAAGTTCAAGATCAAGCACCTGTATATAATTCACATATTCACAGAATTCATTGGTAATTTTTGATATGGGAATATTGTGAATATCAAGCTCATCCCGCTGGATAAAAAAAAGCAGCAGGTCTAAGGGACCCTCGAATTCATTGAGCTTTATTCTGTACATGATGTGCGAATATAAAGGTTACTTTGTTGAATTTAAATGCAGTAAGGATTATAATGACTTCAAAAGTCTTCAAGACTTTTGAAGTCTTATCAGCCTAATGACAAATGCGTCCAGTCGTAATTCGCCGGTCTAAAGTAAGTAAGCGATAAACCTTTCCACTTTGCTCCCCTCTCCTTCCAGGAGAGGGGTCAGGGGGTGAGGTGAGAAACAAATCATAATACCTTTGAAGTCTTATCAGCCTAATGACAAAAGCGTCCAGTCGTAATTCGCCGGTCTAAAGTAAGTAAGCGATAAACCTTTCCACTTTGCTCCCCTTTCCTTCCAGGAGAGGGGTC
>JBHEKV010000159.1:0-16952 GCA_041859235.1 Ignavibacteria bacterium | reverse complement strand
TTGCCAATTTCAACATCGCCAATTACATGAGCGCCTTCGGCAACAAGCACTGAATCGTGGATCTTTGGATATTTATTTTGATATGGTAAAATCATAATTCAATTAACAATTATTGAGTTGTTGGTGAAAACACCAACAACGGGGAATGAATGTGCACTTAACAATTAATACTTAGGCGGCTGCCAGCTTCCGTGCTTCCATGATTTCAATTCCAGAGTAATGCTGCCGATTTCAACCTGCAGCTTAGCTTTAAGCGGTATTCTTGCTTCATCCATAGAAAACCAGCCGGAAAACTCACCGGTTAAACCAAACACTGCAGTGAAATATGAAAAACCTTCAAGATAAACGGATGCGATATCGCCGTCAAACTCACTGATTTCTATATCAGTTTTTTTTGTTGAAAAATCTATCTTCATCAACGAAGTATCCATTTGCATCAATACCGGAACATATTCGGTTCTATCCTTATCCGTATTTGCCCTTGCGAAATAGAAAATTGAAAGCCCATCCTGAAATACGGTTGATGACTTGATCTGTTTATCAACCTCTGTATTTCCGTCATACCCTGTTCTTTTGATCTTAATCAGTGATGAGTCATACAGGAAATCGTAAACTTCCGTACTCTTTTTTCCATTCTTATATTGGTACGAAGTAAATTTAATCGGTATAATTTTACCGTTTCTTAATTCAACTTCTGTGATAAAATCAAAGTCAACATCTATCAGGGGAAGTGAATTATTTGATTTAAGTTTCGCACGGCAGATATATTGACCGGTTTTACCCTGTACTTTTTCAGTGGTGAATTTAGCCCATCCTATATTGATGAAGGAATAATTCACTTCATAGTATAGTTCTTCACCGTTAAAAAGAACCTCTGATTGTGAAAAAGTCTTGCTGCTTATTATAAGCAGCAAGACCAATTTAAAAACGAAATTTTTAAAGTTAGAGAGCATTTATAATTATTGTAAACTCTCAGATATATTATTTGATCTATCTCAAATGAGCAAGCTTTTCAGCTTCCGGGAACAGTGTCATAGCTTTTTCGAACTGTTTATCGGTAGCAAGCCATACAGCCATACTTCCGTTATTGCCCCAAATATCTCTTGCAATAATTGATTTGATACTTGTAGTAATAAAATCAATATCGCGGCTGAACTGCTCATCGTTATATGTAATATTCTTGGATGCGGCAAGACTCTTGAAATCATCCAGCATATTCTGGGTAACCTGGAAATTATCCCTGAACTTCAGAAAATCAGAATAACTTGATTTCAGATTGTCTTTATTTGCATCATAGTAATTGTTTGCAAACTCAAGAAACAAGTTTACCCTGCGGAGCTGTACTGAATAATCTGTGAGAGTATCAAGTCCAACTACGAAATCAGGAGTAACACCGCCGCCGCCATATACTGTTCTTCCGCCCATTGTTTTGAATTCAGGCCTTGAAGTATCTTTGGTATCATTGGTATGATACAGATTATCGCCTTCTTCGGGATTTGTCAGCATTTTTTTGTACTCACCGCCTTCATAAGGCTTCTGGATCAGTCTGCCTGAAGGAGTATAATACCTTGAGGTAGTAACACGCATTGCCGAGCCGTCTGAAAGATCATACTGTCTCTGAACAAGTCCTTTGCCGAAAGTATTTTCACCTACGATAAGTCCTCTGTCCCAATCCTGAATTGCCCCTGAAACGATCTCACTTGCAGATGCCGAGCCATCGTTAACCAGAACAATAAGAGGCATATTTGTATACTCACCGCCTTCGGAAATGTATTCGTCATTGAATGCGGGGATCCTGCTTTTTGTATAAACAATCTTTTTGCCGCGCTCTATAAACATACTTGCCATTTTGAATGCCTGGTCAAGATATCCGCCCGGGTTGTTCCTCAGGTCAAGCACGAGTTTTTTCATCCCCTGCTTTTTCATATCAGCAAGCGCTTTTGCGAACTCATCGTATGTTGTTGCAGAGAACCTTGTAACTCTTGCATAACCAACTTCATTGTTGATCATAAATGATGCGTCAACGCTGTAAAGCGGGATTTTATCGCGGGTAATTTCAAAATCAATTAAGTTAGGATTGCCGCCTCTTGAAATGGAGACAGTTACTTTTGTCCCTTTAGGTCCGCGAAGCTTTTTGGGAACATCTTCCCTTGTCATACCTACGGAATTAACACCGTCAATCTTTACTATTTTATCGCCTGCAAGTATTCCAAGCGCTTCTGAAGGACCGCCTGAAATAGGTGTAACTATGGTGATAGTATCGTTTACTATATCAAATTCAACTCCAATACCTTCAAAGCTTCCCTGAAAATCTTCATTGATTCGTTTAAGCTGATCCTGTGAAATATAAGTTGAATGAGGATCAAGCTGCGCCAGCATTCCTTTTATAGCTGCTTCGGTCAGCTTATCTGCATTTACATCATCAACATAATTCTTCTGAACCAAATTGAGAGCTTCGTTGAATTTCTTGACGTTATCAAATACATCATCGCCGGATGCGGCTGTATTGACCTTCATGCCAACAAGCACCCCGATTGATATCAACATCAGGAAAATCGGTACCAGATATTTACGTTTTTGCATTATTTTGAGATATCTCCTATGATTTCTTTGTTTTTTCTATACTTATATACAACAATATACTTAAATAAGTTTCATAATTAAAGATTTTAATTGATAACTGCGTAATCATCAGGTTAATATCAGTTTAGGATGTAAATGGAAATATTAAGATATGATGCGAAGCTAACCCACAGAATGTAAGGCATAAGCAGGTACGCGGCAGATCTTGATATTTTTCCGAACTGAACGATATTTATGAATATAAGCAGCCAGAGAATTATTATAACAAACACTGATAAAAGCAATTGATGCATCCCGAAAAAAACGATACTCCATGAAGCATTAAATACTAGCTGTATGATAAAAAGGATAAAGGCATTTCTGTTAAACCTTGAGGTCAAACCTTTTTTCCACACAAGGAAAAGTGAGATACCCATTAAAAAATATAAAGTGATCCATACCGGTCCGAATACCCAATTAGGCGGATTAAGCAAAGGCTTGTTAAGATCAAGATACCATGAAGCAATGTTGTTGACGGTGAAAACCGAACCAATCACTCCGGCAAGCTGGCAAATTATTATACTAACAACAAATTTAAGAAATTTCGGCATTATTATTCTCTGAATTGGGATCCGTTTTTAGCTAGAGCCCCATAGTATGCCAAACAGTTTTTAGTTCTGTAAAGTTCTGTATCTGCATAATGTTCTCATTCTTATCGTCGTCATAATAATCGTTTTTGTCTTTCAATGCGGAGTAAACAAACCGCTTAACATTGTTTGCACAGGCCGTCATTACATCTTTCTTAAACGCCGGATTACTTTCCGCATAATCAAAAGCGTTTACATCCATATGAGATGCAAGATGCGGAATTAACTCTTTTTTACTGCCGGTAAGAATATTTATAACACCTGCGGGAACATCGCTTGTTGCCGCAATTTCTGAGAATGTTAATGCGGGTAAAGGCGACTTTTCAGAAGCAATAATTATACATGAGTTGCCGCTTGTAATTACTGCGCATAACCTGCTTACCAAAGCAAGAAAGGGCTGTTCTTCAGGAAGCAGAATGCCGACGACTCCGGTTGGTTCCGAAATTGAAAAATTGAAATAACCATTCTGCACATCGTTGACACTCCCAATTAGCTGACCGAACTTATCAGCCAAACCAGCATACCATATGATCCTGTCAATTGCCTTCATCACTTCTTTAGATGCCTGCGCTTTGTTGTTGGTTGAAGTAAGCGTTATTTCATGGACCAATTGATCTTTCCTTCCTTCAAGCATTTCGGCTAAGCGGTAGAGTATCTGTCCTCTTTCATAACCGGTCTTGCCTGACCATGTGTTATACCCTGCACGAGCGGCAACAACTGCATTCTTAACATCTTTGCGCGAAGCGCGGCTGATGTTGCAGATCTTTTTGCCGGTCTTAGCATCTTTAACAGAAGTAAAACGCTCTGATTCAGTTCGCGTAAACTTACCGCCTATATAAAGCTTATACATTTTGGGAACAGCAATTCTGGTAGACATAATTTTATGATATTACTGTTAATTTCATGTTTTAGTTTGCATACTTTCTTAGCTCAGAAAAAATAACTTTACCGTGCGACGCTGTAAACACCGGCTGTGAATTCTGCAATATGATAGCCTGCGGTGTCTCATGTGTGACGCCGAATTCTTTTTCCATTCTGTCGGAGAGCTCTCTGTTCGAAAGTACATCAACGATATATGTTTTCATCTGCATTTCTCCCTCGTTCCACTCCCTTTCCAGCAGGAATCTGACCACATAATTTATGGAGCATTTTGGGGAAAATTTCAATATCAGTACTTTTTCGTTTTTTGAAAGCGCAATGATCTCATCAAGTTTATCAGCAGAATCCGCTTTGATCCAATTCATTAATATTTTTCCGTTCGTTTAACTTTAAAATTTATTTTAAAATATAAAAATAAAGGTTTAGTTATTCAATAACTAAACCTTATGTTAAAATCAGGTCTGCTGAAGATCAAAAAGGGATCCTGAAAAATATCCCAAGTACCATAAAAACAACAACTATGTAAAAAATCAGGAATCCCAGCGCGAACCCCATGCTTGCCCCTGTTGAGGGATAAACTACTTCATTTTCATTATTCATGGGCGCAATTTAACAATTATTTTCCAGAAATGTAATTCTTTAATTCAGTCACACTTGATTCAAAATCAAACGCATCATATACCTTGAAAAAATTACCGGTATCGCAAACTTTCTTATAGGAGTATTTCGCAATATCCAGTTTTGTATCTTCGAAAGTAAAGTATCTCAGCAATTCAACAATCTGTTCAGAAGTGAAGAAATTGTTATCGATCGCGCTTTTTACAATGGTTGAATTATATGATTCAAAATTCCTGTTATTAATTGTGCTTTTAAGGTCTTTAAAATCATCTTTCTTCATAACTTTGTAGCGGCATTCATCTGTAGTGGTATACTGGTCTTTATCTTTGTAATCTTTTCCGGCATCACCGCACCGCTGTACTGATTCACCTAATGGAATAAGCCTGTTAAAACCGTACTTCTTCTTTTTATATACAACGAATGTATTGTATTCATCAATCACAGCATAAAGATCGCTGCCTGAAGGAATTTTTATCTTGCCGTCAAAGATCACATCTCCCTGCACTGAAGGCTCTGAGTTAACCCTGGTAACTTTCAGTAAATGCTCTCCGGCGGGAAGAAGGTCAAACTCCGCGTAGTTCCCCGCACCCAGTGTTGAATTATCAAGCGTAACCGTAAAATTCCCGTCATCATGCAGTGATAGCTGCAGATATGAGCTTTGCGAAAACAAACTCGCAGTTAAAATTACTATCAAAAAACATCCCGCAAGGAATTTATTCCTCATTAATTCTCAGATCCTTTCTTTATATTTTAACTCCCTGAATTCGATTGAAAACCTTGTGCCGTTGGTTCTGGTCACTTCAATTACACCATCAAGCTGTTTTACTAAGGTGTCAATAAGCTGCATTCCAAGTGAATCATTTTTATCCATATTAAATGATTCCGGTATACCTACTCCGTTATCAACAACTTCAAGTATCACATTTTCATCTGACCTGTGCAAATTTAACTGAATTTTTCCATTGTAACCATCCGGGAAAGCATGCTTAAGGATATTATTTATAAGTTCATTTACAATTAATCCGCATGGAATCGCAGTATCAATTGACATCAATATGTTTTCGGCGTCTATATCAAATTCTAATCTTGCCGTGCTGAGATTATAAGCTTTGAGCAAATGACCCACCAGGTCCCTCAGGTAATTTCCCATATCGATCTGTGAAATATCGGCAGACTTGTATAATTTTTCATGGATAAGCGACATTGTTTCGACTCTGGAACGGCTTTTGTTGAATATTTCAAGGTCACGCGGGTCAAATACATATTTTGACTGCAGCTTCAGCAGACTCACAATTATCTGAAGATTGTTCTTTACCCTGTGGTGAATTTCCTTCAGCAGCAGTTCTTTTTCTTTTAATGACTTCCAGGTAATTTCTTCGGCAAGTTTTCGCGCTGTTATATCGGCAGCTACTCCCAAAACATGCATGGAGCCCTCCGAACTTCTGAGCGGAACTTTGATAGTCTGGAACCATTTTGCCCTTCCCGTACGGGAATCAGTCACCTGCTCTTCAGGAATGAACTTAGGATTTCCTGTCGTAATTACTTCCCTGTCATCATTAAGAAAATGTTCTACTTCCTGGATATTAGGATTAAAATCGGCATCCGATCTTCCAATCAGGTTATCAACCGTAGTTCCGTAGTTATCAGCTACAGCTTTGTTCACAAGTGTGAATTTGCCATCCCAATCTTTGGCGAAAACGAAGTTAGGGTCAGTATCAATCACTGTTCTTAAATATTCCCTTTGCGCGCGCAGCTGTTCTTCAGCCTTCATACGCTCTGTTACATCTTCCACCAGTGATGCCACGCCGATAACTTCATCATTTTCATTAATAAGTGGTGTATTGTACCATTCGCATAAAACCCTTCTGCCGTCTTTTGTAATATTCTCATTAGTGCTTCTTTCACCGCCCTTTTTGCTTACGAGCTCGTTCCAAATTTCTGATACATGCGGTTTTATCTCATCCGGTATGATTATTTCCGCGTTCTTTCCGGTAACCTCGTCATTCTTCCAACCGAATATCCTTTCGGCAGAATGATTCCACTGAACAATACTGAAGTTCATATCCCATTCTATGACACCCAGCGGAGTTCTTTCAACGTGCAGCAGCAGCTTCTGCCTTGAATTGCGAAGTTCCTGCTCATACCTAAGCCTGTCAGTAATATCCTGTAAGGTACCAATTATAGCCAGTTTGCCGCTGTACATCATTGTAGAGCCTTTTACTTCTACATCTATTATAGTGCCGTCCTTCTTCACAGCTTTGAATGAATATTGAATGGTATTCACTTCGTTTACAACACGTTTCCTTATGTTCTCGATCACAAGCTCTTTGTGTGCAGGAATGACGACATCCCAGGCGTTCATTCCGATCATTTCTCCCTTTTCATATCCGAATATTTCCTCGTATTTGGGATTTACATACGCGTAATTATCTTCCTGCAGTATATAAATTCCAACAAGTGCGTTTTCAACCAGGCTTCTGAACTTCTCCTCTGCGTCAATAATATAGCCCTCAGCTCTCGCTCTTTCGTAGATTTCCTGCTTCAGTTTGCGGTTTGCAGCCTGCAGTTCGCCGGTCCGTTTATCAACAAGTTCTTCTAAATGGCCGCTGTATTTCTGCAATTCCTGCTCCAGAAGTTTCCTGTTCGTAATATCAAACGCTGAGCCAAGTATCTCTGTTACACCGCCTTCTTCATTTCTTGAAAAAACTACCTCATGGCTCCTGAACCACCTGTATTTACCTTTTGAGTCAAGTATCCTGTACTCATAAATAAGGATATCATTATCCTTCGCTTCATAGTATTTCTGGAAATTGCTCCTGAGTTTCTTATAATCTTCCGGATGGATGAACTTCCCGAAGAATTGCTCGCCCATCTTCATCACTTCCTCAGCATCATAACCAAGCAGCTCAGCGATCTTATAGTTTGTGAATGATATCTTCGGTCCCTTCAGGTCATATATATAAAGTACACTTGGCAGCGAGTCAGCGATCCTTTTAATGAACTTCTGGTTATTCAGAATTTCTTTCTCAGATTTCCTTCGTTCGGAAATATTTCTGAATACCATCACAACACCAATCAGCTCTCCTTCAGCGTTTATGATCGGAGCCGCGCTGTCATCAATTGGTATCTCTGATTTATCTTTCCTGATAAGGACTGTATGGTCATCCAGCCCTATAACGCGGCGGTTTGAAACCACCTTCTGGATGGGGTCAGGAGAGCGATTACCTGTATCTTCATTATATATATTAAATACATGGTCTATCAACAGACCGTTAGCTTCGGCGCTTTTCCAGCCGGTCAGTTCTTCGGCGGCTTTATTAATAAACAGGATCTCGCCGATCTTGCTGGTTACTATTACAGCATCTCCAATACTTTCAAGCGTTGTTGCCAGCCAGTTACGGTTTTCCTCAAGGGATATCTCAGCGGCCTTTCTTTTATTTATGCTCCTGTTGAGAAGTATGACCGCGATTATGAGAAGCGCGAAAGCGATCACGTTTCCTACTACCAGATTTGTCAATGTATACGCAGAACCGGATTCCGCCTCAAGCAATCTGGCATTCAGGGTCTGCCTTTCTATCGATTGTATACTTTCTATACCGGCTTTGATCCTGTCAAGATAAATTTTACCTTTACTGGTAAACTCTATCTGTGCTTTGTAATCCTTTGAACGCTTTTCCTGCAGCTCAAGCGATTCCTGAAGCAGGTCTTTCCGGTTGAAAATCAGCTGTTTCAGAGTATCAAGTGTCTTTCTTTCTTCAGGGTCCTTTACAATTGAGTTAAGGTTTGAAAAAGAACTGTCAATGGCGTTCAGTGAAGGAAAATATTCCTTCATGAACTCCTCATTGCTTGTTATAAGATAGCCTCGCCTGTTAGTTTCGGCTTCTACTATTGCAGAGTATAATGCTTCAGAAGATTGGATCACCAGAAGAGATTTTGTGATTATCGCTTCATCTTCAAAATGAAAACGAATGTTGAGATATATTACTATATTGACAGATATCAATATCAGCAATGCCGCAATAAAACCAATGTTTATATATTTCTTTTCGGGAATACGTTTCACCATTTTTAATACTGAAGAAAACTAAAATGAAATCAGAGGTTCAAGGTGTGAAAAAGCTTTATCGAATAGAATTGAGCATAGAGACTCACAGATTATTTCATACTCAAAGATAAACAATGGTTATGAAATAGTAAATAAACAAAAACCAGCATTTTATTAATAAAATGCCGGTTTTAGGCTAAAAAAATCATATGTAGTTTAAATTAATAGCTGTTACTTGGATTTGGCATCAATATACAATGGTTTCAACTTTTCTGTTAATTCAGGATTATATTTCATAGCTGACTCAAAATCAGCCGCTGCAAGTTTATAAAAGCCCAAATTGTAGTAACATATGCCCCTGTTTTCAAAAACAGCGCTGTATTTCGGGTTCACATTCAAAGCCTTGATATAGTAATTCAAAGCATTCTGAAACTCATCTTTGGCGTAATAAAGATTCCCAAGGTTAAACAGGGCAACTGTATCATTCGGATTATATGTCACAGCTTTTCGCAAATCAGATTCGGCAAGCTCATTTTGCTGCCTGTTAATGTAAATATTACCTCTGTAAGCATATGCCTGTGCATTCTGTTCATCAATTGCAATAACCTTCGAAAAATCATTGAAAGCAAGAGAGTCATTTCCCATTGAAAGGAATATTTTCCCTCTTTCAAGATAGGAATCCGTATCATTAGAGTTAAGTTTAATGGCAAATTCAAAATCCTTAAGCGCGTTATTCAAATCGTTCAGCTTCAGGTATGTCAGCCCGCGCTCTGTATATAAAAAGTACGGCATTAAACCGGTTCCTTTGGCATTGATAGCTTTGGTGTAGTACTCAATCGTCTTCTGGAAATTTCCTAAACCGGAATATACCATGGCAAGTCCGTAATAAGCCAAACCATAATTAGGATCAATTTTCAATGCTTTGTTCAGGTACTTAATCGTATTGTTCGTATCTTTTAAACTGTTATAAGCCATACCAAGCTGGTAGTAATATTTAAGGTTCGCAGAATCCAGCTTTACAGCCTTTTCATATTTGGCAACCGCATCCCCGTAATTACCTGAACTCATATCCATTTCAGCAAGTGCAAAATAAGCTTCGGGGTAATTGGGGTCCAGGCTAAGTGCCTTATTGTAATACTCAGAAGCATTCTTAAAATCTTCAGCGAGGAAAGAAAGATTGCCCATTTCAAGATAAGCTTCAGTGTACTTTTTATCGATATTTACGGCAAGCTTAAAATACTCCAGCGCTGTCATATAATCCTTGTTGTTCTTGTAGATCATACCCATCCTGTAGAACATAACTTCATCTTTCTGAAAGCCAATATTATATGCATGTGAATAATCCGTAAGGGCTTTATCATATTGTTTAAGTTCGTAGTATGCGTTACCGCGCTGGTAAAATCCTTCATCATGTCCTGTTGCTATACTGAGATATCTTGTAAACAGGTCTACCGCAGTTTCATATTCTTCAGCATTAAGGGCATCCATAGCTTCTTCAAAACTAACACGTGTTGAATCGAATGAATATGTAAGATTTGAAATAATTACTAACGCTGCTGTTAATAAAAGGAGTTTAATTCTCATTCCCTGTATTTGTTTTTTAGATTTAAAAATTCAAATATTCTTTTAATCCCTGCAAACCGCCTTCACGGCCAAATCCGCTTTCTTTATATCCTCCAAACGGCGAAGCGGGGTTAAATTTATTATATGTGTTAGACCAGATGACACCTGCTTTAAGCTGTGAGACCATTTTAAACACTTTTGATCCTTTGTCGGTCCAAATTCCCGCAGAAAGTCCGTATTGAGTATTGTTAGCCTTTTCGATCGCTTCTTTTGGTGTTCTGAATGTTAAAACAGAAAGTACCGGCCCGAATATCTCTTCCCTGGCGATACGGTTTGATTGCGCGACATTTGTAAAAAAGGTCGGTTTAAAGAAGTACCCGCGTTCCGGGAGCTTGCAATCAGGCTGGTAAATGCTGCAGCCTTCTTCAATTCCTGAATTCACCAGTTCTGTGATCTTCTTCAGCTGCATCCGAGAGTTAACAGCGCCAACATCTGTATTCTTATCAAGCGGGTCCCCAACTCTTAAACTTCTTAAACGGTGTTTAAGTTTCTTTATTATAGAATTCTTAATGCTTTCCTGAACAAACAATCTCGAGCCGGCGCAGCAAACATGTCCCTGGTTAAAATAGATGCCGTTGATTATTCCTTCTATTGCCTGGTCTAAAGGGGCATCCTCGAAAATGATATTCGCAGCCTTTCCTCCCAACTCAAGCGTCACTTTTTTATCTGTGCCGGCAATTGAACGCATTATCAGCTTTCCTACTTCGGTGGAACCGGTAAAGGCTATTTTCCTGACTTTGGGGTGATTTACAATTGCAGCCCCGGTATCTCCGGCGCCGCTTATGATATTGACAACTCCATCCGGAAGCCCGGCTTCCTGTATTACTTCGGCCAGTTTATAAAGCGTAAGCGGCGTTGTTTCAGCGGATTTAATTACAACTGTATTGCCGCACGCTAATGCAGGCGCAATTTTCCATGCAGCCATAAGCAGCGGAAAGTTCCACGGGATTATCTGCCCCACAACTCCAATTGGAGCAAAGGTCTGATTAGGGAATGCATACTTTAGTTTATCTGCCCAGCCCGCATAATAGAAAAAATGAGCCAAAGCCAGCGGTATGTCAACTGATTTTGATTCCTTGATCGGTTTGCCGCCATCCATAGTTTCGATTACAGCGAACTCCCTGGCTTTTTCCTGCATTATCCGCGCTATCCTGAAAATATACTTAGCACGTTCCTTTGGAGGAGTTTTGCTCCATACCGCGCTATAAGCTCTTTCCGCGGATAGTACTGCCCTGTTCACATCATCATTGGATGCTGATGCGACCTCGGATATTTTTTCTTCGGTCGAAGGATTTATAGTAGCAAAGTACTTTCTTGTTTTTTGCCACTTTCCGTTTATGAAAAGGTCATACCTTGGTTTTAGATCGATGTGATCTTTTGCCTCAGGCGATGGTGCGTAATCCCACGCCGGCTTTCTGGAAACAGACGAACCGTTTCTTGAACCGCCATTCCCGTTCACGGTTGACCTTATTGGTGCAGCCGCAGATTTTTCCCTGAATGTCATCTTACTTAAAATTAAAATTGGGAAATATTAGAAACAAAACTAGAATGGTTCTGCCGATGAACCTTCACCGCCTGATGGCGCGTCATCGCCGCAGCTTTCACCGTTGGTTTCGACAAATTTTTTTATCGAATCAAGATTTTCAAGTATCATCTTGGCTTTGCTTAAACCGAAAGAAAATGTGAACTTTGAACCGGGATTAAGACAGATCAGTTTGTTGCCTTTGTATTCTGATATTTCTGGCATTGTAATTTATTTAGTTAATTAATATTCCGAATATTTATAATTTTCTTCCTGTTTGATCCATGAATAATTATCAGCAGCAGCGGTTTTGAACTGCTTCAAAGCCGAGACCTTATTTTCACAGCGGTAATTTTCGTTAAAAAATCTTTCCGCCTCGGATTCCTGCCCTGATAGCTTTGCTGTTATAAAAACGTATTCAAAGAAAACATTGTAGGCAAAATCATCACAGATCTGGCCGCTGTTTTTTAACTCATCCAGATTCTCTTTTATGCCGGTGAGATCAGGTCTCAATTGACGTCTTCTATCATCAGCGGGTTCTGTATATCTCAGCCTGTTATCGCTGTATTCCAGGTAATAGCTGTACCATAAACCAAGAACTGCCGGAGACATTCTCAAATTCACGGTCAAAAGGGGTTTCTCTTTAACTGTTGTATCAAGTTCACCGTTTTGCAGCATATAGAGTGGCTCCGCTCCTCTTTTACTATCAAAAACATACAAATAATGAAAAACATAGGGTGATGCGCCTTCGGTCAGATAAATCAGCATCTCATCTGAACCATCCCCGTTAAGATCAGTGAACTTATGATCAACATAATTTGTAAAAGAGCTATCCATAGAAAAAAGCGTCTTCCCGTTTTCAGAAATATTAAGTCTTCCTTCAAAAAAACCGGCTGAAGAACTGCTTATATTAACATCATAACTGTAATACTTAAAGCTTAAACTGGTATCTGCAATACCGGCAGAATACAGAAAACCATTTAAAAATACTGAGCAGGAATAGAGAAATATTAAATAGTTCTTAATCATTTGAAAAATAGTCAGCAGATTGATAAATACCAGTTTGTTCTTTCATGTACTGCATTAAAAGATCATTTAGCAGAGATGATGCACCCATCCTGAACAGCTCAGGGGTAAGCCACATTTCTCCAAGAGTCTCATTTACCAGGCACAGGTAAGCAATAGCGTCTTTGGTTGTTTTTATGCCGCCTGCCGGTTTCATACCGATAATTTTTCCGGTCTCATTGTAAAAATCGCGTATAGCTTCAAGCATAACAAGTGTAACAGGCAGGGTGGCTGCCGGCTGAACTTTCCCGGTTGAAGTCTTAATGAAATCGGCGCCTGCAAGCATTGAAATTATGCTCGCTTTTCTTACGTTGTCAAAAGTCTCCAGCTCCCCTGTTTCAAGTATTACTTTCAGGTGCGCTTCGCCGCAAGCTTCTTTTATTGCCTTTACTTCATCGTAAGTATAACCATAATTGCCTTCAAGGAACTGTCCCCTGCTTATGACCATATCAACTTCATCGGCACCCATGCTTACAACTTTTTTCACCTCATCAATTTTCAGCTTCATCGGTACCTGTCCGCTTGGGAATCCGGTTGCAACTGAGGCCACTTTAACCCCGCTGCCTGAAAGCGCGGCTTTAGCTGTTTTTATCATATTTGGATAAACGCAAATAGCCGCAACATGCGGAATTTCTGTGCTGCCTTCAATGGGATGCATACCCTTTTGGCATAATGCCCGGACTTTTCCATCGGAATCTTTACCTTCAAGGGTTGTCAGGTCTATCATAGATACTGCAAGCTTTATTGCGCGGTTCTTGCTTTCTTTTTTAATACTTCTTCCGGCAATAGAAGCTGCTCTTTCTTTGGCGCCTGTTTCATCTACGGCAAGGCTGAATGATTCAAGGCTGTTTATTGCTGAATTGATATTCATATTTTGGCAAATTTACGCATATATTTGATTAATAAAAACGAATTTCAGTTTTTAAATTCAGAATTTTATGGATTAAATCTAAATCAGTAAAATGTTATCTTTGTTAATTACTTGAACTTTAATTTTCTAAATATGACTTCCCGTGAACATTCAGGTATCAAACAATTCTCGCAAAAAGTAAATAAAGAGTATTCAATATCACAATTTTTCGCTATCAGGGCTATAACCGGATTTTCAGTTTCACCGGATGGCAAAACAATAGCATACATCACCAATACTAACGGTATGCCTAATATCTGGACGATTCCTATAGATGGCGGCTGGTCAAACCAGATAACGCTGGAAGATAATGCGGTATCTGCACTTCATTATTCACCTAAAAAAAATGAGATAATATTTTCTTCGGATAATATGGGTGATGAAAATCATCAGCTGTTCCTTGTCCCGGATAAAGGCGGTGAAGTGAGCTCGCTTACCCCGGCTCACAAAGGTTCACAGGTTGCTTTTTGTTCGTATAACAAGAAAGGCAATAAGATCTTATTCAGTTCAAACAAACGAGATTCAAAGTTCTTCGATACATACATGCTTGATCTGAACTCGGGCAGCGAAAAATGCATTGCTGAGTTCAACGAACCGTTCCCTATTTCAGCAATTGACTGGAGCGCAAATGAAAGATTTATACTCTACCAGAAGTTTTACAGCAATTCAAATCATGATGTGCTACTTTATGACATTCAAACTGGAAAAACAACCAATATAACAGAGCATGAAGGCAGCATGAAAAATGGCGCAGCAATGTTCAGCAAAAAGGCTGATACTGTCTATTTTCTTTCTGATTACGAACGTGAGTTTACTGCGCTTGCGTATTACAAGGTAAGATCAGGTGAGATCGGCTGGGCCCAGCTGGAAAAATGGGACATAATTGATTTCGCGTTCACAAAAGATGAAAAGCACCTGTTGTATTCCATAAATGAAAGCGGTACCACCAGGCTGAAGATGAAAAATCTAAAGACAGGTAAAATAAAAACACTTAAGATACCCAAAGGCAACTGCAATTCATTTAAGTTCACTAAAGATGATAAAAAGGTAGTTTTGGTATTTGACTCTCCCCAAAACCCAAACGATATCTATGTATATGACATTAAGAAAGAAAAGTTCACACAGGTTACTTTTTCGATGATAGGCGGTATCCCCAAAAGTGAATTTAATATCCCTCAAAGAATTAAGTATAATAGTTTTGACGGACTGGAAATAAACGGGTTTATGTATGTTCCGAAAGGATTAAAAAAAGACGGGACAAATCCCGCGATAGTTTGGCCGCATGGCGGACCCGAATGGCAGGAAAAAAACCTTTTCAATAAGTACTTTCAGATCCTTACCAACAGAGGTTATATTGTAATTGCGCCAAACTTCCGCGGAAGCACAGGTTACGGAAAAACATTTCAGAGTAAAATATATAAAGATTGGGGCGGCGCTGAATTCAGAGACGTACTTGGAGCATTTGACTTTTTGCTGAAAACAGGATATGCAGATAAAAGCAGGATCGCCGTTGTTGGAGGCAGCTTTGGCGGATTCATGACCTTAACCTGCGTTACAAAGGCTCCTGAATTATGGAAATGCGCCATCGATATTTTCGGGCCTTCAAACCTTATAACATTCTGTAACTCCGTACCCGAACACTGGAAACCCGGCGTAGTGCAGCTGGTAGGCGATGCAGAAAAAGATAAAGATATGCTTATGGAGCGCTCTCCCATCAACCACATCGATAAGATAACTGCGCCAATGCTCATTATTCAGGGTAAAAATGATCCCCGGGTTGTTCAGGCTGAATCAGATCAGATGGTGGAAAAACTCCGAAGCAGCAACAAAGAAGTGGAATATAAGGTTCTAGAAGATGAAGGGCACGGTTTCAGCAAGGTTTCAAACCAGATACTGGTATGGAGCATGATATGCGACTTTCTTGAAAAACATTTAAAATAGATTCTTTTTTGCATCATTAAAGTTTTAAACTCATATATAAATTGCAGAAGACTACACAGAATAAAATAATTGACGGAAAGCTCATCGCTTCTCAGATAACAGATGAGATCAAAAAAGAGCTGGCTTTGCATAATAATATCAAACCCGGGCTTGCACTGATACTTGTTGGTAATAATCCTGCAAGTGAGATTTATGTAAAAATGAAAGAAAAGAAGTGCGCCGAACTTGGGTATTATTCCATCGTCAACAGGCTTTCAGAAAAGATTACGGAAGCTGAACTTCTTGCGCATATCCGCTCTTACAACAACAGCAGTAAGATACACGGCATACTCATTCAGCTTCCATTGCCCAAACATATCAACGAAATGAATGTACTGGAGTCTGTTGATTACAGAAAGGATGTTGACGGCTTTCACCCCGTAAATGCCGGCAGGCTTATGATCGGAGAAAAATGCTTTATTCCCTGCACACCGGCGGGAATTCACGAGCTCCTTAAAAGGTACAACGTGATAACATCAGGTAAAAATGCGGTAGTAATAGGCAGAAGCAATATAGTGGGCAAACCTATCGCAAATATCCTGCTGCAGAAATCAAAAGGCGCAAACTGTACTGTTACCGTTGCGCACAGCGCAACTGCGGGTATAAGTGAATTTACAAAAAAGGCAGATATTATCATTGCGGCAATTGGCAAGCCGGAGTTCCTGAAGGCAAACATGGTTAAAAAAGGCGTTGTGATAATTGATGTGGGTATAAACCGTATTGATGACCCGGAAAGTAAAAAAGGTTACAAAGTTGTTGGTGATGTTGATTTTAATGAATGCAGTAAAAAAGCTTCACTTATTACACCTGTACCGGGCGGCGTTGGACCGATGACCATTGCTATGCTTATGAAAAACACCCTTGACTCGGCATTAAAGAAGATTTACAGTTGACTTAATATACTTTATTGCTTCGTTGAGTTTCTAAGCTGTAAATTGTTATTGCGGTTCCGTTTCTTATGAAAAAAAATTTCTAAAATATTTCATTAATGGAAAAATCCTACATTGAGCTTGAAATTGCATTTAACGAATCCACTTATGACCTTATTTATAACAGACTTTATATTAATGGTTTAACCACAATTCTTGAAGAGAACGGCAC
>JBHEKV010000138.1:0-19464 GCA_041859235.1 Ignavibacteria bacterium | reverse complement strand
ATCGGGATTCCGTCCCATGAAGTGCTGATAGTATCCCAGTTTCCGATACCAAGCATAACAAGGTACGATGAATGCGGTTTATCATTTATCCAGTGCCAGGTTGTATAATTCAGCTTATCATATTTAGCTTTTAAAACTCCGTTTGAAATTGTTTGATATTGGCTGCTGACTGT
Source organism: Ignavibacteria bacterium (assembly GCA_041859235.1). Lineage (GTDB taxonomy): Bacteria > Bacteroidota > Ignavibacteria > Tepidaquicellales > OLB5 > OLB5. The sequence continues at coordinate 19,291 of JBHEKV010000138.1, read as the reverse complement.
AACCATAATTTCGGTGGTAGATTTATCGTTCGGATAGTCATAACACGGAAACCAATATCTGTTATCTTCCCCTTCACCCTGTGACCATACTTCATAGCGTTTATCAGGAAAAGTTTCATCAGGTGAGATAAAATACAAGCCTTTTTCAGGGTTTTCTGTAGTATAGTGGATAATGAATTCCAGTGTATCAGATGTTGTATAACTGCTATCAAGATAAATTTTCAGTTTTGTTTTATCGTGATCAAACTTCAGTTTTTTAAGATAATAACCTATCCTTTTTGTTTTACCTGAATATTTAAATAATAAAGGCCCTTTGGGATCCAGTTCAACATTACTGATATACATTCCGGCAGCATCAAGCTCAAATTGAATAAAATTCTGTTCAACCGGAACCAGGGTTATATATGCTTTGCCTGAAACATATTTTTCCTTCAGCGCAACTGATATATCAAGCTTTATATGCTGAACGTCATAATTGCTTTTGCGTTCAGTGGGCTCCTGCCCGAACATTTGTGAAAATATTGCTATATTGAATAAGGGAATCAAAAGAAGAATAACATAAAATGAATTTTTTCTCATTTTACCGAGGACTTATAATTTTACAAATTACCTGAAATTATAAAGTGTCTACAAAATAAAAAAGGGGAATTTATCCCCTCTTCTTTTGTCATTCCTGCGCAAGCAGGAATCTTAATGCAATATTTAACAATTCAATTATTGATGAGATTGCTTCGCTTCGCTCGCAAATTTGACTAATTTTCTATCCAAATTCCGTCTTCCTTCATTATGCCGATAAGCTTATCCAAAGCTTCGGGGTAAGGTATTCCGCGCTCAATAACTTCCTTTCCGCGGTATAGAGTTATCCAGTTGGGCCCCGAGCCAACAAAGCCATAATCAGCGTCGGCCATTTCGCCGGGGCCGTTAACAATACAGCCCATTATAGCGATCTTAACCCCTTTTAAATGGTCAGTACGCTTTTTGATCATTGCAGTTGTTACCTGAAGGTCAAACTGTGTACGCCCGCAGCTTGGGCAGCTAATGTATTCAGTCTTAGATATTCTTGTTCTGGTAGCCTGTAATATCCCAAAGCTAACTCGGTTCATAACATCAATTTCATTTTCTGCATTTATCCATATACCATCTCCCATCCCGTCAATTAATAATGCGCCAATATCTGTTGCGCTGCCAATAGTAAGGTCTTCGTCATCAATTCCGGCGTAGCTTCGCGATATTATCACTGGTGTTTCGATCCCCTGCTGCATGAGCTCAATAATTGCCCTGCGTTCTTCGGCCATTCCGTGCTGATTGGTAGTATTGATTACCAGCACACAGAATTTATCATTCTTCACAGCTTCAATTAGTTCAGGGGTAAGATCATTGATTGTAACTGAAACAAAATTTATCCTGTATGACTTTCTTTCAGCTGTTAAATATTCCTGCGGAGTGAATATTGGGAATGAATCCGATTTATCTTCCAGTGTTTTCCAGAAGCTGTAATCAAATATTTTTTTTAATGTCCCGGGCAGCGGGTATGGAAGATCAGCCGAAGCGAGGTAAACAAAATCCGGCGCCAGGTCGCCAATGTTCCATTTATCCAGCTCTTTGGAATAGCTGTATGAAATTTTCTCAAGTGATGATGGTTCTGTAAAATCCTTTGCGTTAAGGCTTGATATTACAACAGGTACATGATGATTGCCTATTTTATCAGTTTCATACGTCTTCCTCCGGGAATACGAAAACGGATCATATGGTGTTTCGGTATTCAGTTCAGGTATCGGTTCATGACTCTCTCTTGCTGAATATCTGTTTACTATTCTTTTGCAGACAGGAATTTCAAATTCCGGGTCCTCAGTGAGTGATACTCTTATAGTATCACCAAGTCCGTCTTCAAGCAGGGTGCCTATACCGACTGATGATTTTATCCGCCCGTCTTCGCCATCACCTGCTTCGGTTACACCCAGGTGCAGCGGATAGTTCATACCTTCTTCTATCATCCTGTTTACCAGCAGTCTGTATGCTTCAACCATTACCTGTGTATTGGATGATTTCATGGAAAGTATTATTTCATGATAATTATGGTCACGGCAAATACGCACAAATTCAAGCGCCGATTCTACCATACCAATAGGCGTATCGCCGTAGCGGTTCATTATTCTATCACTCAATGAGCCGTGGTTTGTGCCAATTCTCATTGCGGTGCCGTATTCTTTGCAGATTTTTACAAGGGGTGAAAACTGTTCGTATATTCTATCCAGCTCTTCATTATACATCTCATCGGTAAAGCTGAATACTTTGAATTTCTTTTTATCAGCGTAATTGCCCGGGTTAACACGGACTTTCTCTACAATTCTCGCGGCAAGCTCAGCGGCATCGGGTTTAAAATGAATATCTGCAACAATCGGTGTATCATATCCGCGGGCACGGAGCTCATTTTTGATGTTCTCTAGATTTTTAGCTTCCTTTACGGCGGGAGCGGTAATTCTAACCAGCTCACTGCCCGCTTCAATCATACGTATTGATTGTTCAACCGTTCCTTTGGTATCCATGGTATCGGTCGTTGTCATAGATTGCACCCTGATGGGATTGTTCCCGCCAATGCCAACATTACCTACCATTACTTCACGGGTTAAAAACCTTGAGTATTTTGTTAAAGAGTTGTTGTATATTTTAGATGCAGTTATTGTTTCCATAAAAATTATCTCATTCTCGTATCAATAAAACTCAATATAAACAAATTATTTCCTACTAAAGCATACGTTAAATAATTGAATTTTGTTACAAGGAATTTTCTTGAATCTGGTCTCTGGGGAATTATTTCGCCCATATCAGGGAATTCTTTTATAAGCTCAATAACTTCAAACACCCTATTGTAATACGCCTCTTCAGTATTGTAACTCCATTCGGAATAAAGGTATTCAAGTATTTGGCGAAAGTCAAAAGTTGCCTGTTCAGTCCAAATTACTTCTTCAACCATTTCTTTGACTCCCTCATTACCTCTTCATGTGAAATCTGCTTTGATGGATCATTACATTGTTCAATTGCGATATCCAGATTCTTCTTTTGTTTTTCGCTTAGTTCATCCCACCAGTCACTGCCGGATTCTTCAAAATTCTGCTTCAAAGCAACAAAATATTCATAAAGCTTTGCAAGCTCTTTCTGATCATCAATTTCATCTATCAGCTTATGAAAATTCGTTTTTATTTCAAGTTGGGTCATATAATGAATAGATCTTTAATGTATCTTCTTGCTTGCTTCAAACAAAATGCGTTTTTCTTCTTCGGTCAAATTCTGGTAACCATCTTTGCCTATCTTATCAAGTATCTCATCAACTTTTTCCTGTGTAATATCGGAATCAGAATAATTATTCCCTTTAGAATAATACTCCGCATCACTGATACTATCGCCGGTTGAAGTGGTATTATATTTTTCGTAATACCTGTTGCGGTAAATATTAGTCGGCCGTTTCTGGCTTACCTTTGGAGTCTTATCAAACCTGAAGAGGTCGTTTATGTTACTTCTTGTTATAAGAATATAAACAAACCCGACGAGGGCTCCGCCTAAATGCGCAAGATGCGCAACACCGGTGTTACTGCCTACTGAAAAAAGCTCAATTGCCATATAAATAATCACAAAGTACTTGGCTTTTATCGGAAGCAGGAAGTACAGGTAGATTTCCCTGTTGGGGAACAGCATACCGAATGCAACAAGTATTCCGTACACAGAGCCTGATGCACCTACTGTCGGCAGGTTAAGTCCGCTGAATAATGGAGTAAGCAGAATTGTAGCTAGTCCCGCACCGACACCGCACATTAAATAGTACATCAAAAACTTTTTTGAGCCCCATATATTTTCAAGCTCCATGCCGAACATCCACAATGCAAGCATATTAAGGAACAAATGCCAGAATCCGCCGTGCATGAAGAGGTAAGTGAACAGCTGCCATGGGTAGAACGGGAATACTTCACTTCCGATTGGGTTAAGCGCGAAGTACTTTAGAAAGAAAACTGAAATCGGTACGCCGCCAACTTTGAAGCCGGCAAAAATAAAATGCTGAAAAATAAATATGGCAATATTTGATATCAGCAGGTATTTAATGACCGGCGGGAAAAATGAAAATCCACCGAACATTGAAGGTCTGTTATACCTTAAGTTCTGATTAGTATACCTGTCTTTTTGTGAGTTAAATATTCCCATTTACTATTATAGACTCTTCACTGCTCTAAAAATTTTACAACGCTTGAAACTTTACTGCACTTGAAATTTTACTGCGCAAGAAATTTTACTTCTTCCTGCGCCCTATCAAGATCTTCAGGAAAGTCAATTTCCATACATTTATATTCTGAAACATCAACAGCATACATAGCGTTCCCCGAATCATAAAGCTCCTGGAACGATGCTTCATAGAACTCATTTACATTGTTTTCCAGAACAATTTTGCGCTCAAGTACATCGCCAAGCTTCGCAAAGAAGCCTTGTGAAAACCGCTCTATGCCAATTGATTCGCCGTAACTTGCATTAATATCCAGATGTTTGCCAATATGCTCAATTTTGTTAGTACTATCAATTATAACTTTAATCTCTTCTTCGCTTAAAATATGCCCGCGTTTTACGGCAAGGCAATCTGTGTGCGGAAACTCAAAAAGCTTCGAAATTATGCGATAATCGAACAAAATGTCACTATCCAGCAGTATAGAATCACCTTTTATATAGGTTTTCGTCATCCAGAGTGAATAGCTGTTGTTATTATTCTCGTAATCGCTGTTGGTTAAGTAAGTAATATCAATTCCCGGGAATTTTTCGGAAATATGCTCTTTTATCATATTTTCTCTGTATCCGGTAACCATAACAAAGCTTTTTACCCCGTTTTTGAGAATATTGTTTATTGTCATTTCAAGCAGGCTTTTTCCGCCAACCTTCAATAAACACTTAGGTGTTTCATCTGTAAGCGGGCGAAGCCGTTTTGCCATACCCGCAGCTAATATTATTGCCTGCACATTCGCTCCTTTAATGTAAACCACAAAAATACTTAAAATGCAAATGAGAAGCAGTGGAGAAAACACGATTTAATAGAGAAAAAGAATAGGTAATAGATAAATTAAAATCTTTCCTATATTTGAACTCTCAATTAATAATAAATTATGGAATTACTTAAAATACTCACACTGATAGTACAAATGGGGATGCCTCTAACTTTTCCTGATGGCGATGCATCTTTGCAGCAGCCGCTGGCTGATAAAATTGAGGTGATCTGCAAAGATGATAAATACCCCGAGGCTTCGAAACTTCACGAGGTTAAAAACACCACGAAATTTAAAAAAACAAAGCCTTCTATTTTCACAAAAGAGAATACGAAGAATCTCTATATTTTTCTGACTCACATCGATTCCACCTACCTTTACCTTGAAGATTGTGATTACAGTCTTCTTAAATTCATGCGCTATAAAACTGAAAAACAGAATCTGCAATATAAAGTTGTTGATTCCATGACATACTTTGTGAATGAAGAAAAACTTAGGCTTGTTAGGTGGAATACGCCAATTGGTTTTAAGATCTTTGAAAATAACACAGTATTTGAAACTACTTTCAATAATTACATTGAATACTGGGAGTGCAGCAACAAACTGGATTACTCACCCAAGTACCCGTACACATTTCCAAAACCAACTCCGCTTAGAATAAATTATACTGATGAACAGCACGAGGACCTTGCGTATATACTGAAGAATCCAATTATGGTGTTTTCAATTCTGCCTCTGGATGAAATGACGTATGACCTGCCTTATAACCTTGAAGCAGCATCAAAAAAAGAGGAGCTTGAAACAAGCTCAGGCAAAAATATTGAAGGAACAGGTATTGATCTTGATAACGACAAAATACTTGATGCTTTCTGGTTCAATGAAGTTCAGGACAGTAAGATAATAGAAGTTGTAACAAGGCTATTTGTAAATATTGAAGGCAAGTGGATACCGGTTTGGTACACATATTTCAGAGAAATGTAAATATTACAAGAGAAATTTTTATATGATAAAAGCAGTAATTTTTGATATGGACGGCATAATACTTGATTCAGAGCCGTTCTGGAAAGAAGCGGAAATAAAAATATTCAACACTCTTGGTGTACCCTTAACAGAAGAAATGTGTGAAACAACAACCGGCATGCGCCTGGTTGATGTTGTTAAGCTATGGCATGAAAAATATCCATGGGATACAAAATCCAATTCTTTTGAAAAAGTCGGCACTGAAATAGTTGATTCGCTGATCGCGCTGATAAAACAAAAGGGTGTTTTAAATTCCGGCGTAACTGAACTGCTTGATATGTTCGCAGCAAAAGCGCTGCCAATGGCAATTGCTTCATCAAGTGATAAAAGGATCATTGATGCAGTAATGAGAAAATTTGATCTAATGAAATACTTCAAAGTGATCCATTCGGCAGAATATGAGGAATACGGCAAGCCTCATCCTGCTATATATTTATCTACGGCAAAGATGCTTGGAGTTGAACCAGAGGATTGCCTTGCCATTGAAGATTCATTTAACGGCGTAATTTCAGCAATAGCCGCAAGAATGAAAACTGCTGCTTATCCTGAAAAGACAAATTTCTACAATCCAAAATTCGCAATTGCTGATGTAAGGTTCAGGACACTCAAAGATTTTACGGAAGAAGAATTTAATAAACTGAATAATTAGCAATATCCATATGCTTATAGCCGTAGCAGGTCCGTATAACGCTGAAACTGATAAGCAGATGGCAGATAATCTTAAAGCAATGAATATTGCCGCTGCCGCTGTATACCGGAAAGGACATATCCCCGTAATTGGTGTTAATGCATCTCTTTTTATTGCAGATGAACTTCCCGGATTTGACAGAAGGAAAGTAATTTCCGACATTTCTTTTGCGGTTATTGAGCGATGTGACGCAATCCTGGTAATAGGTGCTTCGCCGGGGGCTGACTATGAGCGTGATATTATTCAGGGAAAAGGGTTACCGGTATATTATTCCCAGAACGATATTCCTGAAGTTGTATGAATCCAAATGTGCCTTATTATATTGATGCATTAGTGATCCTTGTTGTAGCAATCATTATTGCATTCGTATTTTACAGTCTCAAATATGCTCTTTCATCCCTGAATATCTCAATCATAAGAAAGAGAAAGTACTATATTGTAACCGCTGCAGTTTCAGCCGGATGGCTGATAACATCCTCACTTATCGCTTTCTATGGTACATTAACGGATTTTGTTTCTACTCCCCCAAAACTGATGCTGGTTGTAATACCGCCAGTTCTTGCAATTAGTTACTTAAGCAGCTCAACACGTGTAAACGCTTTGATACAGGAAATCCCTTCATCATGGCTTGTTTATATACAATCATTCAGAATTCTTGTCGAATTATTCCTCTGGATGCAGTTTACCAAAAGCATCATTCCCGTACAAATGACATTTGAAGGATTGAATTATGATATCTTAATTGGTCTAAGCGCTCCATTGGTTGCTTACTATGCCTTAAGTCAGAATAAGTGGCCCCGCATTGTTGCTGTGCTTTGGAATTTTGCCGGTCTGCTTTTGGTAACTAATATTTTCCTGGTGGCATTTTTATCAACACCAGGACCAATGAGGCAATTCTTCAATGAACCGCCAAATACAATTGTAGCATATTTTCCGTTTGTGTGGCTGCCCGCCTTTATTGTTCCGTTTGCATACCTGATGCATATACTTTCTTTAAAGCAGATCGTTAAATTCAATAAATAACATGGAGCTTCCCTACTCAGAATCTGAAAGATTAATTCTAAGATCATTAACGGTAGATGATGCAGAGGAGTTATATCAATTCAGGGTGCGCAATGCTGAGTTCTTTAAACCATGGAGCCCAACATATCCTGCAGATTACTTTAATCCGGATTATCATAGAAAAAATCTGATCCAGATAGAATCCGATGTTATAAAAGGCATACTGGTACAGTTTGGTGTGTATCTGAAAACTGATTCGAAAAAGATTATCGGTTCAGTTGTATTTTCTAATATTATTATGGGTCCATTTAAATCCTGTTATCTTGGATACAGAATCGATAAAGATGATCTAAACAAAGGGTATGCAACTGAGGCAATAATTGAAGGAAGTAAGTACATGTTTACAGAAAAAAAACTGCACAGAATTGAAGCTAATATCATTCCACGCAACATTGCCTCCATCAAAACAATAGAAAAAGCTGGATTCACTTACGAGGGAATCTCAAAGAAATATCTGAAAATTAACGGAGTATGGGAAGATCATTTGCATTACGTATTGCTTAACAACGAAATTGAATAAATATGTTCCCGTACTGTTAATTAAGGCTTTCAATCTTAAAAGGGCGAAGCGCTTCTTCAATTGAAGATGCACCGGGGTAAAATGACACAATCTTCTGAAGTACTTCATCAAGTATTGCATCTGGACACGATGCTCCGCTGGTGAGAATTATCTCAGTTGGTCTTCCGGGAGTTTGATCCAACCATTCAGTTGTGGTTACTTCTTCATTCCTATGTATATTGTAATGACTTATTATCTTATCTGAAATTATTTTTTCGGCTCCTGAAACAAAGTAAACCGGCAGTTTGCTTTCACATAGCTCAACAATATGCGATGTATTAGAGCTGTTATACCCGCCAACAACTATAGCGAAATCCGCATTGCCGTTTAACAATCCCAAGGTTGCCTGCTGGTTATCGTAAGTAGCGTAACACAATGTATCACTTGTATCAGCATAGTGATCTTTAATTTTATCTTCGCCATATTTTTCAGCCATGGCTCTTTTTATCATATCCGCGATTGCCTGCGTTTCTGTTGCGAGCATTGTTGTCTGATTAACAACGCCAATGTGGTTCAGGTCACGCTCTACATCAAATCCTTCTGAGTATTTGCCTTCAAACATTTTGTAGAAGTCTGCGGCAGGCACTTTACCCTTTATTATATCACACAATAAATTCGTTTCTTCTAAATTTCTGACTATCAGTGTAGGGGAATTCTGTTTTGAATGCGAAAAAGTAGCAATAGTTTCTTCATGGTTATACTTACCGTGTACAATAATGGTATAATTCTTCCTGCCAAGCGCTTCTGCGCGGTTCCAAACCTTTTCCACAAAAGGGCATGTTGTATCATACTTGTATGGATCGATTCCCCTGTTGGCAAGCATCTGCTGAATCTCCAGGGTTGTACCAAATGCAGGAACGATGACAATGTCATCGGAGTTAAGTTCATCCCAGGGTATTATCTGTTTCCCGCTGTGTTCACGGATAAATCTCACTCCCCGGGATTTAAGGTCTTCATTTACACTGGGATTATGAATCATTTCGCTAAGCAGAAAAACCCGTTTATCCGGGTTTTGCTCCAGTGACTTATACGCAATTTCAATGGCGTTTTCAACGCCGTAACAGAATCCGAAGTGGCGGGCAATTAGGAATTTTACCGGACCGAAATCCAGAACGGAAGGAGTATAGTCCTTCTTTCTTGGATCAGTAATTTTCCTGGCATTCTTAACAACAGAAATTACAGGACTGCGGTAATATATGGGTATATCAAATTTTTTCATTCTATTTTATCATTGGCATATTAATGCCGAACTTCTTTTCATTTTCTATTGCCTGCTCATATCCTGCATCCGCATGCCGAACAATGCCCATACCGGGGTCATAGGTTAACACTCTTTCCAATCGTTCTTCTGCTTCTTTGGTTCCATCTGCAACCACAACCATACCGCTATGAATTGATAGTCCTATACCTACTCCCCCTCCATGATGTAACGATACCCAGCTTGCGCCGCCAACGGCATTTAGTGCAAAATTCAGGATCGGCCAATCAGCAATTGCATCAGAACCATCTTTCATTTTTTCAGTCTCGCGGTTTGGCGATGCTACGCTTCCGCAATCAAGATGGTCACGACCTATGACAATTGGAGCTTTCACTTTACCGTCACGCACAAGTTCATTGAATATCTTTCCCATTTTAGCACGCTCTCCATAACCCAGCCAGCATATTCTTGCCGGAAGCCCCTGGAAGTGAACTTTTTCCTGCGCTTTTTTGATCCATCTTGCAAGTGCTTTGTTTTCAGGGAATGTCTTAAGTACATATTCATCAGTAACAAAAATATCGTTCGGATCACCGCTTAGTGCAGCCCAGCGGAAAGGACCTTTGCCGTCGCAGAACAAAGGACGGATATATTCCGGCACAAAGCCGGGGATATCGAAGGCTTCTTTGAAGCCGTGATTTAACGCTTCGCCGCGGATGTTGTTACCATAATCAAATACAATTGCGCCTCGTTTGAGGAAATCATGCATTGCTCTGCAATGCACAACAACTGTATCTCTTGAAAGTTTTATATATTTATCTGGATCAGATTTTCTGAGTTCCAGTGCTTTTTCAAATGACATTCCCATTGGAACATAACCGTTCAGCATATCGTGTGCTGATGTCTGGTCAGTGACAATATCAGGAATGATATTCCTTTTTAAAAGTTCAGGCAGAACGTCCCCGGCATTACCAACAAGTCCAATGGATTTAGCTTCCTTGTTTTTCTTTGCTTCGAGCACAAGTTTTATTGCTTCATCAATATCTTCTGTCATCGCATCGCAATAACCGGTTTCAATACGCTTCTGTATCCTTGTTTTATCTACATCAATTCCAAGTATAACAGCGCCATTCATTGTGGCAGCAAGAGGCTGTGCCCCGCCCATTCCCCCTAAACCAGCAGTAAGAATAAATCTGCAGGTAAGATCACTGTTAAAATGTCTATCAGCGCAAGCCGCAAAAGTCTCATATGTACCCTGCAGTATTCCCTGTGAACCTATATATATCCATGAACCGGCAGTCATTTGACCGTACATTGTGAGACCTAAAGCATCAAGTCTGCGGAATTCATCCCAGTTTGCCCATGCGGGTACAAGCTGCGCATTTGATATTATTACTTTAGGAGCATTAGTATGCGTTTTAAATACTGCAACAGGTTTACCTGACTGAACCAGCAGGGTCTCATCTTCATTCAGTTTCTTCAAAGAATCTATAATAGCATCATAACATTCCCAATTCCTTGCGGCTTTGCCGCCGCCGCCATAAACTACGAGGTCTTCGGGGCGCTCTGCAACATCGGGATCTAAATTGTTCATTAACATACGCATAGCGGCTTCTGATATCCAGTTTTTGCATGAAAGTTCAGAGCCGGTTGGAGCTTTTATTGTTGTTTTTGACATAGTAATAAATAGGATTATGATACAAAGATACGGGTTTTAAAGAATGTTTAACAGGTGCAAAGATAGGACTAAAAACTGAACAAACTTTCTATTTAACTTTTGGTAACTCCAGAGAAGTATCAATTTTCTCCTGTTCACGCCAGATTGCCTGGCAGGGAAATTTATTCTCATACAGGGCACGGCTCATCATAACGGAATCAACTCCAAATTTTTCGAGTTCCTGAATCTTCAATAGGTCCTGATAACTTGAAATGCCGCCTGCTGCAGTAACTTTCAATCCGGTTTCAGCGGCTATCTGTTTAAGGCCGTCGATATCCGGACCTGTTAATGTGCCGACCCTGGCAACATCCTGGTAAATTATACGTTCTACGCCAAGCTGTTTCATACCCAGCGCGAATTCAAGCGCGTGAATGTTTGTTACATTACCCCATCCGTCTTTTACCAGGAAGCCGTTTCTTACATCAACGCTGATGGCGACTTTGCTTTTCCCGAATTCGTCAATAAGTTTCCTGATCAGATCAATATTATCAATAGCAGATGTCCCCATTACAATTCTGTAAACTCCAAGTTCGCGAATGAGCTGATTGGCAATTTCAAATGTTCTTATACCGCCACCAAGTTGTATTGGAACGCCGACGGTTTCAGTAATCTCTCTTATGAGCTCGTAATTCTTGCGTTTCCCCGAAACTGCTCCGTCAAGATCGGATATATGAATGACTTTGGCGTTTTCCTTGCGGAATAGCCGCGCCATGTTAAGAGGGCTTTCGGAATAATACACAGTTTTATCCTCAAGCCCTTCGACCATTCTTACTGATCTGCCGTTTTGTATATCTATTACGGGTATTACAAGCATTACTTACTAGTTTCTTACTATTGCAACTTTACCAGTACATACTTTGCTGGCATCTTTATTATAACCGGCGATAATATAAATACCGCTTGAAACATAATTGCCATTCAGATCTTTTCCGTCCCATTCGGCAATCCTGCCGCCGGGGGTTTCAAACTCAGCAACCAGCACACCGCTGATACTAAGGATCTTTACTGTTGATTCAGCCACCAGCCCGTCTATTTTCAATGTAGTTCCTGAAGGTACCAGAAACGGGTTCGGTCCGGCTTTGATCTTATCACATTCGGTCAGTGGATTAACAGCAATTGTTTTGTATGACACAATACCTTTTTCACTTCCGAAATATGCCGTACCTGTTTCATTATCCACGGCTATAGAGAGTATCTTATTATCTATTAACGGTGAGTTTAATGTATTATATCTGGCAAGTAATGTGGAGCCATCCGGCGATACATACAAAACGCCATCAGAAATTGTGCCAAGCCATTTATTGTTCAGAGCGTCAACAGCAATTGAAAGAACATTTTCCGTTAAAGGCGTACTTATACCATTTTCTATTATCCTCATTTTGAACAGTGTCGGTACAGATCCGGGGTTATTGATAACCTGTTCCGGATTGGGTATCACGATAACACCATTATTTGTGGCTACCCATACTTCACCGTTCTTATCTGTAACAACCTGGTTCACCTGTCCAACATCGGTACCAAGCTGCGAGTAATTAATAAGCGCGCCTGTTGGAGATGTGCCTTCATTGAAATACATCAATCCTCTCACTCCGCCTTCAATTGGATGCAGTGTCATCCATTTTGTGTTAAAATTATCAATTGCCAGCGTGGTAAAAAACGCAGCAGTATTTCCAACCGGAGCAGGATAAGAAACCTGCTGTGTAAAATTTACGATACTGTTCTGTGCAAAATTGTTCAGTACCCAAAGATTTCCGGAATTGTCTTCATCAAGTCCATACGTTAATACGAAACCAGCGCCGCCCGCAAATGCAAGTATTGAATTGGTTTCATCGTACCGTGTAATATCATTACCATTGATCTTGAGCAATCCATTACCCCATCCCGCAACCCACATGTTCCCAAGCCTGTCGGGATAAACATTCACCCATCCACAGCAGCCATTGCCTATTACAGGGTGTGAGCTGTAAGTGAAATTTGTCCATGATTCACCGTTAAGTTCATATATACCGGATCTTGGTGTCCAGTCACCCAGAGAACCCGATACAGACCACAACCTGCTTAAGGCATCAACTGTCAGGCTTGATTGAAGATTAGAAAATGGACCATTAGGAATAATATAGTTACTTGCATTATTTCTGTATACATTAACTCCGTTATTCTGAGTACCTATCAGCAGATCTCCGGCAGAATTCACTTTTAAAGAATTCACATCAGTACCGCTCTCAATAAGCTCGGCATTATTTATATTCGCAGTACTAACCCTGAATAATCTGAAATTGGTACGTTCGCTGCCGTTGTAAGAAAAAACCGTAAAATATATAGTGCTGCCCGCTACGGTCATTTTTGATACCGGGTCTTCGATCGGATTTCCATTGTACATCGGGGCGAATGAATTCAGAGTACCGTTCTGAAAATAGACCATGCCGCTGTCCGTTCCAATGAATACTCTGGAATCGAAGTAAATAACGCTGTTCGCTTTATTATTCTTTAGTACTGAATTCCCTGTAGTGAAAGTCGACCAGTTAGAGGCTATAGGAAGGTTATTATTAATGTTAGCGTATGCAATACCGTTCTTTGTAGCTGCCCATAAGGTATCGTTAACTACCATTATATCATAAACCGGCGAGGGTGAGATCAAATTGCCATACCTTGTATATGGCTGATCCACAAACTGGAACTGAGGAATATTGAACTTCACGATACAGAACTCAGTTGCAAAGAACATTAAATTGTTATATTCGTAAAACGCATTAATCCTTTTGGATGGCTCGGTTGAAGTGTATATATCCGTTATCTGCCTCCAGGATTGGTCAGTTGTGTTAAGAACACTGATAGAGCCATCAAAAGCCCCAACCCATACGCTGTTATTGCCCCCGGCAGTCACTGCAGTCAGTTCATTAGAGCCAAGTCCATCAAGAGATGTGTACTTCTTAAGATTTGAAAAATTATTGGGATCAAAATTAAATAAACCGCCCGATGAAGCCGCCCAAACCAGATTACCGCCTAAAGAAATACCTTTTACTTCCCTTAATGAAGTATAAATATTCCATCCGCCATTGGAATTCTGCGAAAACAATGAAGAGCTAATTACAAATAAAGCTGTTATTACAACGAGTTTTTTCAGCATCATTTTAAAGTTAAGTTAGAGAATGTGTAGAGGTATTATCTATATTTCAGATCTGGTTTTAATTTTGATTGGAATTGAATTCAGTGCGATCAAAGTTTATTTCAAAAAAGAAGTTATATTCTATTTTACATCAATTCGCTTAATGCCTGTTCAAGCTCGCTCTTGGTATGTTCATCACTCTGCGACGCGGCAACGTATATTCCCTTTTCGTAGACTTTTCTGGCCTTATCATCGTCGCCCAGTTTTTCGTATGTTTTTCCGAGCTGGTAATACGCTGCGACATAATTTGGATCCAATACATTTGTTTCTTCAAACATATCTTTCGCGGAATCAATATCATTTTCGGAAAGATACTCAAGCCCCAATGCATACCTTGCAAATGTATCCTGCGGGTCTGCCGCCAGAATTGCTCTCAGGTTTTCGATCCTAGAATTACTCATTAAGCTAATTTAAGCAACTTATATTAAAAATAAAAATAATAAAAGTGAGAAAATTTGCAACACCATGTAAAATATACCCGTTATATTGGAATTTTCTCAAGATCTGAGGCAATATCTATATCATTTTGTGTAACCCCCCCAACAGAATGTGTTGAAAAGGAGACTTCTATTTCTTTAAATTTCATAAGAATATAATCGGGGTGGTGATTTCTTCTTTGGCAAAAACCGCCCGCGGCGGCAACAAAACCCATAGTTGCTGGAAAATTCTGAGTCTTGAATATTTTTTTAATAGAACCATCCGAGTAATTCCAGCCGGGTAAAGATATTAACGCTTCGGTTATTTTCTGATCGCTTAATTTTTCCATGTTTGCCGCTGATTTCATAAATCAAGAGCGGGTTATAAACCCGCTCTCAAATGAATTCCAAATGTCATATGCTATTTTACCAATATCATTTTCTTTGTATCAGTAAAACCGCCTGATACTATATTATAGAAGTATACACCGCTGGCTAGCGATGAAGCATCAAATACAACAGAATTACTTCCTGCTTCAATCGTTTCGTTAACCAGCGTTTTAACCAGTTTCCCTGTAACATCAAATACTTTTACCGTAACCATACCCTTTTGCGGAATGCTGTAATTAATAGTTGTTACAGGATTGAACGGGTTTGGATAATTCTGACCAAGCGAAAAAGTATATGGTGAATTGGTCTCATTATTATCAGTAACTTCATTTGATGCATTCACCAGCGGCAGATCTATATACGATTTGCTGTTAAGATAAACATAATTGTAACCGTTATTCAGAACCGGCAAAACAAACGGATTTGTTCCAAGAAACCATGCATCATCTGCATGGGTATCCAAATTTGTTATTACCACTTTTATCTTATTGCCGGCCTTGAAAATATGTGAGTGTGCCTGGCCTTCGAAATTCTTAGTCCTTCTGCTGCTAGCCGTATAATTCCTGTCAGTGTAGTTTATCCTGTTGATAAGCTTCTCTTTGCCGTTTGGCATCACCTCGAGGACCTGGAAGTTATACTGTGTGAATGTTGAAGCGGTTGATAAATAATCTAAATTCACTTTGGGAGTGCCAACCCATTTCTTATCTGAAGTAAGCGCCGCACTTGTGAAAGATACAGAATTCTTTTTGAATTTTGAAGTAAACGTAGTTCCGGTGAATTCTTCATTTACCGCCTCCTGCATTGTTAAACCGCCTGTAACACGATTCCTAATAGAAACTCGTGTATTATTGTTTGTTCCGGCTGTTGTTGTCAATCGGCTGTTTGTATTAAAATACAAACGGTATGGTGTTGTAATGTTCTGCAGTGCGACCTTTGAACTGTCATGCTTAAAGGACCAGTACAAACCGTTAACCGGATACTGTGAAGACGCGTAATCAAAATTCGCTGGCGGCAGTTTTGTGCCGTTGTATGGAAAGAGCCAATAATAGAACCAGTCATTAAAGAACTGCATGTGCCATGTATCTTCGGTGGGTGAGTTATCTCCGCCATGACCCTGAACAGCGCCAAGGTATAATCTAAATGTAGAACCTGTATTTAGTGTTGAGGCCTTCATTATTCCTGAAGCATTAAAGAACTTATCCTGCCATGAACCTTCCATTATCAAAGGTACCCGGTTGTTCGCAATACCAGTCATAAAATCCCTGTTCTGCGGTAAGTAGAATGCTAAACTATCCCAATATTGTTTTGCAGATGAATATATCCAGTCACTCATCCTTGCAACCTGCGGCGTGTATCTTGCAGTATCAGGAGTGTATTCAACAGTCCACAACAAAGTCATTTTTATGCATCCGTTCTCTATCCAGCTAGATGCGAAATTAGGTGGTGCAAGAGCTGAGATGATAGTCCTAACATTCATACCCATTGTGCAAGCCATGTACGGGACCAAGCCTCCCTGTGAGCCACCCATGACAAGTATATTATCCGGATTAATACCATTAGGCGTATCCTGTTTAATAAAATTAATGAACTCTATCATATCCTGAGCTTCGGTGGTTGAAATGAGATTGGAAAGTCCAGTGGAGTGACCCTGCCCGCGCATACTGAATGTTGTGGTATAATAACCGTACTCAGCCTGTGCTGCCGCGAAACCCGCCAGGGTTTCTTTGTTATCACCATAGCCATGAACAAACACAACAGTCGGCCACCCGCCTGCAGGCGGCGTTCCCTGAGGGATAAATTTCAAAGCATCTAATATTGTTCCGTCACGCAATGTTACAGTAAAATCAATTCTTGTAACCGGAAGCGCATCTTGATTGGTGTATTTAGGCAGGAGCTTTAAAAATTCATAATTATCTCTTGCTCTTTTTTGCTGTGAATTGCTGATTCCCGTAAAAAGGAAAATGGCAATTAAAGCCAAAATTGTAAATTTTGCTGATCTCATTTTGTATTCCCTGCTATTATGTAATGCATAAATTTAATGATTATGCTGTTTTGTTCCAATACAATAATAAAAGTCATTGGTTCAATTAAATGAACTTTTAACAACTTTTTATTTCAATTCATACTATAATATTATTTTACACCCTAAAACGAAATTAACCCCGCACAGAACATGCGGGGTTAACTCAGTATTTTTCAGTAATATTTAACCAACTTGTGAGCGGCTAAATCTTTCATTTTTTTTATTGCTGATCCGTTATTGTGTCATGCTTTGCGGATCTGTTTATTGCTGTAAAATAGGTACCCTAAGATCACAAACGGTAACAATAGGAATACAAAAATTACGGGCAATACTAAAAGTGACATTTTTTGATTCTCCTCTTTTTAAATTCATATTCTCTTTTTAAATCAGCAGGGATATCCCCTAAAATTTATCTCTAAATTATCCCTGCTTTACAAATTGCATAATATCCCGGTTGCTGCTCACTTAGATAAGATGAATTATTTTACTAATGTCATTTTCTTTATGTCAGTGAAGCTCCCTGCGGTAAGTTTATAGAAATAAACACCGCTTGAAAGGTTCTGTGCATTGAACATAACATTGTATGAACCGGGGTTTTGTGCTGCGTTAACCAATGTCTGTACTTCTCTTCCCAAAAGATCGTAGATCTTAAGCTCAACGTTCTGCGCTTCTGCCAGTGTATACTGGATCATAGTGCTTGGATTGAACGGGTTCGGGAAATTCTGTGACAGGCTGAATGAATACGGATTAGTATTCTTCTCTGAGTTATCTTCCTCGAAAGCCACATCAAATCTTGCGCCTGCATTGGTAATTATTGGCAATTCTACATAAGAATTGCTGCTTAAATAAACTGTATGATCGCCGTTTTTCATTGTAGGCAGCACAAACGGATTTGTACCAAAGAACTCAACATCTGTGTGCGCTTTATCAAGATTGGTGATGATAATCTGGATCTTGCTGCCTGCCTGGAATACATGCGAATGAGCCTGGCCGCGGAACGTAACCTGTCTCCTCTGGCCTTTTGTGTAATTTCTGTCTGTAAAGTTAGCGCGGTTTATGAATCTTCTTTCGCCGCTTGGCAATAATTCATAGATCTGGTAATTGAACTGGCAGAAAGTCTGTGCTGCTGATTTATAATCAAGCCTTACAACCGGAGCGCCTGTCCACTCAAGCGGTGATGTTAATGCAGATGTAATGAACTTAACTGAATCCTTTTTGAACTTTGCTTCAAAGTTAGAGCCTGTAAATTCATCATTCACTGCCTGCTGCAATGTATATCCGCTTGTAATTCTGTTCCTTAATGTTACTGTGTTGCTGCCTGACTGAACAGTAGTTTTTAAAACACCATTCTTGTTCAGATACAGTCTCATTGGTACGGAAACATTCCTCAAGAGTGTCCTTGAGCTATCATGAGTGAATGAAAAATACTGGTTGTTTACAACCGGAAAGTGTGTTGAAGCATACTGGTATTTAGCCTGGTCAAATATCGGTGTCTGCATTCCCCAGAGTGTCTGGAAGAAGAAATTGTTGAACCAATCCATATGCCAAACGTCTTCGGTTAATGATATATCTGAACCATGGCCTCGAACCGCGCCAAGGTAAGATGACATTGGTGCGTTTGAAACTTTATCAATATTAAGCATCCAGCCATCAGCATTAAAGAACTTATCCTGCCATGCTGCTTCTATTAATACAGGTGTGGTAATGCTGTTAAGACCGGTAACAAAATCTCTGCCGATAGGCATATAATGTTTTAAACTATCCCAATATGGTTTGGTATCAGCGTAGATCCAGTCAGACATTCTGTCAACCTGTGAGTTATATCTTGCTGTATCAGGTGTATATTCAATTGTCCATAATAGTGTCATTTTTGCGCAGCCGTTCTCAATCCAGCTGGATGCAAAATCAGGGGGAGCAACTGAATTGATAATAGCAGCAACCTGCATGCCTCTTGTAGCAGCTATCATAGGTACCGCGCCGCCCTGTGAACCGCCCATGATAAGTATTCTTGAAGGAGCTGAACCGTTAACTGAATCA
>JBHEKV010000085.1:0-7169 GCA_041859235.1 Ignavibacteria bacterium | reverse complement strand
GAAAGACGGACTTGTTAACATGGGCGGCTTCCTTGCATTGAAAGATAAAAAGCTTGCTGATGAATGTACTAACCTGCTTATTATCACCGAAGGATTTGCAACTTACGGGGGACTCTCAGGCAGAAGCATGGAAGCCATTGCAGTTGGTCTCCAGGAAGTGTTCGAGCCTGCTTACCTGGAATACAGAATTCGCAGCACAGCTTACCTTGGCGAAAAGTTATACAAAATGGGAGTTCCATTAATTTATCCCATTGGGGGACACGCTGTATATATTGATGCGGCTGCATTTTATCTGCACATTCCGGTTACAGAGTATCCCGGGCAGGCAATGGTATGCGAGCTGTATGTAAAAGGCGGTATCCGCTCTGTTGAAATAGGCTCGGTTATGTTCGGAAAGTATGATAAAGATGGAAAATTGATCCCCGCGCCGAATGAATTGGTAAGACTTGCTATACCGCGCCGCGTGTATACGCAGAGTCACATTGAGTACGTTATCGAAGTATTTGAAAAAATGTTCGAGGGCAAAGATAAGGTACGCGGAATAAAGATAATCGAAGAACCCGAATTCTTAAGGCACTTTACCGCAAAGTTTGAGCGGTTATAATCCTGAATCCGCTTCAGCGGATGAAGGATCTCGTCAATTCAATTGTAGGCGTCAGGTTTGCCTGACGCTTTTTTATTCAAAGTCACCGCGGAATTTTGTCTCAGGGACTCTGTTGAAAACAAAAGTCTGTAGGCGGCAAGGCTTGGGAAACCCCTTTGGGGTCTGCCGCAATAATCATAGTGTCAGGCAAGCCTGACACCTACAAGGCTGCAAAATCACCGACCGCTCAATTTATCCGCGCTTAGGTCACTTGAATACCCCTCAGTATAAACAGCCCACGAAGCCGCGGGATATATCTTATTTGGGTCATCAATATCAATTTTCACATCTATTACATTGCCTTCCTGAATTTTACTCAAATGCAGTGTATCAACAAACCAGCCGGCTGCTGCTGTGTATGGAGCAGTAAAGCCATCATTTATTTCAAATGTAAGGAATATCATTTTCTTTATTTCGCCGCCCTGAATTCCCTGTGATGCGGAAATTATCTTTGCCTTTGCAGGCTTTGCCTGGGCCTGCCGGCGTTTATTCTCCTGTGCCCATTTACTCAGACTAGTAAAATCACGCTTAATCCACCATATAATACCAACAACAATAAGTGCCGGTATCCCAAAGCTTAGAATCAGAATTATTGTGCCTGTATCCATGAAGTTTGTTATTAATGTTATTTTAAATATAATTGATTTTGCATTAAAAAAGAAGTATATTCATTGTATATACAACTTGAATAAACAAATATGAATACAAAAATAATGAAATGGGGCAATAGCCTGGCACTGAGAATCCCGAATGCTTTCGCGAAAGCTGTTAATATTCAAGAAGGCAATGATGTTAAAATAAAGATAGAAAAAAACATGATAATTGTAGAAAAGGACAATTTGAAAAAATATGATCTTAAAAGTATGCTGGATGGAATTAATAAGAATAATATCCATGATGAAATTGATTCAGGCAATTCAGTTGGCAAGGAGATTTGGTAATGTATGTTCCTGAACGGGGTGATATCATTTGGCTAAATTTTAATCCGAGATCAGGTCATGAACAGTCCGGTTTAAGACCTGCTTTAGTTTTATCGCCGAAAGAATATAATCAAAAAGTAGGACTAGGTTTATTTTGCCCAATTACCAGTAATCAAAAAGGTTATCCATATGAAGTACTAATCCCAAAAGGATTAAGTATTGAAGGAGTGATTTTATCAGACCAATTGAGAAGTCTTGATTGGAAGTTCAGGAAAGCAAAGTTTGTTTGTAAAGTAGATAGTTTAACTATGGATGAAGTTAAAGGAAAACTTCTAACATTAATAAATGTTTGATCCTTAGGGTAGATTTTTCTATTTATTCTGTATTGTAAGTTGATAGCATTAAAACAAAGCCCGGCTTGCGCCGGGCTTTTGTTATATATAGATCCCCGCCTACGCGGGGATGATGCACAAATTATACTGTAAAATCACTTCCTGCCTTTTCAAACAGATGATCCATCCAGAATTTTGTCAATTTCTCAAGCACACTGTTATTCTTTAATCGTGTATTCAGATTATTGAAATCAACCTTATCCATGTGCTGATCCTGGTTAAAGCAGGTGAATACAAATGATTCTTTGCCTGTTTCAGGGTCAATATGTCTCTGCAGGCACTGCGCGCATACTTCCTTCATCATGCACTGCATAGGAGAGTTTATACTTGCAATAGCTGTGTGTACAGGATTTATATACGGCTTCAATAATCCATACCTTGCTTCCTGTACAGCTTTCATCATTCTATCACTGCCAATTGCAATTATCCTGTTTATCTGTTTCAGGTCATACAGCGGTTTATCACCCGGTTTTGGTTCCAGCTTGCCTTCAGCATAAGCTATCATGGCCTGTACTATATTAGCGGTAATTGCTCTATCCTGCGGTCTGCGCGGCTGGATAGTCTCACCGAAATCATTTGACCAGACAACCATATCTGTGCCTTCTTCAACTTCGTCACGCTTGAAGACATCGCTTGTATTTCTGTAGCCTGCAAAGTAAATCACTTTATTACCTGCATCTTTTAACGCTTTTGCCACTGAGAAGAGTACAGCGTTACCGAGTCCGCCGCCTGCAAGCAGAACGGTTTCACCGGTCGGAATTTCAGTCGGTTCGCCGGTGGGACCCATTACCACAACACGCTCACCTTTTTTCAGGTGGCGGCACAGCCTCGAGCTTCCCCACATTTCAAGTATTATAAGGCTCAGTAATCCTTTTTCTTTATCAACCCATGCGCCAGTTAATGCTAAACCTTCCATCATCATCCGTGAGCCGTCAATTTCAGGGGCGGTGGTCTCATAATTCTGCAGCCTGTAGAATTGACCGGGGTGGAATTTCTTTGCCTGAAGGGGAGCTTTTAAAACCACTTCAATGATAGTTGGGGTTAAAATATTAATTTCCTGGACAACAGCAATGAATTCATTATCAAGCCTTTTTACCAGTTCGGTAAATATCTCTTCTTTTTCTTTCGGCTGTTCATCTTTAATTACACCCGGGAATACTTTAAGAAGTTCTTTATACCCGTCTTTTGCGGATGCCATTGCTTTAACAACGTTGCCGGCATATGCGGGGTGATTATCACCGTATACCGTAACATATTTCCTGTCCTTGGTATATGAAGTGAAAAATCCCTTTTCGCCTTTTTCAGTCTTGATAAGCTCACCTTTTGGTCCAAGCTTATATGTCTGGAAGAATTGTTTCCATTCATCCAGTACAAATGTTCCGGGATGCTCACGCTCATAAATTACGTTTGGCGAGGTTCCAGCCGCAACAATTACTGTTTTTGCGGGCAGAGTTACAGTTTCATCAAGCTCAATATACTTACCTTCATTTGTCTTACCCTGTTTGCGGAATATCATTTCTTTTACAGCCCCGTATTCATTTGGTATCGCTTCAACCGGGCTCATTTTCTCCCAGTAATATATTCCTTCTTCAAGTGATTTTATTACTTCTTCATGGTTCAGCCTGTAAGCAGGTGAGTCATTTACTGTTTTCCTGTAGCACAATGTTACACCGCCCCAGCTTCTTACCAATGGCACAAAATCAGGTTCTTCACCGGCTTCCGCAGCGCGCTTTCTTTCAGCCCTTATAGCAGCCCCATGTTCTAGGAAAGTTCTCGCAATCCCTTTTTCCTCTTCATCATACATGCTCATAACTTTTTCTTCGCCAAACTCCGCAACCGAGCCTTCATAGCGGTCAAGGAATTTTTCAACCTGTATCGGGTAATATGCGAATGCTTCTGTGGTAGTATCAATAGCTGTCAAGCCGCCGCCTATAACTACTGCGGGAAGCTGCAGCATCAGGTTAGCCAATGAGTCTTTTTTTGCCGCACCGGTAAGCTGTAATCCCATGAGGAAATCGGAAGCCTTACGGATGCCTCGAATGAGGTTATTCTTTATCTTAACTATAGTTGGCTTGCCTGCTCCCGTTGCAATTGCAATGTGATCTATGCCAAGCTTCCATGCGTCATCAATTTCTATAGTTCCGCCAAACCTTATTCCGTCATACACTTTAAAATGTTTTCTGCGGGCAAGTGTTAAGTACTCAACTTTCAGAAAGTTTTTATCCCACCTTACAGTAATACCATATTCAGATACACCGCCAAAACCGAGGAAAATCCTCCGGTCAAGCTCATCCTGAATTTCTTTATACGTGTAAACAGGTTTGGGTGTTATGTAATTGCCCTCTTCGTCCCTTCCGCCTGTTATATCAGGGTGTACATGTTCAATTTTCAAGCCGTCAACACCAACAACGCCAAAACCTTCGTTCAAAAGGTATTGAGAAAGTGTGTATCCTGCCGGACCCATACCTACAACCATAACATTTTTTCCGTTATATGGTAGTTGGTACGGTCTTTTAACGTTTATCGGGTTCCATCTTGTGAGAAGTGAATAAATTTCAAAGCCCCACGGCAGATTAAGTACATCCGTCAGAGTTTTGGTTTCAATCTGCGGTATATTTACCGGGTCCTGTTTCTGGTATATACACGCCTTCATGCAGTCGTTGCAAATACGGTGACCGGTACCGGGGCACATCGGGTTATCTATCATTATAATACCTAATGCGCCAATTGATCTTCCTTCATACTTCAGTGTATGCATTTCGGAGATCTTCTCATCAAGCGGGCAGCCTGCAAGTTTTATTCCCAGCGGATTTTTCTTTGGCGTGCCGTCTTTATCAAGCAATCCCTTTGAACATGAATCTTTTCCTCTTTCATGGCAGAATACGCAGTATTCTACTTCACCCATTACTTTGCGGTTATCGTAGCGGCTGTCAGTCAGCTTAAATCCATCGCGCCTTCTCAGTGTTTCTTCTTCGCCGTATATCTTTTCAGGGATTCCTTCAGTTTCCACTTTATTGTGGATAAGGTCATTGTAATTCAGGTTCATTGGCTGGTGAAACAGCGCCCAGTCATTTATTTTATGTTTTTCAGCAGAGTCAACCATTCTAGCGTAACACCATTTCTGGATCATATCAATGACATTCTTCAGAAATTCAAATACTCTTAACTGTTCAACCGTACCATTCGGATTTTTTACGTCAGATAGTGTAATATTATCCGTAAATGTTTTCAGTCCGCTTATGGTAGTGGTTTTATGGAAATACTCTTTTGCCTGCTCAAAAAGCTTTGTATCAAAAACAAAACCGTTAGGCATAATTTCAAGGTGATTCCGTAAATGCTGTTCCATTTCATCAAGGGTACGGATCATAAACGCTGTAGCTTTTTCTTCATCACTCTTCCAGGGCAATTCCGGGAAGAGCTGGGTTTTCATAAGCTCCGCTTTGGAATTCAGGTCAGGAAAACGTATTGAAGCAAGATCGGCGGGTTTAAATTTCTTGAATACTTTTTTGATCATGAAATCACTTCTGACCTTCAGTATTTCACGCTCGGTTTCGTTATCATATTTTAATGCATTCGCCTCAAATTTTATCCCGAAAAAATCTACCAGGAACGAATCAAGGTATCTTGCTGATTCAATAATTATGTTCGATGTATCCAGCTCATTGTATCCTTCACCATTAACATCACGGTATTTTGAAAATCTTTCAAAAGATGACTGGTTGGAGGTGTTATAATAAGTGTAAAACTTTTGAGTAAGCTCCTTCAGCTTCGCAGATTCAAACAGGTCTTCAAATTTAAAGCCATGCTTAAGTGCAAGATCGATCATTACGCGTTGAACTCCTTTGTTGTATTAGTAAATACGTTATTTTTGTTAGAAAGTAATTGCAGGGTATTGTTATAAATTTTCTTCATAGTTATACGGTATCAATAGAATTTATCATAAATAAATATAAATCATAATTCAAAATTATCAATAATATTCATATTATTCTATGACATATGTCATTTTTCAATGTTGATTTATGTGCGAAAAAAGCCATTTAATGCTGTTATTGGTATTCAATTGATTTAAGGCCGTATAAAAGTTATCTTTGTAAAATCTCCTGTCTAAATCATATAAATCAAGAAAAGTAATTGAATTTAACCAGTGAGCTCAATGAAGAGCAAAGGAAAGCCGTTGAACAGATAGAAGGTCCGTGCATGATTGTTGCCGGTGCCGGAAGCGGGAAAACAAGGGTTTTAACATATAAAATAGCGTATTTAATTGAATCGGGTATTAATCCCTTTGAAATGCTTGCCTTAACCTTCACAAATAAAGCGGCAAATGAAATGAAGCAGCGAATCCATAAACTTGCCGGTGCAACCGCTGAAAACCTGTGGATGGGTACTTTTCACTCCGTTTTTGCCAAAATATTAAGAATAGAAGCGCAGCATATCGGGTTTGACCGCAACTTCACTATATATGATGACGATGATTCTGAAAAAGTGGTTGAAGCCTGCATGAAGGAGCTGGGTTTTTCTACCGATAACCCTAAACCAAAAACGGTGAACGGGTATATTAAGGGATTAAAGAACAAACTTGTGCTTCCTGATGATGTAGGTAATGTTACCAATCCGTTCGAACGCATAGCCGTGCCTGTTTACAGGGAATACCAGAACAGGCTGATAAAAAATAATGCAATGGATTTTGATGATCTGCTGATAAATCCTATAATACTCTTCCGGACAAATCCGGATGTGCTTGCAAAATACCAGAACCGTTTTAAATTCATTCTGGTTGATGAGTACCAGGATACCAACCGCGCGCAGTATGAAATAGTCAAGATGCTCGCACAGGGTCACGGAAATGTATCCGTGGTTGGTGATGACGCGCAAAGTATCTACCGCTGGCGGGGAGCGGAAATTGAAAATATCCTTAAATTCGAATCAGATTTTGAGGGCTGCAATGTTTTTAAGCTTGAACAAAATTACCGATCTACAAAAAGTATACTTTCATTGGCTGATGAGGTTATAAAGAACAACAAACGCCAGATAAAGAAAACCCTGTTTACCGATAATCATGATGGCGATAAAGTTACCCTTGCCGAAGTTTTCAGTGACCGCGATGAAGGTTTGATGGTTGTTAAATGGATATTGAACGAAATCCAGCACCGGAAGCTTAATTTCAAGGATTTTGTGATATTGTATAGAACAAATGCACAGTCAAGAGTGATA
>JBHEKV010000080.1:0-13895 GCA_041859235.1 Ignavibacteria bacterium | reverse complement strand
CCCGTTACAACTTTTAACATATAGTAACATAACCGAAACAACTCCATGTATACCTGCAGGGTTTACTATTAAAAGTATTGTTAAATATTTTTAAAGGAGCGTTAAAATGACCATCATTAAACATCTGTTCTGGGGGGCTGTTTACACTTTTATTTTCATTAACTGCCTGACAATGACAGTTCAGTATTTCGCAGGACTTAACAATATAGTAAACAAAATGTTCGGATTGATTGAAGATGTAAATCTTGCAGCGTTATTTTAGAAGACTGCGAATCCTCATCGTCACCATAGAGTCTCTTGCAAAGCAAAGACTCTATGTGAAATGCTCTATTGAATTCCAAAGAGTCCCTTTATGGAGACTTTGCGAAGACGAAATCCGGGACAAGGGGCTGCGCCCCTTGTTCTAAACAAAATATTACTTCTATACCGGTATTGAAAATCTGAATTCACTACCCTTCCCAATTTCACTCTTTACCCAAATATCACCGCCGTGGGCGTTAACAAACTCCTTTGAAATAGCGAGTCCAAGCCCAACCCCTTTATTTATACTTTCAATATTTCTTGATTTCACCTGCACAAATTTTTCGAAAATCCTGCTCAGGTATTGAGGCTCAATACCCGAGCCGTGGTCTTTCACGGAAAATATCACTTTACCGGTATCCTTGTGTACTTTTAGTATTATTTGTCCGCCATCCGTTGAATATCTTACGGCATTATTTAGCAGATTTATCATCACCCATGCTATTTTATTGGCGTCAACTTTCAATCCCGGTAAACCTGTTTCAATATCGGTAACAAGATCAATATTCTTCTGCTCAAACTGAAGAAGCATCGGTGTTATTGCCGCATCAACCAGTTCTTCAGCTTTTACTTCACTGTATTTCAGTATTTCACTGCCGGACTCAATTTTTGAAAGATCAAGAAGTTCATTTACCAGCTTAAGCAGCCTTTTAACTTCATCTTTCATCGCTGAAGTAATTCGCTTCTGCTCATCGTTCATAGAGCCAATTCTCTCATCCTGCAGCAGCCGAAGGCTCATATTCATTGCCGATAGCGGAGTACGCAGCTCGTGTGATACAGTGGCCACAAACCCGCTTTTCAGTTCATCAAGCTCTTTAAAACCAGTGACATTTTTCAAAATTATTATATACCCAAGTGTCTTTTGCGGATTGTTCTCATCGGTGACACTAAGTATTTCTTTCAGGAAATACTCTTCCCTTTCACGGAAAACTATCCTGATATAGTTCAAATTCCCCTTGCCGCCCGGGTGTTTGGTAAAATCTTCTGTGAGGTTTTTTACAAGGCTGTTATAATTAGAAATATCCATCATATTTTTGCTTATCAGGTCCTTTTCAGATATTCCCAGCAATTCTGAACCAATGTGATTTACAAGAATTATCTCTTGCTTTTCGTTAAGGACAATAATGCCGTCTGTCATACTCTTAACTATAGCCTCTGCACGTTTTTTTTCGGCAATAAGCATTTCAATGTTACTTTGCTCATACTCCTCAAGCTTTTCGGCCATGTTATTGAAAGATACGGCAAGCTTACCCAGTTCATTTCTTGAATTTGTTTCTATTCTTTCGGAATACTTTTTTATTGCTATTGCTTCAACTTTTTGGGTGAATTCATTTATTGGATTAATAATAAGCGCCGGTACCTTCAGTATAGCTATCAGCACTATAATAAGTGATAAAGCTGATATTACCAGCATATACAGCTCAGCGCTTTCAGAAATTTTTACTGTTTCATCGCGCCTGTTTAGCATTCCTTTGTGATTAAGATTGAGAAGTTCATAACAGGATTTTTTCAGCAGGCTGTACTGAGGAGCTATTACAGTATCATATGCCAGAATATTATTAAGAAAAAGCCTGTTTTGTTCAAATGATCTGATGTAATGTTCGGACTTATTCCTTATATCTGCCGTTAGTTCAGTTTCACCCGGTTCGGTAATATTTATTTCACATTTTTTCAAATTTACGAAATAATTATCTTTGGCAGAAGTAAATAATGAATCCGCCATATTTCTATCCGGCTTTCCCGATACATAGATTATAATTGCGTTATCCATGTTATCAAGCTCATCTATCATATTCTGCGCAGCTATAATACTTCCGTAATTATCCTTTAATATTTTATCAGGTGTATGGGAAAGTTTTTCTATAAAATATATTCCGGTGAAACCAAGAAGCAATACAATTGCTCCCATGAGCAAATAACCCAGCAGGAAAAGAGTTTTAAGCTTAATTTTCATGATTTAAGTAATATTTTAAGCAATAATTTCAATATCGTAATCCCGTTCTTCCTTAGAAACTCCTTCAATGAGTTTATCTACAATTGGTGTTGTGATTATTTTTTTAAGGTATCCTTTTTTAGCAGGTTTTCCCAGGACAATTTTAGTGATATTCTTTTCTTTGGCAAACTCAATTATACCCGTAACAACATCGGGCGCGCTTACCTTTTCGCTGATTCCGCCCATTTCAGTCGCCATCTTAAAATTATTTATAAGAAAGCGCTGCAGTTTCAGATCAATATTTTCGAATGAATTATCAGGGGTATCAACATAAAGAGTGAACCATTTCTGCTCAAATCTCTCAGATATCCTTGCACTTCTTCGGATAAGCTTTTCATTTTTTTCAGGGTCGTTGCCAAGGCAAACAAGTATTACTTCATCCGGAGCCCTGTCATAAACTGTAACTTCGGAATTTATTTTCTTTTCAACAGCGTTGGCAACTTCCCTTAGCGCAAGCTCCCGAAGCTGAAGCAGGTGTTCGCGTTTGAAAAAATTCGCAAGCGCTGACTGGATCTTATCACTTCTGTAAATTTTGCCTTCTTTCAGTCTTTGTATCAATTCATCAGCGGTCAGATCAATATTAACCACTTCATCGGCTAAACCCACAATTTTATCGGGAACAGTTTCAGCAACTTTTATTTTTGTAATGCCGGCAACAAAGTTGTTCAGGCTTTCAATATGCTGAATGTTAATTGCGCTAATTACATTAATACCGTTATTAAGTAATTCTTCAACATCCTGGTAACGTTTTTCATTCCTGCTGCCGGGCGCATTTGTATGAGCTAACTCATCTACTATCACAACTTCGGGCCTGCGCAAAAGTATCGCATCAATATCCATTTCCTCCAGCTCTTTGCCTTTGTAATAGATCTGTTTGTGCGGTATAAAAGGAATTCCCGATACAAGCTTTTCAGTTTCAGTCCTTCCGTGCGTTTCAATATATCCAATGGCAGCATCAATTCCTGCGGCCATCAGCTGGTGCGCTTCCTGCAGCATCCTGTATGTTTTGCCAACACCGGCGGCTAGGCCGATATATATCTTAAAACTCCCCCGCCTTCCCTCCTGAATGAGCTGGTAGAAATTCTGCCCGGAGGCATCGTATTTCAGATCAATTGGATTAACCATTAATAAACGGTGAAACTCCGCCGGAATAATACCTTGCGGAGTTACCATAATATCTTAATTTATTTTTGCTTTAAAGCTAAAATTCTATTCCTATGCTGGTATTTGCCTCTATACGCGAATTTTTCTTTTCATTGAAAATCTTTTGGTCCTTATCTGCGGATAAGTATCTCGATTCGATCCTGAAATAAGCATTCTCGACAGGTTTTACTTCAAACCCCAGAGTTGTTCCGTAAGCTATCAAGCCGGTCTGTTTGCCTGAATTATCTGTAAATGCACCGGAGAGAAATCCATCATTATCATTATACATTTCCCCTCTTAAAGAAACAGAAAACTTTTTTGTAATTTTATATTTAAATGCAGCAAGTCCGGAATACATTGTTGCATTTAATGTTGAATCAGTGAGAGATGATCTTTCCTGGAAAGCCAGATCAGCCCCCAGGAGAAAATCAACTTTGGATGAAGGTGAAAATTTGAATACAAGATTGTTATACATTCTTGTTTTACCTTCAGAGCCGGAGGAAATTTCATTTCCGATGAGGTTATTATAAATAAGCTCAACATTTTTAGCAGGTTTTACACCAAGAGATAAACCAATAGATTTATTTTTATTGTTATCAGCAAAAACATTGTACCCGTTAAGCAAATGCAGGGAACCATAAACTTTTGGTGAGAATTCATATGATACTCTCACTCCGCTCTGGTAGAACGGCTCGTAATATGTTGGAAGCGCCAGCGTGTTGAAGAAATTGCCTTTGGGCAGCAAACCTTCGGCTCCGATATGTGTCAGGAAGTATCCTGCATCAATCCAGAGATCTTTTGAAGGTGAAAACCCCGCGTAAGCTTCCTGGACGAACTGCTGGTTAGCCGGCCAGTTTATGGTAGGGATATCACCGTAGTGCAGGGTCAACGCGCCATGCACTTTTGTATCATTATACTTAAGCGATACCTGCGCGATACTCAGCCTGAATTCTTCCCTGTAGGGAACTGTTGATGAGAATTGCCTTACGGAATTACCGTTTTTATCATCATCCCAGGCATAATAAGTATCTACGTACCCGCTCAATGAAAATTTGGTAAAATCCTGTGCTTTAATTAATTGTGAAACGCAAAGAAGCATTAAGATCAAAATTGTTCTTTCCATAAATCAAAAATATAGTTTATATAATATGTACATAATTATTATTCCCAATACAGTTACAGCAACCGGAAGAAGCATTGCCAGTGATTCATAATGATCATTATCATGGTCTTTCATTTTTAAAGTGATCATATGTTTAGTTATTTTAATTCATCAAGTTTTAAATTCAGTTTAAGTACATTTATTACAGGCATTCCCATTATTGTATTTTCAATGCTTGAATCAACCATAGCTTTAATTTGCGCTTCAGGTAAATTCCGCACAGCAGCTATCCTTTTTACCTGTATGAATGCCGAATTAGGCGAAATATTCGGATCGATACCAGAACCTGAAGCTGTTACAAGATCTGAAGGAATATCTTCCTTTCTGATTCCCGGATTATGGACAAGGAAAGTATCAATCCTTGCCTGAACTTCCGCAAGATAGTCGGGGTTTGATGGTCCTTTGTTTGAACCTCCCGTAGAAGCAGCATTGTAACCTACAGCCGAGGGTCTACCCCAGAAGTATTTATCATCAGTGAAACTTTGCCCAATATTTTCAAACCCTATAATTTGTTCATCTTTTACTATTGGCGAACCAATTGAGTTTGAAGGGAATACCAACCCGATTGTATATATACCAAGTGGATAAATAACACCGAACATTAATATTAATATTACGGTTAAAATCAGCGAGCTTTTTAAATTCTTTATCATTTTTTAAATTAGACTAAGTTAAAAATTGTCAAAAGTACATCTATCAGCTTAATTCCTGCAAACGGTACAATTACTCCGCCAAATCCGTAAATAAGCAGGTTCCTTGCAAGCAGTGATTCCGCTCCCAAAGGGCGGTAAGCTACACCCTTTAATGCAAGCGGAATAAGAATCGGAATAATTACAGCATTAAATATAACCGCTGAAAGAATTGCAGAGCCCGGTGAAGTAAGTCCCATAATATTCAGTACCTGCAATTGCGGGATTGAGGCAATAAATAAAGCGGGAACAATTGCGAAATATTTTGCAACGTCATTTGCAATTGAAAATGTTGTTAATGCACCCCTGGTAATAAGAAGCTGTTTTCCGATCTCAACTACTTCAATAAGTTTAGTCGGGTCGTTATCAAGATCAACCATATTACCGGCTTCCTTGGCAGCCTGAGTACCGGAATTCATTGCCACCCCAACATCTGCCTGCGCCAGCGCAGGGGCGTCATTTGTGCCGTCACCCATCATTGCAACCAGCTTGCCTGCTTTCTGTTCAACCTTTATATAGTTCATTTTATCTTCAGGCTTGGCCTCAGCAATAAAATCATCAACTCCTGCCTTACCTGCAATAAATTTTGCAGTTAATGGATTATCACCAGTAACCATTACAGTCTTTACACCCATTTTACGCAGTCTATCAAATCTTTCCTGTATACCGGTTTTTATAATATCTTCAAGCTGAATAACGCCCGCGGCCCTGCTGTTAACTGATACTGCAAGAGGCGTTCCGCCGTTGGATGCAATTTCTTCTACTATTTTCTGCATATTCACCGGTATGGTTCCGCCATTTGACTGGACAAGGTTTCTAATAGTATCTATTGACCCCTTCCTGACTGAAAGTCCGCCAGTAGTATCAACACCGCTCATTCTGGTTTGAGCTGTGAATTTTATGAATGTATCATTTATATGATCATTCAAATTAACATCAACGTTACTTTTTCTGGCAAGTTCGATTATTGATTTACCCTCGGGCGTTTCATCTGAAATTGAACTAAGTGCGCAGTATTTTATGAATTCTCCATCAGGCATTCCATTAACATTATAGAAATTTGTAGCTTTACGGTTGCCAATAGTAATTGTTCCTGTTTTATCAAGAAGCAAAACATCAATATCACCGGCAGTTTCAACTGCCCTGCCTGATTTTGCTATGATGTTTGCCCTAAGTGCCCTGTCCATTCCGGCAATACCTATTGCGGAAAGTAATCCGCCAATTGTAGTAGGTATCAGGCAGACAAACAATGATATCAATGAAGCAATTGCTATCGGAGTATTCGCAAAACGTCCGAAGGGCTCCAGGGTTACAGTAACAATTAAGAACATAATTGTAAAGCCAGAGAGCAGAATAGTCAATGCAATTTCATTCGGTGTTTTCTGTCTTTTTGCGCCTTCAACAAGGGTTATCATTTTATCTAAAAATGATTCACCTTTTTCTGTAGTGACCTGTACCTTGATCATATCAGTAAGTACCTTTGTGCCGCCCGTTACGCCTGAGCGGTCACCGCCTGCTTCGCGGATAACCGGTGCTGATTCACCCGTAATTGCTGACTCATCAATAGTAGCAATACCTTCAATAATTTCTCCATCTGTTGCAATTATTTCACCTGCGGCAGTTATGAATACATCTCCCTTTTTCAGATCAGATGACATAACTGCTTTAATATCGCCATTTGGCATTAAAACATTTGCAGGGGTCTCCTGTCTTGTCTTTCTCAGGGTTTCAGCCTGAGCCTTGCCTCTTGCTTCTGCCAATGCTTCAGCAAAATTTGCGAAAATTAAAGTTACGAATAATATCACTGCAATAGCTGAATTGTAAGCAAAGCTGCCCTGAACAGCATCGGGTTTCACGAGTAAATAAATACTCATTACAATCATTATTACAGTACCAATTTCAACAACGAACATTACAGGATTCTTAATCATTGCTTTAGGGTTCAGTTTTACAAAGGAATCATTTAACGCCTGGATAACAAGATCTTTTTGGAATAACTTAGATACTCTTGGATGTTTAGACATATGTTTATAAATTCTCTTATTTATCTTAAATTGTTAAAAATTCTGAAACGGGTCCCAGCACAAGTGCAGGTATAAAGAGCAGTGCGCCCACTATTAGTATTACTGCAAAGAGCATTACGCCAAACATTGGTGAATCCATTTTTAAAGTACCTGATGACTCAGGAATATACTTTTTTTGAGAAAGCAACCCTGCAATCATTAAAGGTCCGATAATTGGAAAATACCTGCCCAGGAGCATAACAATACCTGTGGAAATATTCCAGAACGCCGTGTTATCTCCCAGACCTTCGAGACCTGATCCGTTATTAGCCGCTGCGGAAGTAAATTCATACAGCATTTCACTGAATCCGTGGAAGCCGGGATTATTAAGCCATTTTAACGTTTCTCCGGGATTTTCTGTGATCATCCATGTATGTGATGCCAGCGCTGTTCCCCCTAAAATTAGTAATGGATGCAGCAAGGCAACAAGTATCGCAATTTTCACTTCCCGTACTTCAATTTTTTTGCCAAGAAACTCAGGAGTTCTGCCGACCATTAATCCTGATATAAATACCGCAATAATCATGAAAATGAACATATTGATAAAACCTACACCAATTCCCCCATAAAATGCATTAAGCTGCATACCCATCATCTGGAAAGCGCCGGATAAAGCTGTAAAGCTATCGTGCATTGAGTTTACTGAACCGTTTGATGTTACTGTAGTACTTATTGACCACAAAGCTGAAAGCACGGGTCCAAACCTTGCTTCTTTGCCTTCCATACTGCCCTCGGGCTGGGTGATACCCATTTGGGTAATCATCGGGTTGCCGCCTGTTTCCTGCACAATAGTTGGAATAAGCAGCATTAAATATCCGGCAGTCATAACTGTCATAATAATATAAGAAAGCTTTTTTCTGTTGAGGTAATACCCTAACGCAAAAACCATTGCAATAGGTATCAAGAGTATTGCACTTGTTTCAGCCGCATTTGTAATGCCGTTGGGATTTTCAAACGGATGTGTTGAATTAGGCCCAAAAAAACCGCCGCCGTTAGTACCTAGCTGCTTAATTGCAACCATTGCGGCAACCGGTCCGCGCGCAACGCTTACTGTATCACCCTGCAAAGTGACAATTGTTTCAGAACCTTTGAATGTCATTGGTGTTTGATTCAGCAGCAATACAATTGCCAGAGTTATTGAAAGAGGAAGCAGTATCCTGGTGCAAGTTCTGACCAAATGATAATAAAAGTTACCGAGATTTCTGCCCGATCTGTTCAAAAGTCCTTTAAACAATAATGCAAGAGCTGCGATTCCTGTGCCGGCAGAAACAAACTGAAGGAATACCAGTGCCAGAAGCTGTGAAAAATAAGAAGCACCTGTTTCACCGGAATAATGCTGCAGGTTTGTATTTGTCACAAAACTAACTGCAGTATTAAAGGCCTGAGTGGGCTCCATAGAAATAATATTATCCGGATTCCAGAACGGATGCCAAGTCTGGGTCAGCAGAACGAACATGATCCAGATAAACCAGACTAAATTGATCGTAAGCAAAGCCCTCAAGTTCTGCTTCCAGTCCATTTCCGCATACGGGTTTATCCCGCTGACCTTTAAAATCAGCTTTTCGACAGGTTCAAAGAAATCAAGAAAAGTCTTTTCACCTTTAAAAACTTTTGAAATATACCTGCCAAGCGGTACTGCAAGCACTATTGTCACTAGAATAATTATTGCAGAATAAAGATATTCCATTTAGAACTAAAACCTTTATGCTTTAATTAATGAATAAACCAGATATACAAAAACTGCTATACTGACCGAGAACAGGATTGTCAAAGTATTTCTTCCCCCTTATCCGTAAAAAAGAAAAATATACCGAATAAAAGCAATCCGGTCAGGATCATTAATGCAATCGTCATTACTTCCATAAATATGATTTAGTTTTTATTATTGGCATTGACCTGTAATGCAGTTCCTTAACTTTCGAATTTTTCTGTGATCTGGAAATAGTGTATATCACGTAAAGAAACAAAGCCAGAACACATGTAAATGAAATAAAATATAATGTATCCATTTTCACTTATCTTTTTTTTAAATACATACAATTGCCGTGCCGAATATTTATAGCAATTTAAGCCAAAAATCAGCAAATTTTAGGAAAGTAGTATTTCAAAATGAAATGGTTATATCAATTTGAAAGGGTTCTATGATGCGGTTCCAAGGTTTATTCGATACCGTATTCTTTCAGTTTTCGGTAGAGAGTTACAGTGCCTATTCCAAGAGCTTTTGCAGTCTGTGTTTTGTTTCCATGGAATTCATTTAAGGTTTTAAGTATATGAGCTTTTTCAACGCTTTCAAGGGAGTGTTCAGTGTTGCCGGGTTTTAATTCTGAATATTCTTCCGGAAGAAGTTCATTAGTAAGTTGGTTATTTCCCGCAAGTATTACAGCACGCTCAATTATATTTTTAAGTTCTCTGATATTTCCCTTAAATCTATATGACTTTAGGGAATCAGAAAACTCATCACTTATATAATCTATCTTCTTGTTAAGTCTCTCGGAATAATAATCCACAAAATAACTTATCAGGATATCCAGGTCATCGGGCCTTTCAGCAAGAGAAGGCAGATGAATTGTAAATGTATTCAGCCTGTAATACAGGTCGTCACGGAAAGTCCCTTCAGCAATAGCTGTCTTCAGGTCACGGTATGTTGCTGCAATTATTCTGATATCCAGGGTATGTTCCCTTGGGTCACCTACCCGTAAATATGTTTTTTCTTCAATTGTTCTCAAAAGCTTAGCCTGTGTTTGCAGGGACATTTCCCCGACTTCATCAAGAAAAATCGTACCGCCGTTTGCTTCTTCAAAGTAGCCCTTCTTATCGTTCACTGCTCCGGTAAACGCTCCTTTTTTGTGACCGAAAAATTCTGATTCCTGCAGATCTTTGGGAATTGCACTGCAGTTAACTGCTATGAATTTTTTAGTACTGCGTTTGCTTGAATTATGTATTGCCTGTGCAAAAAGTTCTTTGCCGGTACCGGTTTCACCCAGAAGCAATACTGTTGTATTCGTCGGGGCGGCCTTTTTAGCAAATTCAATTGCTTCTGATATCTTTTTTGATTTACCGATGATCTTGCTGAACGCGTATTTGGAATCAATTCGGCTGCGGAGTTCTTTAACTTCACGATGCATCATGGCTTTTTCATATGCGCGTTTTACAGTAAGCGGAAGTTTATCATCATCGTCACCCTTCACCAGATAATCAAAGGCGCCGTTTTTCATGGCTTCTACTCCATCTTTTATCTGACCAAATGCTGTAATTACTATGATTTCAATATCCGGGAATTTTGATTTTATCTTCTTTGTGAGCTCAATACCGCTGCCGTCGGGCAGTTTGACATCAGTTACAATTACTGCGATATTTTCATTTTCGGAGTGCGATATACCAGAGGCGAAATCAGGTGATGTGATAACAGAGAAGCCGTCCAATGTAAGTATCCGTTCAAGCAGGTTTCTGATTGCCGGTTCATCATCAATTATCAGTACTTTAGAATTCATTTACAAATATATGATTAATCATGTATAAATTAAGTAGAGAAAGAAATAATGAAAGTATCGCAATACTGAATTTTGAATAATTGTTAAAATAATGGAGGACTGGATGTATAACAACCCAAAAGAAGCCTTAGCATATATAATTGAATAGAATATTCACTTATTGTTGGCTAAATTTGAACAAATGAAACCATTACATAAAGAAATTTTAACAGCTCACTAAAATGAATGACACCATTTTGACAGGTATTGAAGCAATCCAGGCGATACTTGCCCCGGCACTGGGAATATCTGCAACAGCTTTGCTTCTGCTTAGCATGCACAACCGCTATACCAGCACAATAAACCGTATAAGGCTGCTGAACGAAGAAAGAAGAAGGCATCATATTAAAATATCACGGAATGAAGAACCCGGAGCGAACGAGCAGTTCCGTTATTCAAGTATAACAAGCCAGATCACAATGCTGACTCAGAGATGCAAAGAAATACGTAATGCGATACTGTATACAATGGGTTCTATACTTTTGTTTGTATTAACTTCAATTTTGATCGGCGTGAACATATTCTTTACATCATATATTCTCAGAATGGCTCCGCTTGTGATTTTTTTGATCGGCATGCTTCTTGTACTGATAGGGATAATTTATTCCGCTAAGGATGTGATAAATTCATATAAGGTTACCAAAGTGGAAGTTGAAGGTGATTTGTAGTTATATTATTGCACAATGTTAAACAAAAAGGACACTCTGTATATAGAATGTCCTTTAATATTTTGAAACAATCCGTGAATCAGTTAAGCGTAATCTTTATTGAATAATTATGCTGATTTAGCCGCCAATTGCCTCAAGCACTTTGAAATCGGGCTCTTCCATCTTCGAAAAACTGTAACGCTTTTCTATAGCTGCGCGGTTTATCTCATCAAGCACAGATATCATCATATCATACTTGGCTTTCCGGTGGAATTTAAGGATCATGAT
This sequence comes from Ignavibacteria bacterium, assembly GCA_041859235.1. Classification (GTDB taxonomy): domain Bacteria; phylum Bacteroidota; class Ignavibacteria; order Tepidaquicellales; family OLB5; genus OLB5. The sequence continues at coordinate 2,080 of JBHEKV010000080.1, read as the reverse complement.
CATATCTTTGTTAGCCGTACCCCAGCCTTCAAGATATTGCTTTAATTGCTGAAGGTTTACTTTTATCGGCTGTTCTTCGGTTCCATCGGATTTTCCTTTGGATAAACCGATGTTGCCTTTTTCAGAAATTCTGATAAACACTACATTACCCATATCCACTTTAACGGTCGATTCCTGATCACCTTTAGGGAGGTTTATCTGCATAACCTGCGGCTGGTTCAATGTTGATGTCATGATAAAGAATGTGAGCAGAAGCATAATAACGTCAACATAGGGGGTCATATCAATATGAAATCCTACCCGTTTACGCTTAGCCCATTTATTTTGTTTGCGGCCGCGTTTTTCGCTTCCGCCTTCGGCTTGTTCAACACTTGCCATTATGTATTTCTCCTGTACCTGTTCAACACAAAATATGAACAGGTAAAACTAATTATTTAATTACAGAGTTAACAGAATTAATTAATTCTTGTATAATTACTTCTTCTCTTTTTCGTCTGTTTCAAGATCCGTTACAAAAGAGAACCTTGTATTTTTGGTTTCTTTCATTATTTCCATCAAATCCTGCACTGCGCCGATATCTGCTTCTTTATCACCCTTTACCACAATTCTCAGATCTTTGCCAACATTACTTTTTGAAGACAAGCGGAAATCTATCAATAGTTTCTTGAATTTTTCCCTGTCGTTAAAAGCAATGATAGGCCTTTTCATCTGCCCTTTATCATTCAGGTTAGCAGGGTTTGTCCATCCCGGCTGAGTGGTGCTATCAGGGTGAAAAGCAGCCAGACCGATAGGATCGCCAAGAACGTCTTCTCTTACATTGATATTATCAACATCGGCAAATATATCGCCAAAACGGTTGATAACAAGCGTCATTACGTTTCTTTCAGGAAGTTTGGTTGTATCATTACCTGAATTAGGAAGCTTTACCTGTATATCTTCAGCAAGCTCAGCTTTAAACTGCGCCGTTAAGATAAAAAAGGTCAATATAAGCATAATAACGTCTACATACGGCGTCATATCTATGGCTTGTGCGGGTTTTCTGCGTTTTTTGACTGCTGGCATATTCTTTTACTTTCTTATACTAAATTATTTAAGTAAATATCTTTTAGATTACACAGTGCCTTATTTGGATTTAACAGTCAAAATCTGCATTATATTGTATGTAGCTTCATCAATCATATAAGTGAAATTACTTACACGTGTTGAGAAGTAATTGTAACCTATAATAGCAACAATCGCGCCGAAAATACCGAAAGCTGTATTGATAAGCGCTTCGGAAATACCGGTTGAAAGCTCTGTTGCGTTTGGTGTACCTGCTGTAGCAAGCGCCTGGAACGAACGTATCATACCAAGTACTGTACCGAACAGACCCACGAGCACTGATATTGATGCTATTGTTGAAAGTGCGACCAAATTTCTTTCTAAAAGAGGAACTTCAAGCATCATAGCTTCTTCGATGGCGCGCTGTACTTCTGCCATTTTCTTTTCGCCGTCAATAGGGTCGTTCTTAACGACATTATAGCGTTCCAGGGCCAGCCTGAGTACATTAGCTAGCGAACCCTTCTGCTTATTGCACTCTGCAATTGCTCCATCTATGTCGTTATCCATGACCAGAGTCTGGACTTTTTTAACAAACGGTTCAATAGCGCCTCTGCCTTTAGCTTTGCCTAAAGAGAGCTGCCTTTCGATAATAAATGTAATAACCATAATACTGATGGTCATAAGTGCAACAACAACCGGTCCGCCTTTGTATATCTGACCGAATACGTTAACCGGGGTTCCTGCTATGGTATCGCCGCCCTTAAAATTGTTCGGGCTTCCAAATACGAACTGGAATACTGCAAATGATACTACGAGTGCTACTACCAGGACTACTGTGATAAAAACGGATTGTTTCATAGTTAAGTTATTCCTCCAATAGATTATTGAGTTTCTTTTTTATTCTTAGTCTTAAAATATATTCCCTGTATGAAAATATTATATTAACTTCAAAAACTTGTATTAACTTCCTTTAATCTGAAAAGGACGCAACGGCTTCCATTTCAGAGGGATAAGTATCAAATATCAGGCTGAGCTTTGT
>JBHEKV010000227.1:0-6926 GCA_041859235.1 Ignavibacteria bacterium | reverse complement strand
TTTTCAGTATCTCGTTCTCAAGCCGTTTCTGTAATCTTATATGGCTGCCTTTCTGTCTGACTATAATCCAACCGTTCCTTTGCAGAGCAGAAATAATTTTAAAATATGGCAATACCGGAACTTTACTCACAGAACAAGTACCTTTGTTTCAACACCCTCTTTTAAAATCATTTCATCATCAACTGGTTCAAGATAAAGTTCTATCGCTTCCTTTATGTTGGCTTCCGCTTCCTCTTTGCTGTCACCTTCACTTATACAACCCGGAAGAGAAGGAACATAAACAGTGTAACCTCCATCTTCACTGGGTTCAAGTACTATCTTCAATTTCATATTGATCTAGTTTAAATTAATATTTCTTTACTTCAGGATCAATCCTGTCATGCCATGCATGAATACCTCCAAGCATGTTTTTTACGTTGCTGTAACCAACATTATCCTTCAGGTATAAAGTTACATGGTGTGAACGGTTGCCTGTTCTGCAATATACAATTATTTCGGTATCTTTATCTTCCGGCAATTCATTCATTCTCTCCGGCAGCTCGCTCATCGGTATCAGCACACCGCCAATGTTAGAAATATCCCTTTCATGCGGTTCGCGTATATCAAGCAAAAATACTTTATCGCCTTTATCAACTCTTTGTTTATACTCTTCAACAGTAATTTCCCATTCGTTGTGTTCTGTCATACTTTCCTTTTTATTTGTGTTATAGCAGAATAATTCATAATCTATCAATTCGGTAATTAACGGATCGCTGCCGCAAACCGGGCAGGCAGGATCTTTTGCAAATTTAACTTCACGGAACTTCATATTCAGTGCATCAATAAGTAACAGTCTGCCCTTAAGCAATTCACCTTTACCAAGCAAATATTTCAGCACCTCGTTTGCCTGCAATGAACCAACTATTCCCGGCAGCACGCCAAGAACACCGCCATCGGCGCAGTTTGGGGTTTCACCCGGGGCTGGCGGCTCAGGATAAAGACATCTGTAACATGGTCCGGTTTTAGGATCAAAAAAAGTCACCTGTCCGTCAAATCTTAAAATGCTGCCGTAAACAAACGGTTTGCCAAGCATTACACATGCATCATTTACAAGATACCGGGTGGCAAAGTTATCGGTGCCATCGGCAATAATATCGTAATCCCGCAGAATATCAAATGCATTATCCCTTGTGAGCCGCTCATTATATAGAGTAATTTCTATATTTGGGTTTATTTCCAATAAACGCTGTTTTGCAAGCTCTGTTTTTTGGTGACCCACATCATTTGTTGAATACAAAACCTGCCTTTGCAGGTTTGAATAGCTTAACTCATCAAAATCAACAATTCCCAGCCTGCCAACTCCCGCCGCTGCGAGATACATGGATATAGGCGAGCCGAGTCCTCCTGCACCCAGAATCAGTACTTTTGCCGCTTTCAGCTTCAATTGGCCCGTTTTGCCAACTTCCGGGATAACCAAATGCCTGCTGTAACGCTCAAGTTCATTTACAGTTAACTCTATATTATCTATAGTAATATTTTCGGGGATATCCTTCATTGCGAACAAAATTAGCTAAAAAGTAATTATATATAAAGGTTATAACAATAAATTATCGCTTGAAATTGCAGATTCAGCTGAATTTTGCAGAGTTAATACCCATTTAGCAATAGAATAGTATGATAAAAATCATTATTTTTGCTGTTCCAAAAAGAAAATAAACAATCACTATAATATGTCCATCCAAAACGGAAAAAAAACAAGTCCATTACTGAACAAAAGTACTTCAAAAAAAGAGTGGCTTAAAACCGCCGAAGAGCTTCCTACAACCGATATGAAGTTCACCTCTCTTAGCGGTGAAGAAGTTGAACTGCTCTACACACCCGAAGATGTGAAGAATATTGAGCATGATTCAGAAATAGGTTACCCCGGTGAGTTCCCCTACACCCGCGGAATTCATCACAATCTTTACCGCGGAAAGTTATGGACCATGCGCCAGTTCGCCGGTTTTGGTTCCCCGGAAGATACCAATGAGCGTTTTAAGTACTTGCTTGCTCACGGGCAAACGGGACTATCAACCGCGTTTGATATGCCAACACTTATGGGCTGGGATTCAGATGACGAGCTTGCCGAAGGCGAAGTTGGTATTTGCGGTGTAGCAATATCCTCACTGGATGATATGAAGGTTTTATTCAACGGTATCCCGCTGGATAAAGTATCAACTTCTATGACAATAAACTCACCCGCCGCAATGATGCTGGCGTTCTATCTGGGTGTTGCCGAAGAACAAGGCGTACCATTTGATAAGCTGCATGGCACAATGCAGAATGATATCTTAAAAGAATACATTGCGCAGAAAGAATTTATTTACCACCCTGAGCCTTCAATGAGAATTATTGTTGATATGATTGAGTACTGCAAAGATTACGTTCCCAAATTCAATCCCGTATCAGTAAGCGGCTACCATATCCGCGAAGCGGGTTCAACCGCCGCACAGGAGCTGGCATTTACATTAGCCGATGGTTTTGCCTACATTGAAGCGTGCATAGCACGCGGTATGGATGTGGATTCGTTTGCGCCAAGAATTTCATTCTTCTTTAATTCTCACTTAGATTTCTTCGAAGAGATCGCGAAGTTCCGTGCCGCAAGAAAAATTTACGCAAAACGCATGCGCAATAAATACGGCGCTAAAAATCCAAAGTCATGGACACTGCGCTTCCATACACAAACTGCGGGTTGCTCATTAACCGCGCAGCAGCCTGAAAATAATATTGTAAGGACAGCCATCGAAGCGCTTGCCGCAGTACTTGGCGGCACACAGTCCCTGCATACAAATTCGATGGATGAAACACTTGCGCTTCCATCTGATAAGGCTGTAAAAATTGCGCTGCGTACACAGCAGATAATTGGCTATGAACATGGTGTGATAAATACAGTCGATCCCTTAGGCGGCAGCTATTACGTCGAGGCTTTGACAAAGAAAATGGAAGATGAAGCTGAAAGATATTTCGAAAAAATTGATGCGCTTGGCGGCGTAATTGCTTCAATTGAAGCCGGTTTCTTCCAGAAAGAGATCGCTGACGCAGCGTACCACTACCAGTTAGAGCTTGATAAGAAAGAAAAAATAATTGTAGGTGTAAATGAATTTGTTGAAGAAGAAGAAAAAATTGATATTCCTATACTTAAGATCTCAAAAGAAGTTGAAAGAGTACAGGTTAAACGCCTGCGTGAAATGAAAGCCTCAAGAAATAACGAAAAAGTGGAAGAGACGCTCGCTGCAATGGTACAGGCAGCAAATGACAATCTGAACCTGATGCCCAGGATACTTGACTGCGCAAGGAATCACGTTACACTTGGCGAAATGTGCAGCGCTCTTAAGGAGCCCTTCGGAGTTTACGAAGAACAGGCCGTATTTTAACTGCTAAAAAGTGCAGTAAATAATAATTTCAATGTTCAAAAATACTGATAAGCACATTTTAACAATAATTGTCCTTTACGTATGCATACAGATTGCTTATTTAATTACGGAATACACCATTGCAGGCGGAAGCTTTGGCGCGCCGCTTGATGATGTATGGATACACTTCCGCTTTGCGGAAAACTTCGCGCATGGATTCTTTTACCAGTATAACCCGGGCGAACCAACCCCCGGAACAACTTCACCGTTATGGGTAATTATTCTGGCGGTTCCATTTTTGTTTTCGCAAAACCTGATACTTCCCTACGCATTATTTGTCAGCTCACTGTTTTTCCTGCTTTCGCTTGTTCAGCTGTATAAATTGTGTATTAAGCTGGGATTTGACGGTATTTATTCACTCTTAGTTACACTCATCACAATGGCAGCCGGAAGGCTGCTCTGGTCATCGCTTTCTGGAATGGAGATAACTTTATTCGTACTGCTGAGTGTTCTTATATTCAGCAGTCATTTAAAAGAAATAGAGGCAGGAAAGATATCTTTGTTAACCGGTGTACTTCTTGGCATTGCAGCTAATACAAGACCCGAAACTTACCTGCTTGCGGGTTTGTATTACCTTACGGCACTATTTCTTCTGCGAAATAAATTAAAAGGCAATTTCCCAAAGCTGGTATTATCGGGAGTGATATTTGTAATTATGCTTCTGCCCTACCCCGTGTTTTCATATATGCATACAGGGGGATTTCTGCCCAACACCTACGAAGGACAGGTTGGTTCAGCAAAGTATCTGCCCAACTTTACATTTGTAATTGAATCTGTAAAGATCTTCATCAAGGATAACTTTATTATATTCATGCTTTGGGGCATAAGCGCAATTTACTTTGTTCATTCTGTAATTAAGAAAAAAGCTGATAACAGTTTTCTTTTGATCAACCTGTGGATCTTCCTTCTGCCCCTTGTTTCATCATTTATAGCTCCAAACTGGCGGCATCATGGCAGGTATTTAATTCCGCTTATTCCATTTATTAACATATCTGCAATATATATATTGCGTAAACTCCACGTGTATTACCAGGCTAAAGGCTATAAACGTTATACCCTGTTCAGGAAAGCCACAATTGCCGTAATACTTGTTGTATCAATTAACAGCGGCGTACTGTTTGCGGGTGTGCTGGGGTGGAACGTCGAAAATATAAACAACCAGCAGGGTAAAATTGCTGCCTGGCTGAATGAAAACCTGCCCGGCGAAACCGCCTTCGGCATGAATGATATTGGCATAATAACATTCAAAACCAAGAAGTACGTAGTTGATATGGCAGGGCTTGTTACCCCCGAAGTCTTCGGGTTTCAGAAAATGAGCTATGAAGAAGGCTCCCGATCGCTTTTTAAATTCCTTAAAGCAAAAGGAGTAAATTATATAATAATTTACCCTGATTGGTTTGAATACATTATGGCAAACTATTCAGGGGCGTTCACGCAGGTTCACAGCCAGAGGCTTGGAAAGAACACAATTTGCGGCGGTATTGAGATGTTTGTATATAAAATTAACTGGGATAAGATCAACTTGAATTAAAATTTCCCCGGGTAGAACACAAAAATAAAATCGTACTGTAATAAAACTGATAAATGATAATCCACCTTTTTAAACTTATTCGCCCCAAACAATGGATCAAGAACTTTTTCGTTTTTGCTCCGCTGTTATTTTCGCGGCATATTTTCCACTTAGAGTATGTGATACCCTCACTTGCGGCATTCATAATATTTTCACTGGCATCAAGCGCTGTGTATATTATAAATGATATAATGGATGTGGAGAGCGACAGGGTCCACCCCAAGAAAAAATACCGCCCTATCGCATCAGGGGAAATAAGCGTAAAACAGGCGATGGTTTTCCTTGTGATAATAGTTATCGGTATTGCAGCGGGACTCATCTTCCAGAGACCCGTATTTTCATTTGTAATAGTGCTGTATCTCATCACAAACCTGCTGTATTCGCTTAAAGTAAAATCAATTGTACTGCTTGATGTATTTTTTATATCGTTCGGGTTTATGCTGCGTGTGCTTGGCGGCGCAGCCGCAATAGGCGTATCGGTATCAAGCTGGATGATACTTACCACGATATTTATATCGCTCTTCCTTGCGATATCAAAACGGCGCAGCGAGCTCTCGCAAATTGTAAACAAAGAGAACATTGATAAGCAGCGCAAAGTGTTAAAGGAGTATTCCGTTGAATTTGCCGACCAGATAAACACCATCGCGGCGGCGGGAACGATAATTTCTTACGCACTCTATACAGTATCAGAAAGAACAGTCTATACCTTTGGTACAGAAAAGCTCATTTATACAACACCGTTTGTAATTTACGGCATATTCCGCTACATGTATTTGATGCACCAGAAAAATCTGGGTGAATCACCAACATCTATCGTAACAAAAGATATACCCATAATACTTGATGTGCTGGCATGGTTCGGGTTTTCAATACTTATCATTTACAGGCAAAGCATTCCGTACCTGCCGCAGCTTCTGCAGAAACTTTATCCTTAAACTACCGCTGTGAAAAGATATAAAGCAGAACTGCTTTTATTCCTGACTGCCACCATCTGGGCAGGCACTTTCCCCATAGTAAAAATTTCAATGGCAACTATCCCCCCGTTTTATTTTGTGGGGATAAGATTCCTTATAGGCGCGCTGCTGTTTACGCTTATATTTTTTAATCGGCTTAACTTCTCCTCGCCCGGCATTATTAAAGCGGGCTTACTGCTTGGATTTTTCCAGTTTGCGGGATTTTGCACACAGACAATCGGCATGATATACACCACCGCCTCAAACTCCGCTTTAATTACCGGAATTACAATACTCATTGTCCCCTTTGCGCAATTCGCAGTTGTTAAAAAGAAGGTACACAAAGAAAACTGGATAGGCGTTGTGGTTGTGCTTGCGGGTCTATACCTGCTCACACAGCCTGATGTTAACGGACTCAATATCGGTGATCTTATCACACTCTTTTGCGCTTTTGCATGGGCGTTTTACATCATATATGTTGATGTTTACACAAACAAGTATGACGTAATAACACTTATATTCATTCAGCTATGGTTTGTAGTAATTGCGGCCGGTGGTACAGGGTTTATTTTTGAGGACTTCACAGACATAGCATTCACGCAGAGTGAAATACTTTCATTTTTGTATATGGGTATCCTTGCGACCTTTGTCACAACCATATTGCTTAACAGGTTCCAGAAAGAAACAACGCCCATTCGGGCAAGTATTATATATACATGGGAGCAGCCCGCGGCAGTGCTGCTTGCGGTAATTTTTATTAACGAACATTTCTCGCCATGGCAGCTATTAGGCGGCGGCATAATGATAGCGGGCATATTATTTTCTGAGACGTACGAATATTTTAAGAACAGGTTCTCCCCCTGAAAGGGGGAGCCAGAGGGGTCACATTAAATAAAACCTGAGATGCTTTATAATTATGCAGGTTTGAAATACGCGGATTTTACTCGGTCAATCCCTGGCTTAGACCCCTCC
>JBHEKV010000081.1:0-5355 GCA_041859235.1 Ignavibacteria bacterium | reverse complement strand
CGCTATGGAGCTTGGCGAGTACTGCTTCACCCCCGATTTTAAATTATGCCTTGATGAAATAAAATCATCCCTCGATCTCATGGGCGAGGTCCACGACGCAGATGTAATGATTCCCGATATATCCCTGCATATGAAAGAAGTGCGGCTGTTTAATCAGACCATAAAGGATAGCGATCAGCGTCTATCAACGAGGCAGCTGCGAAGCAGCGTGCTGCATTTGCGCAAACAAAGGCGCGAACTGTATGCCGAGCTATGCGAAAAGCTGAAGCTGTGGAGTGAAAATAACTTCCGCGCGCGCATAATTGCCGCTATGAGCGAAAACACACATCAGGTACAATGATAACTCCTGAAATACTCGAAAAGCTTAGATCCGCCTACCCTTTTTTAGGCGCGCTATCGGATATCGAAACCGAAAGCATCAGGCAGTATTCAGTTTTAAAAACACTTCCCGCCGGTGAAACAATTTTCCTGAAAGGTGATACGTGCTCTTTCTTTGCGTTTATTCTTTCAGGAAGGGTTCGTGTTTTTAAAACCGGTGAAACCGGAAGAGAGATAACTCTCTACCGCTTTGAAAAGGGCGAGAGCTGCATTCTTACCGCATCATGCATTATGAGCAAAAATACTTTCCCTGCCGAAGCCGAAGTTGAAGAAGAAATTGAAACCGTGCTTGTACCCAATGAGCTGCTTCGTGAGTTTGTGAAAGAATATGACCCGTGGAGAAAATATTTCTTTGACCTGCTCTCATCCAGGCTTTCTGAAGTAATGGAAATTGTCGAAGAGGTCGCATTCCGAAAGATGGATTCAAGAATTGCTGAATACATTATCAGCAATTCAGCCGGAGGTATTTTAAATTCCACACACCTTGAAATTGCCTCGGAGCTTGGCACCTCAAGAGAAGTAGTCAGCCGTATCTTAAAAGACCTTGTAAAGGAAAAACTGATAATCCTTGACAGAGGCAAAATAATCATAAACAATCACTTACAGCTCAATTCCAAACGTTCTTAACTGTTTTGTGATAATGTCACACAATAATCCTGGTTGCCTGGTATATTTTTGTATCAAAAGAATATATCAATAATTAAATATCCGGGAGGATTATAAAATGAAAACAAATGTAGGCAGCGCAGATAAAGTTATAAGAATAGTACTTGGAGTTTTAATAATTGGAGCGGGATTTTATTTCAAATCGTGGTTCGGTTTAATAGGTATTGTTCCCCTGTTAACAGCGTTCATGAATTTCTGCCCGCTGGATTCCATTATAGGGGCAAACACATGCAGCGTAAAAAAATCAAATAAGTAATACAGCAAAATTCAGGTGGTGTAATTAGGGACTCCCGTTTACGGGAGTCCTTTTTTATCACTTATAATTCGGTATATTTTTCCCAAGGATTATATCGCGCTTAGCTGTGTAAATACCATTTTCGTTTTTTACCAAAGTAACTATCCCATCGCCACCCCTGTTTGCGGCCCTTTTTCTGTATGAATCATTCACATACTTATCGTCATCAAATACATAATCATCAATCCAGTATTCAGTTTTACCGGGCTCTTTAATTGTAGGGTGAATGTGCACGGCGATTGTTGAGTTCGGATATGGAGCAGGCCTTAATGTATAAAATTTATACTCACCTTTTTCATTTGTCTTCAGCCAGCCCCTTATGTAACCATGCCTTCCGTTATCATTACCCTTTTTAGTGTAGTAACCGTTCTGATCAGTCTGATACACGTACAATACAATTCCCGCTGCGGGAGTTTTGCCATCCGGTTGATATATCACACCGCTGATCTCAAGCTTGGTCCCGGATTCATCGAAATCAGGCAATGTATCAATATATGTCAATTCCTCAAACGGTACAGGTAATTCATATACCGCTTCGCAGCCTTCGCATCCGTCACCCACTTTAATTGAAGCATCAGTAAGGGGCTTATTATCATTTTGCCCGCAAACAAAATTTGTGAATATTAAGAAGGCAGCAAGCGAGATTACTATTTTCATATATGATATATTATCGGTTATAAAAAACCCGCCGTTTTGGGGCGGGTTATATTTTTCAATTATTATTTCCTTTTGCGTTAGAGCCCCTTGGGGGCGAAGTCCCGCAAGAATCACGTTTGGTGATTCGCGGGCGGGATCACTTTTGCCTTAGTTATCATCATCATCGCCTGTATCTTCGGGTTTCCTGTTCTTCTCTGATTCCTTGCGCTCTTTTTCCATTTCCTTTTTGTTCAGCTCTTTTTCACGCTCAACTTCTTTCTTTACTTCTTCCATATCAACTTTTATCTTTTCGTTAACGCGTTTAAGTTCTTCCTTAACCTTTTCCATTTCCTTCTTGAACTCTTCGTTATCGATCTTGAGTTCTTCCTGCATTTCTTTCATTTCCTGTTCAAGCTCCTGCTGTTCTTCGGGTGTCCATACTTCCACACCGGTTTTGTATAAAAACTCCATTGTATCGTTGCCCGGCGGTATTACATAATTAAAATTCCAGTTTTTCTTTGAGTGTTCCTTCCAGTTCTTTTCCCAATCCTTCTGCCATTTTTCGTTATCGAACTGTTTCATGTGCTCTTCAACTTTTGCCATGTTCTCCTGGATCTGTATATTTACTTCTTCCATAATTTTATCTACCCACTCATCAATATCTTCAACGCGGCTGAACTTGGAAATGCTGTCTCTTGGAATAACCCTTGGCGGAGCTACGTAATTTGCAACCTTATTATAAACTTCAACCTTGTACTGCTCATCAACCCTTGGCATCATATTGACAAGAGTAACGGCATCGGTCTTTTTTGAATTATTAAGAATGGTTTTTATGCACTGCCCGCCGCAATTGCCGAAATCAAATTCCATCAGCGCTTTTTTAAGCTGGGGCGAGGAGTCTTCCCTGAACGGTGTGCCCGGACCTATATCCTGTTTGGTCACGCAGAACTTGCCTTCGGGAACCAGTGATTCCCTGCCGGCGGATTCCAGCGAAACCTTGCCCTGCCTTACATACAGCAGGCCATCGCCTGCTTTATCAACGGAAAATTTATATGAACATCCCAAATCTACCGCTGTAACCGTACCTGCATCCACAAAGAATGTGCGCGGCTTGGCGTTTATGCTGGCATCAATTGCGCCGTAATCAAGCTGAATGCGGTGCTCATCTGTGCTGCTTTTTGTAAGCTTAACCCGCGAGTTTGGCTCAATTATAACGCTGCCCAAACCTGCAACGTAAAGCTCAGCCTTTGATGAATCATCAGTGGTTACATATCCGCCAACACCAAGTGAATCAATTGCTTTCATCACAAGGTTGTTTATCATCGGGCTGCCCTTTAGTGATGTTACCATCCACTTGGGTCCGCCTGATACTTCAACCAAATTAGTGTTAAGCTCCAGCCCGTTATCGCGTGATTTCATGTAACGGTTTACACCGTAAATAACAAATGCCAGGATCAGCACCGCGGCTATGCCGCTGAAGTAATAACGCATACTGCCCCATGCTGAGCGGCCGGGTGTGATTTCTTTGCTGCCGCCTGTTGTTACAGGAATGTATTCATCTTCAAACCCGTTCATGTTGTAAATGTGCGTATCGTCATGCTCGGGCAGTTTGGCGTTTATCTTTGCCTCAATTGAGTTCCACATTGCCTGCTGTTTATCTTTTGGAAGAAGCTTTTCTCCCTTTTCATCTTCGGCTGCAATGAGGCTTGTCTTTTCTATAAGGATTACTGTCTCTTCCAGGTATTTTTTGCAGCCCGTGCATCCCTTAAGATGCGCTTCCATAAGCTGCCTGTTTTCGTTCGAGATCATTCCCTCAAGGTAATCATCTACCAGAAGTTCTGTCTCTTCACATGTAATATGTTTCATAGTTGTTTCGTTTTTCATTTTGCTCATGTTTTTACTTTCCCAGCTCCTCTCTCAGCATTCTTCTTGCCCTGTGTAAATGGGCTTTGGAAGTGCCGACCTCTATATCCATCATCTTTGATATTTCGTGATGTTTGTATCCTTCAATATCGTGAAGCACGAATGCCATTCTTGCCTGTTGCGGTAATTTTTCGAGGGCTCCTTCAATATCTATGCGTGAATCATAACCCTGCTTAACTTTAGCCTGCGGATTTTCGCGCGTCAAAATCTCAGTAAGCTCGCCAACGCGCTCGGTGAATCTTTTTTCAGATCGCTTCATCATCAAAAACTGGTTCACCGCAATTGAGTGAAGCCAAGATGAGAACTTGCTTTCAAAATGGAACGATGAAAGTTTTTCCCACGCCTTAACAAATACTTCCTGTGTAAGCTCATCGGCTGTATCTCTATCCTGGCATGCGCGCAGACATACTGCATAAACACGTTTTACGTTGTTGTTATACAGCTCCCTGAACGCGTGAGAGTTCCCTGCCGCCGCCTGGCGAATCAGTTCAAACTCTCTATCCGGACTTGTCGATACCAGCTCCAGTGCTCCCCCCTCGGCAGTATTTCCTGCCTCGGCTAAATTAGACCGCATATTTTCTCCTAAATTACAATAATATGATGCAGATTAAAATGAAAAGGTTTAGTATAGCGCAATGCCAAATTCCAAAGCCTAAATAACAAATAAATAATGATTTAGGTCATATATCATTACTTTTCAAGTAGCTTTTGATCCCGTTAGGGATGTTATGTTTGCAGCCTTTGAATTTCTATACAACCAGAGCCCCGTAGGCTAATGGACTGGCTCTGACAGTGGTGACATGTCGCTTTTGAACAGAATCAAAACCTTCATTTGCTTTCAGCAAAATAAGGCGTGGCCAAAGACTACCACCAAGGCACTAAGACTCAAAGGTACATAAAAAATTGCTTTACAATATTTTTTTAAATTGCATGTATTACGTTAAAGCGTTAAATTTGCGGGTGATAGTAAATTTCGCTGATAAAGTAACTGAAGATATTTTTAACGGGCTTGATTCAAAAGCAGCACGTTCTATTCCGCAGACAATTTGGAGAACAGCCGTTAGAAAACTTGATATGATAAATGCAGCAGCTGAAATCAGAGATCTGCGGGTCCCGCCTGCCAACAGGCTGGAAAAACTCAAAGGAAATCTGTCTGATTTTTACTCAATAAGAATAAATGACCAATACAGGATAATTTTCAAATGGAACAATCATAATGCCGAAGATGTTTTGATAACTGATTATCACTGATCTTAAAAATGAATATTTACAAAATAAACTAATATGATACCAAAATTCAGAAATCCCGTTTTGCCCGGGGAAATACTTTTAAAAGAATTTTTAGAGCCGCTTGGAATCACACAGGTTGAGCTTGCTCATAAAATGAATGTACCGATACAGAGAATTAACACAATCATTAACGGTAAACGCAATATGACTGCAGAGACTGCAGTACT
>JBHEKV010000215.1:0-21085 GCA_041859235.1 Ignavibacteria bacterium | reverse complement strand
TTAATGGTGCTGGGCTCATTTATTATTACAGTCTTAGCATATCTACATATCACTTCGCTTCCGCAGGAATCAAGAAGTATCACTATTCCCCTTTTCAACTGGATAACAACAGGTTCACTTAACATCAGCGCTGCGTATCTTGTGGATCCGCTTTCTGTTACAATGTGTCTAATTATAACGGGAGTCGGATTTCTTATTCACGTTTACGCTATTGGTTACATGCATGGAGATAGAGGCTTCGCGAGATTCTTCGCGTTCCTGAATTTATTTATTTTTGCGATGCTGAACCTGGTGCTTGGTGATAATATGCTTCTGATGTTCTTAGGCTGGGAAGGCGTTGGTTTATGTTCATACCTTCTTATCGGCTTCTTCTACGAAAAGAAATTCGCAGGCGATGCTGCCAACAAAGCTTTCTGGGTGAATCGTATAGGTGACTTCGGATTCATGCTTGCAATGTTTTTTATATTCATGAATTTCGGTTCTCTGAACTTTGCAGCTATTAACGCAGCAATTCCGGGATCACTTGTTCCCGTTACAATGTTCACAATAATTACATTACTGTTATTTGTAGGTGCTACAGGTAAATCAGCGCAGATACCGCTTTATGTTTGGCTCCCCGATGCTATGGCGGGTCCGACACCTGTATCAGCGCTCATACATGCCGCAACGATGGTCACAGCAGGTGTGTATATGATAGGCAGGACTTCCCTCTTGTTTGCAATGGCGCCAATTACAATGGAAGTTGTAATGATAATCGGCTGTCTTACAGCCTTCATGGCGGCAACAATTGCCGTTGCGCAAAACGATATTAAAAAGATTCTTGCATACTCAACCGTAAGCCAATTAGGATTTATGTTCATGGCAATGGGTGCCGGGGCTTTTTCGACGGGAATATTCCATGTTACAACTCACGCTTTCTTCAAGGCCCTAATGTTCCTTGGTGCGGGCGCAGTTATTCACGGCATGCACGATGAACAGGATGTAACCAAAATGGGCGGCATGAAAAGTAAAATGAAAATTACATTCCTTACTTTCCTTATGGGAGGCATCGCAATTTCAGGTATCCCGCCGTTCAGCGGATTTTTCAGTAAGGATGAAATTCTTTCGAAATTATTTTTTGCGGGACACTACCCCGTCTTTGCTATTGCAGTTCTAACCGCATTTATGACAGCTTTTTATGTATGGCGTCTAATTAGCTTAACGTTCTACGGCAAGCCAAGGTATGATGAGGCTCACGTTCACCCGCATGAATCACCCGCCTTAATGACAGTACCGCTGATAATTCTTGCAATACTTTCTGTTGTTGGCGGATTCATAGGAATGCCGCATATCATAGCACCTAATTTTATCGAGCACTGGCTTGAGCCTGTGTTCGCTCCCGCTCTGGCAATTTTACCTGAGCATCATGTAGTCGCTTCAACTGAATACGGACTTATTGCATTTTCAGTACTTGTAGCGGCTATTGCAATTATTGTATCGCTCAAAATGTTCAAATCGGGTGAAAGGCTTTATGCTTTCTCCGGCGGATTCTACAACCTGCTAAAAGAAAAATACAGAGTTGATGAGCTGTATGATAAGATTATTGTATCGCCGCTATTATGGCTTACTGGAGTTTTCTACAGGATACTTGATGTAAAGATAATTGATGGTGCAGTTAACGGTACAGCAAAATTCTTTAACAGTCTTTCTATTGACTGGAGAAAGATACAGACAGGTATTGTTCAGGATTATGCATTGTTTTCAGTTGCGGGAATTATAGCGATACTTCTTTATATATTATTAAGGTAAAGAAATATTTCGAATATACTTTAGATATCAGTTTTCAGGAGTATATTTAGAGGAGGAGAAAAAGGATAGGTCAAAAGCTTATCCTTTTTTATTTGGTTTTCTCAAACTTTCCAGAGTATTTTTTCTATCTCATTAGCTGAATCGGCAATATAATCCGGCTGCAGTTGACTGAGCTCATTTATGCTTCCGTAACCGTAGGTTACGGCTATTGAGGCGATCCCGTTTGATTTAGCCCCGTTTATATCGTGGTACCTGTCCCCTATCATAATACTTTCATTTTTGATCAGTCCATTCATCAGTATTGCATCAGCTATGAGTTTATCTTTAGGTTTATTTTCAGCTGACATATCTGAGCCGTGTATGCTGTTAAAATATTCTTTAAGTCTAAAATGATTCAATACAGTTATTGCGAACTGAAGAGGCTTGGATGTCGCAATGTATAACCTGTAACCGGATTCACTTAACTTGTCAATCAATACATCCATTTTTGGATAAACGTTATTTTCGAAAATTCCTTTTTCAGCATAATGCTCCCTGAAATGTTTGACGGCAATATCTGAATCAGCTGTACTGAGATTATGCCGTTCGGTATAATATGCCCTTAAGGGTGACCCAATGTAGCTTTTTAGTTTATCAATATCGTTTTCAGCAAGTCCGATTTTGTAAAGTGAATACAGGTATGAATTAATTATACCCGGGCTTGAATCTGTAATAGTACCATCCAGATCAAAAAGAATGTTCTTATATCTCATTAATTATTTGTAAGTTTTAGTTCAGCCGCGCGTTTCTTTTCAGCTTTGGTAAGAAAAGCTACTGCTATTAATATGAATCCAAGAGTTATCCAGTCTTCAGTTCCCGGGTATTTTCCGCCAAACACCAATGCAAATATCAGCGTTGCAGCCGTTCCGGCTATGAGTGAGGTCAAACGGTTAACTAATCCGGCAAAAGTAGCCGTGCGGCCTTTGAACATGAAAATGAAGACTGAGAAGAATGCAAGCAGGCCGAAAGCGAATCCTGATATTGAAGCCCAAAACCAAAAATTATGCGGGGATTTAAATGCCTCGCCGAAATCAATGACCTGCGGTGCATCCCAGCCAAGTAACCCGGGTGAATAGTAAATGAATACTCCGATTATGATCATAGTTATGGTTGCTGCTATTTGCTCAACTGCAAAAAATCCTTTATTATCCTGCTTGACCCCTTTTGCGCGTGTATTTTTATAATAATTCATGATATAAATACGTATTGAATAAGCCGTAAGGTAACTCATAAGTATTGTCATTGCCGCTGTTGAACCTACAAAATCAAAGCTGCCGGGCTTTAAGTTAATCAAATTGGCTACAACAGCCAGTATTGCAAATAAAACTGCTATATTTTCTTCCCAATAGACCCTTTTCTTAAGTATTCCCTGCCTTATCTGTATAGCATCAATTACCCGGCTTATTACAATAATACTGCCCCGCATAATTACCATTGCCACCATAACAGAAATAGGCAAAGTGTACATAAGTGTGGTAGTGGGAATTACAATTGCAGTGCATATCCCGGAAGGAATGATGTAATAAAATTCTGAAGGTATTTTCAAGCCAATTAAGCTGACAATGTTATTCGACTGAATTTTATACCATTTAAAGGCCAGCACTATAGCAAGTGCTATCAGGTTGCCGCCAATAGTATTATATACCAGATATTGGATTTCGCTCATTGATGGGTTGATGACCGCTGAGGAGCCGGTAAAATACTTGACAGTGATACCTGTAATTGCGTACAGGAAGAAATAACCTGCGCAAAATTCTGTCAGCTGCCTTGTTGAGCCTTCTTCTGATCTAAATAGCATTCATTTTCTCTTAATGTCCGCCCCTGCCCGGTCTGGCATTCCATAACTTCACCATTAATATTCCGCCTATAGCAGAAAAACCTATCATACTCGGACCCCAAACGCCCCAGCCATAAGTATCCAGCAGCCAACCTGCTCCAATTCCCATAACTGAACCGCCTATGTACTGCATACCATCAAACATACCCGCAGCAGTAGCCGCGGCGCGTTTGCCTCCAAAATCCATAGAAGCAGTGCCGGAGAGCATTGAGTGAACCATCGATATAGCGAGTGAATTAACCGTAAATGCGGCAATTATCAGGGTTAAGTTTGATGTCATTGTAACCACTGCAAGAGATATTACCTGCAGCAGATATCCAAAGAAAGCGACTGGCGGTCTTCGGTGGCCAAAAAGCTTATCTGAAGCAAAACCTGCTACAAAAGCACCCGCAATTCCGGCGATAACTATCGCAAATGCGTTTCGCTGAAACACAGGATTATCCAGGTTAAGATGGTGTACTTCCTGCATATACCTCGGGAACCACTCTTCAAATCCTTTGCGGACAAGTCCTGTGCAGAATTCAGCAGCGGCTATGGTTATTGCAATTGGATTTGTGAAGACTTTTTTGGCAACATAAGCAAGCGTGATCTTTTCAGTATCGCCGCTGGTAGCATCCTGCGGATCGAAATCATCCAAACCTGCATCTTTGGGTGAATCCTTAACAAATAAAAAAGTAAGAAATGTAAATACTGCAACAATTGCAGATGGGATGAAAAATTTCCACTGCCATGGCAAGCCTGCTACAAGAGCGGTTGTCATAAGCATGTAAACAAAAAACCTTCCGCTTTGGATCATTGAGCCAAAAATGGCAGAAAATACTCCCCTTTCGCTTACATGAAACCAGCCTGCATTAACCTTGATGAGTGCCAAAGCGCTGTATGACTGGAAGTATTGGTTCAAAGTCCACATACTTGCCAGATAGAAGAGCATAAATGTACCCGTTCCCAAAAATCCCATATAAGCTGCCATACCAAAAGCCAGATTGAAGACGCTGGCTCCTATTGCCCCCGTGATCATTGCCTTTCTGCCGCCCCACCTATCCGCAATTGGACCGTTAAAAATGGCCGAAAGTCCGTAAATTAAAGTACTTACGGTAATAATGGTACCTATTTCTGTTTTTGAAAAACCGAATGTATCCGAAAGCTGTTTGTTTGCAAATCCAAAATTGTAACGGGCCATGTACATTGCAGCGTAAGTCAGACCTAAAGTCATCCAGTTCAGGCCCCTGCGCTTCTTAAATTCAGGGGTATGGTTAGGCTTATCTAATATTTTTTCCATTATTACTGTATTTTGTAATTTATTTAATTAGATTTGTGATGAGATGCGAAAAAATAAATAACATTATTCTCAAATATAAACAAAAACTTAAACATATTTAATGCTAGTAATAGGAAGAAATCCGGTTATAGAATCTATAAAATTTTCGCCTGAAACAATAATAAAAATTGTTTTATTGGATGGAATAACTGATAATAAAATAAAAGAAATAGAGCGTATAGCTAAATCAAAAAATATTAATATTGCCAAAATGCCGAAGTCACATTTTGAGACGATACTTGACAGAAACGATAAGTCAGAAGGCATATCCCAGGGCATTTATGCTGAAGTTAAAGATTTTGAATACACCAAAACCACCGAAATATTAAAATCACTCAATGATAAAGAAAAAACTACACTTGTGATTCTGGATGAGATACAGGATCCACACAATTTTGGGGCTGTTATAAGGACTGCCGTATCGGCCGGGGCTGATGGAATAATCATTTCAGATAAAAACTCAGTTAAAGTGAACCATACTGTCATAAAAAGCTCCTCGGGCGCAACTAATTACATAAAAATATCAAAAGAACCCAATATTTACAAAACAATTGAAGTATTGCAGGGTTCAGGTTACAAAATTATAGGTACAGTGTTAAAAACTGATGAAGAAATTTATAATTTCAGGTTCCCTGATAAATGCGCCCTGGTTTTTGGAAGTGAAGGTGAAGGCTTGCGAAAAAATATCATTAATCTATGTGATAATTTGGTTAAGATACCCATAGTAGGCAAAATAGATTCATTGAACGTGTCGGTTTCGGCGGGAGTGTTTTTGTATGAGATATTAAGGCAGAGGAGCACAATATTAAAGTAATCTTAGATGTTTTCTTCATCATTCTCCGCATCAAGTTCATCTTCATTTTTTCCGAAATCAAGGTTTTCATCATCAAGTAAGTGTGAACGGTCTTCATTCAGAAGTTCATATGCTTTTGCCTCGTCTCCTGCCTTAACATAAATAATTATCGGTATTCCTGTTGAAATTCTTTCCATAATCCTCGTCCCAAGCTCACCTGATGATGTATCGCTTTATTCCTGGTATGGAATTCAATACCGCTATCGGTAAGCAAAGCTTTAATCAATTCTGACTCCATATAATCATAAGTTTCGCATAACACAATAAATTCGTTTTCGTTCATAGATATTTTATTTGATTAGGACCATTTTCTTCGATTCGGCATACTCCCCTGCCTGCAATACATAGAAATATACACCGCTTGCGAGGTTACCGCCGTTAAATACAGCGAAATGCTCCCCTACGGATTCGAATCCATCAACAATTGACTTAACAAACCTGCCAGAGGCATCATATATCTGCAGGCGGATATAAGCGTTTCGCGGCAATGAATATTGTATTTTAGTTACCGGGTTGAATGGATTTGGATAGTTCTGACCCAGTTTGAATGTCGCTGGCAGATTATTATTACCGGTATTAATACCAATAGGCAGCACAGAGCTTCGCAGCACGTAAAGTCCGGTTGATCTGTCTGATGCTATTATTTTTCCGCTTGGAAACAAGTAAGCCCCCCAGCAGCCATCGTAATTGCTCCCATTATTCTGAGGATAAGTATCGTACCATGCAATTTCCACGGGATTAACATGATCCGTAATGTTAAGCACTCTGACCCCTGCAGAATAATGCGCAAGAAGCGCGAAATTTCCGTAAATCTCTATATTGTGACCTATGGCTGAATCTATGCCGGGCGGCCGCCACATTGTTTCCAATACTGGATTATTTAGATCTGTAACATTCCATACTTTGGTAAATCTGGGGAATGAACCTATCTCGTCTGTTACATAAAGATATTTCCTGTTATCAGTCAAAGCAGTATTGTGTGGTCCCGGTGCAGGGAGATTAAGCCAGTTTCTTATTGTCCGAAGACTATCTTTATTGCCTGCGTTTATAGTGCATATGAAACCGTCAAATATTGCTGCTGCCCATATTGTATCGTTTACAACTCTGCAGTCGTGAATATAATGTTCAAACCAGTTTCCCCTTTTTACCGGGAAAACAGGATTCTGTGAAACATCAAAAATAAAAATTCCACCTCCGTTATAGTCTCCGCCGTTTAAATACAAATAAGGTCCTGATTGTGATATAGTATGAGTTCGTGAGTATCCCGGAAAAGTTATCGTGTTAAGCAAACTCACTGAATCAGGAAGGTACTGAAGATCAACTACCTGCAAACCGCTGCCATTAGCTTCAGAAACAATATATGCATAATGACCATATGTCTTAAACTCACGCCATTGAGAAGATAAACCAGGAAGGAATGCGGACTCAGTTACATTATTTGTATCTGTAATATCGTAGAATGCGGTTCCTTCACTGCATCCAAGTATCGCGTATTCCCGCCCGTTTGGCGCTGTATAACCCCAAACAGCAGAATACATATCAAGAAAGTGTTCATTTTTGTTTGCAATCAGTCTCATATTTGCTGATTGCTGCTGCGCAAACAGTTGAGCAGATAACAAAAGAAAATATAAAAATTTCATAATTCGCCTGTTCATAACATAATTTAATTATAGCTATTATCAAAAACAACATCACTTGTTGTAAATAAAAAAAGCCCGCTATAAGCGGGCATTTTGAAAGCAAAATTTGAATAATTTATTTGTTCAGTACCATTTTCTTTGTTTCAGTAAAGCCATTATCAGCAGCAAGTGTATAATAATAAATACCGCTTGCCAGCCTTCCTGCGTCAAAATTCTGTTTATATGAACCTGCTATTTTGAATTCATCAGCCAATAATGCAACCTGCCTTCCCAGAACATCGAATACTTTTAATGTTACATATGAAGATTTTGGGACGTTGTACTCAATTGTTGTGGAGGGGTTAAACGGATTAGGATAGTTCTGCTGAAGTGAAAAGTCAGATGGTATTGACTGATTTTCTGAAATTCCAGTCAGATTGTTGCCGACCTTTATCACAAACAGTCCTCCTGACATATCGGAGCCTATTATTTTTCCTGAAGAAGGGAACATAAAGACTCCCCAGCAGCCGGCAAATTGCGAAGAATTTGAAGATGGATATGTATCGTACCAGGCAATTTCTGTTGGTACCTGAGGATTGGAAATATCCAGGATCCTGATACCTGCAGTATAATGAGCAATTACTGCGAGATTATTATAAATTTCAACATTATGGACAATTGCTGTCGAAATATTAGTGGGCTGCCATGTTGTAACCAGTGTTACATTATTCAGATTTGATTTATTCCAAACCTTGAGCTTGCCGTTTGGAGATGAAGTCTCATCGGTTGTGTATATAAACCTTCTATCATTAGGTATTGCACAATTATGCGGAAATGGATTTGGATTATTTACCCATGAAGCAATTGTAGTTAAATTATCCTTGTTAGCCGCATTAATTACAGAAATAGTACCAGGCGGATCGTAAATATTACATGCGTAAATAGTATCATTTAAGATCCTTGAATCGTGTACATAGAAGTTTGACCATGAGCCTCTTTTTACCGGTGCGGTAGGATTTGTTATATCCAGGATCGTTATCCCACCCGGATCAGTTCCTCCCTGTGTTACATTTCCGCCGTGAAGGTACAAATACGGACCCGATTGGGAAATTGAATGGGTTTTGGTATAGCCAGCAAACGAATAAGTAGCTACAAGACTCACAGAATCCGGCAGGTACTGCAATGCAATTATCTGCAGACGGCTGTTGGTGCCTTCTGAAACAACATATGCATAACTTGAAAATACTTTCATTTCGCGCCATCCTGAAGTTACTCCGGTTACGAAATCAACTTCGTGAATATTTGCGGTATCAGTAATATCATAAAATGCTGTACCGGTATTGCAGCCTAATATGGCGTACTCACGGCCATTAGGACCGGCGTATCCCCATAGTGCGGAGTACCCGTTTCCATGTTCATCTTTATTGGCCAGCAGAATAGTATTCTGATTCGGAAGCTGTGAATAAATATTCACCGCAAAAAATACCGCGGCAAACAGAATAAAAATTGTTTTTTTCAATTGGATACCCTTTATTATTTGCTTAAAATCATCTTCTTTGTTTCACTGAAACCGTTATCTGTTGTGAGTGTGTAATAATAAACTCCGCTTGAAAGTCGGCCTGCATCATAGCTTACTTTGTATGAACCTGCCTGACGGTATTCATCAGCCAGTACAGCAACCTGCCTGCCAAGTACATCAAACACTCTTAATGTAACATGGGCGGCTTTGTTCAAGCTGTATTCAATTGATGTTGAAGGATTGAATGGATTGGGATAATTCTGTTTCAGTTCAAACTTATCAGGCGTATTGTTCACCGGATCATTGATGCCGACAAGCGGAATTGTTGGCTTAACAACATAAAGCCCTGTCTGCCTGTCTGAAGCAATTATTTTGCCCGAAGGAAACATGTAAACTCCCCAGCAGCCATTGTATGTATTATTATTGTTTGAAGGGTATGTATCATACCATGCGGCTTCTGTTGGCGCTACCGGATTGGATATATTTATGAGCCTTATACCAGCGGTATAATGTGCAACCAAAGCATAGTTACCGTAAATTTCTACATTATGAACAATTGCTGTAGTAATTCCAGTTGGCTGCCAGTTGGTTACAAATGTTACGTTTGAAAGGTCTGAAATATTCCAAACTTTCAGTTTGCCGTTAGGTGATGATGTTTCATCAGTTGTATAGATATAAGTCCTGCCAGCTGTTAACGCCGCGTTATGCGGAAACGGATTCGGATTATTTACCCAAGAAGTGATCGTGGTCAGGTTATCTTTATTTGCCGCGTTAATTACAGTTATTGTTCCCGGTGGATCGTAAATATTGCAGGCGTAAATAGTATCGTTCCTTACCCTGCTATCGTGAACGTAATGGGTATTCCACCCGCCTCTTTTAACCGGCGAAGTTGGATTTGTAAGATCTACTACAGTTACTCCCTGTCCAAAGCTGCTGTTGCAGCCATGGAGATAAAGATAGGGTCCATCCTGAGAAATTGAATGCGTTGAGCTGTGATTTGACATGCTGGAGGTACCAACAAGTGATACTGAAGCGGGCAAATTTGCAAGATTTATGATCTGAATCTTGCTGTTTGAGGCTTCAGAAACTACATAAGCGTAGTTTGAAAACACCTTCATTTCACGCCAGTTGCTTGTAGGACCCGGAATGAATCCAACTTCCACAATGTTTGATGAATCTGTAATATCATAAAAAGCAGTACCGGTTGCGCAGCCAAGTATGGCATATTCACGACCGTTCGGAGCCCTGTAGCCCCATAAAGCTGAATATAAATTGCCTCCGGTGCCGGGATGGTCGTTCTTGTTTGCATGAAGGGTCATATTGCTGTTTCCAAGCTGCGAATACACCGGAATTTCAAATAGACCGATTACTGAGAGCATTAATACAAAAGCCAGCAGGTAATTCTTAATTATCATTATTCTAGTTAAAAATTAATAAATTTGTTTATGAATTGACGTGATTATAGGAAAATATGTTGATATAAGCAATAATCATTATATTGCCTATATTAGTCATATTTCCTACTGATTATTATCAGCGGATTTAATGATTTTTGTCGTCCTTATCGGGATTTTCTATGTTGAACTGCTTAATTTTTGTATAAAGGTGGCTTCGCTGAATATCCAGCGCTTCTGCTGTTTTTGATATATTCCAGTTGTTTTCGGTTAGCTTTTTCTCAATGAATATCTTTTCAGATATGTCCTGGAAGTCCCTTAGAGTGCTTTCTGAATTCACAAGCTTATCCATTTCTGATGAATATGCCCTGTTCTCTGATTCGATGTTCTTCCTGTCAATTACATCTGAATCAGAAAGTATGATCAGTCTTTCGATAGTGTTTTTTAATTCCCTTACATTGCCGGGCCATTTTAGAGAGCTTAAATAATCAAGCGCCTTTGGAGTAAATGATTTCTCAGGCATTTCATTTTTCAGGCAAATCTCCTTTGTGAAGTGACAAACAAGCTCGGGAATGTCTTCCTTTCGGCTTCTTAACGGCGGAATAACAAGTGTAAGTACATTAAGCCTGTGGAACAGATCTTCACGGAATTTCCCTTCCGATATAAGCTGGTTAAGGCTGCGGTTTGTTGAAGAGATCACACGTACATCAACCGGAATTTCAGCGTTGCTGCCAAGAGGTTCTATTTTGTTTTCTCCCAAAACGTTAAGCAGTTTTGCCTGTGATTCCAGGCTCAAATCGGCTATCTCATCAAGAAAAAGTGTTCCGCCATTTGCAATTTCAAACTTCCCAAGTCTCTTTCCGGGAGAAAAAGAAAGGTATCCTTCTACACTTCCAAACAATTCAACTTCCAGCAGGTCACGGGGAATAATGGCACAGTTTACATGGATGAACGGTTTATCCGCTCTGTCACTCAGCTTGTGTACCTGTTTTGCCGCAAGTTCTTTTCCTGTACCGTTTTCTCCGGTGATTAAAACCCTGCTTGAAGTGGACGCGATCCGCGAAATCTGGTCCTTTAGCCTCTTCATTTCTTCGCTGGTGCCAAGGAATTCTGCATCGGCATCAAACTTCTGCTTCATGCTTTCATTTTCGGCGAGAAGTTTCCGGTAATTCAGACCGTTCTGTATGGTAAGTTTCAATCTTTCAACATCAAAGGGTTTTGAAATGAAATCATATGCGCCCAGTTTTGTGGTCTGAACCGCTGTTTCAATATTACCATGACCTGATATCATAATAATCACAGAGCTTTTATCAATTTTCCGTATTTCCTGCAGAACCTCTATGCCATCCATTTTGGGCATACGTATATCAAGCAATACAATATCAGGATTCACCTCTTTGAATTTCTCGATACCGGTAGGGCCGTTGAATGCCTTCTCTATACTGAACCCGTCATGCTCCAGTATCATCTTAAGAACATCAACAATTGCTTTGTCGTCTTCTATTATAAGTACAGTGCTCATTTTCCTTTAGGATCTTTAGTGTTCCAGTTCTCTTTCTTTTTCTCCCCTTCTGTATCAACCGGTTTATTATTATCCTGTTCAGTGGATTTGAATACAGGAGTTTTGTATTCTTTGTACAGATCCTGCAGTCCCGGGAAATACTCGAGTATCTTATCAAACACTGCGGGTGCAATTTTTGTTACAGTACCGTACAACAGCGAATTATTTCTCGTTTCCGCTGATGGAAGATTGGCAAAGGAAAGGTTGTAAAGCAATACGCTTGCAACAAGTAAGCCTTGCAGAAAGCCTACTGCAGTGCCCAATATCTTATCAATTATACTGGTACCGGAGTTCATATTGGCTATAAATCTCGCCAGCCATATAGAAGCGCCGTATATTACTCCTATTATGATCAGAAAACTGAGTACATTCACAAAAGCAGGGTTTTCTTTAATTACCTTCGAAAGTAAAGGCGTTAAAGTGTCATAAAATTTGACCGCAAGAATGAATCCAAGTATTATACCGGCTATGCCCAGAAGCTTTCTCAGGAATCCTTTGCGGAACCCAAAGAATGTGGGCAAGGTAACAAGCAGTACAATTACTATATCTAACCAGTTCAATTTGTATTTTCTGAAATTTTAATTTTGAGTATAAAAAAACACAAAGCTTCAATAAAGAAACTTTGTGTTAATTATCCTGTTACTTTTTATGTTCAGTTTTTGAATTCTGACTCAAATCTCTTTGCTTCATTAATATACTTTGATTTGGGATACTGCTCTTTGAGCTTTGCAAATACCCTTTTAGCATTCTCCTTATCTCCCGCAGTTGTGTAAGCGCGAATAGCATAAAAAAGATTTTCCTGGTTAATAACTACGGTCTTATTCACATTTGCGGCTTTTTCGTAATATTCACCGGCCTTCTTCAGGTCACCTTTTGCTTCGTAGACCGCTCCCATTCCGCTGATACAGGATGATTTTACAATATCATTATCACCGCCGTATGAATCAAACTGCTTGAGTGCGTTATCGTAATCTTTAATGTTGAAATAACAGTTGCCGAGATACAATTTTGCAGTCTCTCCGCTTTCTGTGCTGCCGTACTCATTTACAATCTGAGCAAGTCCTGTTATGTTAGCCGCGGGGTCGCCGTTCACTGCCTCGGGATATTTGCCCTGTTCATACAAACCTATGACTGCCGAAAGCTTCACTTCAGCCTCTTCGTTCTTTGCTTTCTTGTTGCTGTAATACAAAAAACCTGCGGCTATCAGAACGATCAGTATTCCAAGACCAATATAAACTTTTTTCTTGTTCTCATCATTATCAAGCCAGTTCCTGGCTTCAAAATAACCGGTAACTAGTTTATCTTTCTTTATCTCTTTATGAGTAATCTTTTTACGAGCCTTTAATGAAGACATCAAAAAACCTTTCTACCTTATTAACTGTTGCCCTATTTATTCAATTTTACGAAAGAAATAGGCATATTTATTCCTGCAAACAACAAATATATGCAAAATTTTGCAATTATTCAAAGAAAATATTAATATACAATTACTTACTATAAGCCCATTTGCCTGCCTGTTACCTGAAAAATGTTCTGGCAACATCATAAAAATCATCACCAACCGTCTTCAGGCTCTCAACTGCGTCCTGAATCGGGATATCAATGATCTCTGTGCCCTTGAGCGCGGCCATTCTTCCGAATTTGCCTTCTTTCACCATCTCTACAGCATGGACGCCAAACCTGCTGCCAAGCACCCTGTCATAAGCTGTTGGTGAACCGCCTCTTTGAATGTGACCTAGAATTGTTGCACGGGTTTCAACACCGGTTTTCTTTTCGATAATTTCTGCCAGCAGGTTTGCGATTCCGCCAAGCCTGACATGTCCGAATGCATCAAGTTTTTCATCCTGAAGTATCATCTCTGATGCTTTCTGATCAGATTCACTTATCTTCGCGCCTTCAGCAACTACAATAATTGAAAAAGTTCTGCCGCGCTTTTCCCTGTCATTCATAACCTTTATAACGTCGTCAATTTTTATTTCTTTCTCGGGAATGAGTATCAGGTCCGCGCCGCCTGCTATTCCGGCATGCATTGCAATCCATCCGGCGTGTCTTCCCATTACTTCAATTATCATAGCCCGGTGGTGTGATTCAGCGGTTGTATGAATTCGGTCGATAGCATCCATTGCAATGTTCACAGCGGTATCAAAACCAAATGTATAATCAGTTCCGTTCAGATCGTTATCAATAGTTTTAGGCACTCCAACAACTTTGAACCCGGTTTTAGAAAGTTTGTTCGCAACTCCCAGAGTGTCCTCCCCGCCAATGGCGATCAATGCGTCAAGCCCGATCTTCTTAGCGTTATCAATTACAGTCTGCTCTCCGCCTTCAAGTTTGTACGGATTTGTCCTCGAGGTGCCCAGTATAGTGCCGCCCTTTTGCAAAATCCCGGAAACAGAGTTCATATCCAATGGACGGGTATAAATATCAACAAGGCCTTTCCATCCGTTCTCAATCCCAATGCATTCCCACCCGTAGGATAATGATTTTCTTACTATTGCTCTTATTACCGCATTCAGCCCGGGGCAATCGCCACCACCGGTTAACATTCCGATTTTCATCTTAATTTAGTTCTCCTGTACTTGTAATATATTCAAAAATAATTCCGGTTTTAATGCTTTTCTGATCTCCATATATACTTCATCCGCTGTGATCTCTTTCATGCAGGTTGGAGAGTTGCAGCCATAATCGTGTCCCAGGTACAAACAAGGTGAGCAGTATTTACTGCTCTGTATGGTTATTGCTTTTTTGTTATAAGCGCCCCATTTAACGGGATTTGTAGGACCGTGCAGCCCCACTGTTCTTGTACCCACACAGGTAGATACATGCAATATTCCCGTATTACTGCAAAGCATCAGCTTTGCGCGCTCTACCAGGGCCGCCGATTGCTCAAGGGTATAATTACCTGCTGTATTTATCGAAAAATCCTTCAAAGCTTCGTGCAGCGGGTCACACAAATATTTTTCAAAATTCGTGCCGGTAATAATTATTACAAGGTTCTTATCCGCATCGTGCAGGCGTTTTCCAACACTAACGTAATTTTCAAGTGCCCACTCTCTTGGCTTACCGTTTTCACCGCATCCCGGGTGAAAGCAGATGACTGTCTTATCTTCCAGCCTGTGTTCTTTCCAGAATTCATCACGAAACGTTCTGTGTTCAGGTTTAAGGAAGAATTCAAGCTGGAGCTCATCATAATCATATTCACCGCTTACAGGTACGATACCCAAAGGTATAAGCAGATCCATGAAATTCTCTACTTCATGTTTGGTTCGGCTGTGGGCAACCACCGCGTCATTAACAACATGCTTCCACTGCCCTTTTGTTCTGAAACCTATTGAATAATCTCTTTTTGTGAATATTGTGATCAGTGAATTTATTCTTTCCCATTGTCCGGCGTCTATTACTACTTCGTACTTTGTTTTCCGCAGTTCCCTTACAAATCTGTAGAAATTTACAGGATTCTTCAGGAAATCATACACTCTGCAGTTAATAATTCTGTCAACGTAAGGAATTTTCTGTATAACTGAAATATTAATATCGCTGCACATGAATGTTATTTTAGCGTCAGGGAATGAATTTTTGAGCTTACGGAGTGTAGGGATAAGCAAAATACCATCTCCAATTGCAGCCAGTTTGATAAACAAAATATTCTGAATATCTTCAATTGGTAAGCGTCTTTTCCTTCGTGTAAATAAAGCCAAAAACAGCACCAAAGGTATGCCAAAATATCTGTCAAAAAACCTGAAAATCTTTTTTCTTCGCATCTGTAACAGGAAAGATAATTAAATATATATTTTATATCAATTCAGCTATCTATATTTACAACCTTATTTAACTTTTTACGTTCCATTAAGCTAAATTTTTGCTTATTTTGTAACTTAACAACAATTAAATGATATCAAAAGCTCAACAAAACAAGCTGGTTAAAAAAGCGCTGGGAGTATTAAAAAACTCATTTTCTCCCCATTCAGGCTTCAAAGTGGGGGCTGCACTTCTGGGCAAAAACGGCAAAGTATATGCAGGCACAAACGTTGAATTTGACGCCTTTTCGCTCACTGTATGCGCTGAACGTGCGGCGATATTTAATGGCATTTCCGGGGGGGAAAAAAGGTTTTCGGCAATTGCAGTTGCAACAAGCTCTAAGAAGTTCATTAATCCCTGTGGTTTGTGCCGCCAGGCTTTGATTGAGTTTAATCCGGATATGGAAGTAATATTGGTAACTAAAGAGAGAAAGATGAAAACTATTATTTTAAAGGATATTATGCCTGATTATTTTAAGTTAAATAGAGTATAACAAAAATTCGAATGCACGATATAGAAAACAAAAAAATGATGGGGCAGATTGAAGTTATCTGCGGAAGTATGTTCAGCGGTAAGACTGAAGAGCTGATAAGGCGTCTAAGACGAGCACAAATAGCAAAACAAAAGGTAGAGATCTTTAAACCTAAGATCGATAACCGTTACAGTGAAAGTGATATTGTCTCTCACAGTGAGCAGAAGATCCCCAGTACTGTGGTTGAAACTGCTGAGCAGATACTCCTTTTTTCCGCAGAAGCTGATGTTATTGGAGTTGACGAGGCACAGTTCTTTGATTCATATCTGGTCGAAGTTTGCCAGAAGCTGGCTGCACAGGGCAAGCGTGTGATTGTAGCCGGACTTGATACCGATTACAGGGCTATTCCGTTTGAACCGATGCCCCAATTGCTTGCAATTGCGGAATATATAACAAAAACGCTTGCGGTTTGCATGAAATGCGGAGCGCCGGCTAACCGGACCCAGCGTATTTCAAATACAGGCGATAGAGTCCTTGTTGGCGCTACAGACCTATACGAGGCACGCTGCAGAAGCTGCTATGAACCGCCGGAGGATTAATTTAACCTCCCCCAACTCTTGGCTTGAAAAGCAGAAGACTTTAATATGTATACATGGATACTAGAAGTGGATATACTAAGAGAGCGACCTCCCCAACCCCTCCAAAGGAGGGGCTTGTAAAGCAGAAGACTTTAATATGTATACATGGATACTAGAAGTGGATATACTAAAAGAGCGACCTCCCCAACCCCTCCAAAGGAGGGGCTTCAAAAGCAAAAGCCTGGATATAATATAGCTAATCCATTGAGCTATAATATTATCAAACAGATCAGAGAAGAACTTAAAAAAAATCCAACTGAAGCAGAAATAATTATTTGGGAATATTTAAAAAATAAAAAGACCGGTTATAAGATCAGAAGACAGCATATAGTAGATAATTTCGTTGCTGATTTCATTTGCCTCTCCAAAAAGCTAGTTATTGAAATTGACGGGAAGATCCATAAATTTCAAAAAGACTATGATCAAATGAGAACTGAAAGATTCACCGAGCTTGGATATCAAGTTATAAGATTCACAAACGAAGCGGTTAAAGCAAATCCAAATGAAGTTTATGTTCAAATCAAGCAAAAACTAGATGATTTCCCGGATCCAAACTCCCCTCCTTTGGAGGGGCTGGGGGAGGTCATTTGAGAAGGTTACAATTATTGAGATAATTAGGAGTTTGTCTTAACTTACTTTTTTCAAAAATTGAAAGAGGTCATTTATAAGTGAGAAAAGTAATTACATCTTTCGGTTCAGCTTTCATCAAACCAGATGAACCACTGTATTCTGAAATAAGAGAAATTGGCAAATATATTGCCGAAGCGGGCTTCAATATTTGCAGCGGCGGCTATTACGGATCAATGGAAGCGATCTCAAAGGGTGCAAAGTCCGGTGGCGGCAGGATAATTGGTGTGACAGTAAAGGGCTGGGATACAGTGCCAAATAAATACGTTGATGAGATTGCCGCAATGCCTAATCTAATGGAAAGAATAGTTGAACTTATCGGCATAGCGGATGCTTATGTGATCTTTAAAGGCGGCACCGGTACACTGGTCGAGATTTCAGTAGCGCTGGAATTAATGAATAAAAGATCTATGCCGGAAAAGAAAATGATATTTTACACTGATTTCTGGAAAAATATGATTGAAATATTGAAACAGGATTCTGTAAAATTGAATGAGATGATAAACAGGAATGTTTTTTTTATTGAAAATCCTGAAGAGATCAAAAAACTTCTTTGATCCCCTGCCTGTTTAAAAACTTTTATTTATAAACTTTTACAGCTAAATTTGTAAAATTCCCGGAGGTAAAAGCCATGAAGAAGAGTCTTACCGCATTATTTATTTTCCTGAATATTTTTCTGTTAAATACACAATTCCTTGCCCAATGGGTTGAGCTTAACAGCGGTGTATCTGTAAAGCTGAATTCCCTTAGCTCTATCAAAGAACTTACAACATGGGCATGCGGAAATGACGGAACTGTTATTAAGAGCAGCAATATGGGCGATAACTGGACAAACGGAAATCAATCAGGAATTCCTGCAAATATCACACTGAATCATATCTACTGTATTAATGAGAATATAGTTCTTACTGCAGGCACTGATGGTTCCCAGGTTTACTTATATAAAACAATAAACGGCGGAGCTTCATGGGAGCCGGTTAAGCAACAGGCGGGCGGGAAATTCAATGCACTCCATTTTATTGATAATAACACAGGAATATTGATCGGTGATCCGGTCGGCGGCAGATGGTCAATCTGGAAAACGGTCAATGGAGGTATTAACTGGGACTCAGCCGGCTGCTTTTTGCCTCAAAACGGAAATGAAAAAGGATTCTCAAACTCATTGTGGGCTTCAGGAAACAATATATGGTTCGGTACCGATAATTTCAGAGTATATAAAACCGATAACTATGCCTTAAGCTGGCAGACACTCTCTACAGGTACTGAAAAAAACTCAGCTTCACTGTGGTTTGATTTCGACTTCAATATCGGGCTTTCAGGAAATACAAATCTGCTTAGAACGATAAACAGCGGAAATAACTGGAATGTTGAAACAATTCCCGGAAGCGGTAACGTGATAAGTGTTACGGGAAGCGCTCACTCCCGTTTTAACTGGGTAATAAGATCTGATAACAGGATATACCTCAATCCTCACAACAGTAATAACTGGGTACATGATTATACTGCACCTAATGGAAATTATACTTACATTTCGATTGAAAGAAACGGATATTTCAGCGGAGCGGTTTTCGCATTAAGAGATAACGGCGGAATATCTCGCACTTATTTTCTTTCACTTGGCATAAATACAATTTCAACAAGTATTCCTGAAAATTTTAAACTTGAACAGAACTATCCCAATCCTTTTAATCCGGTGACCAAGATAAGATTTGAATTACCAGAGGCAGGAAATGTGAATCTAAAAGTTTATGATGCTGCCGGCAGAGAGATTGAAACAATTGTAAACATGAGAATGACCCCGGGGATTTTTGAAGCTGAATTCAATGCAACAAAGTTGAACAGCGGAGTATATTTTTATAGACTCTTTACGGAAAAATATTCCGAAACGAAAAAAATGATATTGATTAAATAGTTGTTAAGAACATCAGGTCTGAAAACCTGACGCTTTTGGTTTGTTACTGACAAATTACTTTCTCTTGTAAACTACCTCTGTTGCTTTTGCTTCCTCACCGTTAGGCGTAACGTTGTAAGCTGTAAAAACGATATTGTCGTTATCTATGATATCCAGTTCACTCCTCCAGCCCCACTTTTGAGTACCTTCTTCGTTGGTATCATAATACCCCATAACATCCAGTTTTTCTGCTCCCGGTTTGCTTTCGGAATGCATAATTGCCGTGCCCAAATGAAAACTATCGACCCAAACTGATTGATATACGCCGCGCATGCAGTCAAATCCATAAATTGCTATTCCTTCAAGGGTCTTACCCTGCATACTGCCTGTGTACTCATGGATTATGAACCTACCGCCGAGAATTGATCTGATCTTCCCCGATATAGCTGACTCATCCCCTATCACATCAGGCTCAAACCAGGTTTTAGATGTTCCTTCCCACTCCCCTTCGAGCTCTTTCAGCTGTTTATGAACTCCTGATGCGATTGAATCGCTGAATTTAAATTTTGCCATGTTTATCTATCTATAGTTTTCTAAAATGCATTTTGTTAAATTAAAAAGGAGTCTCATATTGAATTATGCTACTCCTTAAAGTGATTTTAATTAACTTTGATATACTTCGGGTAATTCCGTTAAATATAATAAAGTTAAATATAATAATGTTAAATATCAGAATCTCAACTTATTTACACCATCTACAAGGAAATCGAAACCAAAGAGCATTGTGAAATAGAACTGCCATTCCTTACCGTACGTAACAGTTTGGTTGGCCCCGGTGGTAGATGGAAATACGTTTGAGAACTGATCAAGTCCGTAACTGGCATTGAATGTAAAAGCCGTGGGATAAACATAATATGAATATGTCAGCAGCCTTAATTCAAATCCAACATCTTTCCTGAAATCCTTTAGTTTAGTAGCTTTTCCGTTCCATGCATTGCCGATATCACCATAAACTGAGAAATATAACTTATCAAAGTAGAATTGCAGAAAATTGAAATCCAGATCAGTTGCAATAGGGAATCTGTACGTTAAGTTAGCCGTAGCGTAGCGGTTACCGCCTAAAGCGTAGAATGGATACCCTTTCATATTGGGGAAGCCTGTTGCATAAAAATCAAAGAAATTATCCTGCTGCGGACCGAATATCGTACCGCCGCGCAGTCTTAAACTTATTGAATGTGTATTGTTGAATAAACCGAATCCCTGAAGCAAGTCACCTTCCAGCCTGTGGAATTTAGCTTTCTCAAAAGCCTCAGTTACGTTCCCCTGGTCATCAATAACCAATTCAGGATTAAGATCATTTATTTCATAGTCATACTTCAGCCTGAAATACCTTCCAATTGGATTAATATCATCATTTTTGTTAGGAAGGAAACTGCTGTATGAATATGCCAGCGAAAGATCTCTGCCCGTAAAATAATTGGTTGAAGATGCTGATACCTGCCGGTTGATCGAAGGAATTACAAAGGTGCTAAGCTTTGAAGAGTACGATGAATACGTAAAACCCGCACGCATATTGTGATTTGCATTAATTATCTTGAATGCCATACCGAATTCAAACTGAAGCAGGTCGTATGTAACATCAACGGGCAGCGTGTCAAGTCCTGCAACAAGGTCAGCTTCCGTCTTTCTTGAAACATTATATCCTGCAAGCTGGAATGACGGAGAAAATCC
>JBHEKV010000198.1:0-25907 GCA_041859235.1 Ignavibacteria bacterium | reverse complement strand
AATCTTTCCGGCACTTCGCCTGAAATATTTTGTATACCAATTACAGGTGAATTGTTTATCTGAATTCCCCATGCCAGCAGATACCCCGTTTCCAGTCCCGATACATCATTTATCCTCAGCCTCCATACACCCGCTGAACTGTTTCCGCTGAAAGCGCTGTTAATACTGCCTGCGGTTTTAACACGCGGCAGCAGATTGTAATACCTGTTGTTTACAAGTGTGCTGTCAGCCTGATCGTCAAAAATTGTTGTGAAATTTCTTCCCAGCGAAGGGCTTATATAACCGTTGATGAACTGGTAGCTTTGCCCCGTTGGCGAGATCAGTGTAACCGTTAGCTGCTCCGCTGCGCCATGGTTAAAGCTCAGGTACAGGTTTACATCACTTATGTTTACATTATCCGGAATGAATATCGAATCATCCATCATAGCTCCCTGTGTATTTGTTTCGGGGATCCGGCGGTCTGATATCTTTTTATAAAATCCTTCGCGGAAGTTAATGTTATCAGCTCTAACCAACGGACTTGATGTACTGCTGAACGCCGCTGTATTTGAAAAGAAAGTATTGCCGTGAAGCGTATAAACCTGAAGGTTTTTCTGCGCCCATGCAGAGCCATCAAAGTTGAATACAAAACAATCACCTGCCGGAGCGTTTGCTTCATCCATTGATTCATACATGCATTTTTTTAATTCTTCAGCAGAGCGTTCAAATTTATATACCCGTAATTCATCTATGTTGCCTTTTAATCCTCTGCCTATGTATAGCGGTTCAGGATTTGCCGCGGGCGTACCCGCTGAGCCGTAGAATGCATCAAGGATACCGTTAATATATAGTGATGAGGCGCCTGATGTGGAAACAACCCATGCCACATGATACCATTTATTGTATTCAATTACCGCAGAGCCGCTGTTGAATAATGAATTATTAATTGAAAAACTTAATTTCTGTGAGCTGTTCACCATCAGCCTGTAACCGTTCCCGCCCGGTGAATTTTTATGGATAATGTATTGATTAACCGCCGATGAGCCGGTGACATTTATCCATGCTTCAATTGTCATTGCGCCCGTAAGGCTGTTAAGTGTATTGGTGGGGATCTCTGCGTATGAATCATTGTTTCCTTCAAAGAGCAAGGACTCGTTCGAGCTTAAATAATCCGATGGCCTGCCGCTTAGATCCACAGCGGTTACACCGCGGTTAAAGGTTGGATTCGACGAAATAGGATTCAGCGAAAGATCCAGTATAGTAAATGATGTGCCCGAGCTGTTTATCCTCTGGAACGGCATTGAAAACAGAAGTGAAACATACTGACCGTTTGAAATTGAAAGCGATGTTCTGAAGCTTTTTCTTACCATTGTTGGGTCAACCGCTTTTGTCCAAATGCGCACTTCATCCATAAGCCCGGTAAAAGTATTCGCGCCGAATTTACCGATAAACAGCGAATCTGTATTTGTGTTTGGCGCGCTGTTGATTATATTTATTGAAGATGCGTCTTCCAGTCCGTTCACAAAAAGTTTGTAGCCGTTGTTTGATACATTATACGAACCGGCTATATGGCTCCATTTGCCTGGGGGAATTACCGCTGTGCTTGTTATCCTGTTTGTGCCGTTGGTTCCCAGAGAAACCGTACCGTTTGAATTGATTCGCAGGTAATAACCGTTTGAAGCATTCCCTTTGAACACTACATATCTTGTTCCGGAATTAACCGTGGGATAAACCCACGCTTCAACGGTAAGACTGCCGACTATATTAAGCGAAAGTGTATTGGGGCACGCTATGTATGACCCGTTCTCAAACTTAGCTGCCTGGTTCCAGAACATCTGCGCGTGCAGGCTCCCTATTAGAACCGTAAAACTTAAAATGAATGCTGAAATTGTTTTCATAATCTATTTCTCCTGTATATTTTTATTTTTTTATATCTAATTCCCCTCTTGAGAGAGGTGGCACTCCGAAGGAGTGACGGGGTGTGTTCGCTCCTTATTTCACCAACACCATTTTTTTCACCTCAGTAAAGTTGCCCGTTTCTATCCGGTAAAAATATGTGCCGCTTGCAAGCTGTGATGCATCAAAATCTACGTTGTATGTTCCCGCGTTTAAATTCTCATTTACAAGCACTGCAACCTCTTTTCCGGTGATATCAAATACAGCAAGTTTAACAAAACCGCTTTTTGGCATTTGGATTTTAACATTTGTTTTTGGATTAAACGGGTTAGGGTAATTTTGCCCGAGCTCAAATCCGTCAGGTACTTCCGTGCTGATCGGTGTTATTCCGATAGGCTGAGAATACTTTACTGTCAGAAAGTCTATACCTGAAAAACCCGATGAAGTACCAGTTACATATACATTACCGTTGTTATCAGCTTTAACCATTACGGCTTTATCATCTACAGCCAGAATATTTTCATATAAAATTGACCACAGCACTTCTCCCGAAGATGAATATTTCACCGTACCGAAATCAAAATCACTGCCGCTGCTGATAGTACTGCCGGTGACATAAATATTGCCCGTCTGATCAATATCAATTGAAGACGCCTTATCATCAACACCAACAAGTCCGCTGTTAAATGTTTTAACCCACTGCTGGTCTCCGTTGGAATTATACTTTAAGGTTATATAGTCAAATGTTGTGGTGCCCGAGCCTGTGCAGAAACCTGTTATATAAATATTCCCTGTATTATCACTCACAACTCCAACCGGTATATCTTCTGTTGATGCGGTTCGGTTGTATCTTTTTAACCACTGCTGAACACCCGCGTTATTATATTTAACCGTAGTGTAGTCCTTGCCATTTAACGCAACTGAGCTGCCGGTAACAATTACATTTCCCTGCTGGTCAACTGTAAGCCCAAGCGCTTCATCAACACCGCTGCCCTGGTATCGGGCAGACCATAACAATGTACCGGCCGGACTGTATTTTACTGTCGCATAATCATCGTTTGATACACCGCGGCTTTTGCCGGTTGCGTAGATATTCCCGGAGGCATCCATTACCATAGCATTCATGAAATCATTTCCATTGTTCGGCCCGTTGTAACTTCTTGCCCAAAGCTGCGACCCTGATGCGGAATATTTGATTATCATATAATCGGTGTTGCCGTTGGAGCCCGAAGCCCAGCCGCCAGCATACACATTCCCCGAAGGGTCAACAGCAACCGATATTCCGGCATCATCGCTGTTGTTGGAGCCGTTGTATCTCTGTGCCCAAAGTTCATTTCCTGCGGCATCATATTTTATTGTCGCAAAATCGGTTTCAGTCCCGTTGCCAAAGCTTCTTCCGGTCACATAAACATTGCCTGCGTTATCAACCGCAATGGATGTTGTATAGTCAGCATCATTTGCAGGTCCGTTATAAACCGCTTTCCATAGGGTATCACCCAGGGGCGAGTATTTTACTGTCATGTAGTTGCCGTTTGCCTGTCCCGTAACGTAAACGTTTCCTGCTGCGTCATATGTCAATGCAGCAGCATAATCGTTCGCGGTTCCCGTTGAGTTAAGTCGTTTTGCCCACTCCTGGCTTACCTGTGAGTTTGAATCACGGGGTGAACAGATGAACAAAACCGTAATTAATATTAAAATGCTTTTCATATATTTTTCTTCTCCTTAAAAATTTATTTTTCCGCTTCTGAGTTTTACGCTTTTTAGACCCGCTTACCATTTTATGGCAGGCAGGTCTTTTATCAGCGTATCTCCGGTGGGATTTGGAGATGGTAGTAATTTCTGTATTATTGATATTTCCTGTTCTGACTGAACATTTGGTCCCCACCGGATTTTTTATTGATACAAACTTATCCTTTATGGCGCCCCCGTTCAAAGAATTTTTATCCGATTTTTCACAGAAATAAATCAAAGCAAATGCGTTAAAAACGTGAATTTTATTAAAATTTTGCGTATTTTGAAGCGATAATTTTCATAAAAAAATATGATAAAAAATAAGGCTATAGAGGTTATTTCCACCTTCAGCGGACCCGAATTGAAGGAGTTTTCACTGTTTCTTGAGTCGCCATACTTCAATTCAAATAAGTCCTTAATTAAGCTTTTTGGTGAGATTAAAAAAGCTTTGCTGGCCGAAAATGCCGGAAAACTGACGGAAGAATTCCTGTACGGGAAAATTTTTAAAGGGAAAAAGTACAATTACGGTATAATGAAGAACCTGATGAGCGAACTTTTTAAACAGGCTGAAAAGTTTCTTGTTTTAAATCTTAACAACAGAACAATAAAAGAGACCGAACAGCAGATATTGCTTCTTGAAGAGCTTGAGCGAAGAGGGCTTGATGATAATTTCAGGCAGGTATTCACAAAAACAAAAGATCAGATAAAAGCCGGAAAGATAAACAGCAGTTATTACCAAAACCTGGGGAAGCTTTATGAAACCGCAAAAGATTATCACAGGAACAGAAGTAATATAAATGAATATTCCCTGAACGTACTTAACGTAGTTGAATATACCTTTCCGCAGATAATTTCGATGCTTGCGGATGAATACGCGCTTCAGTACACCGCAGAGCACTCTGCAAACCATAAACCCGAAACAGACCTGCTTAATGAATTTTTTACGAGCATAAATATTGAAGATTTTACAAGGATCGTTGAAAATTCATCAATAAAGAACAAACAGGATATTCTGATCAGGCTGCATTTCATTGTAATGCTTAACTCAGGCAGCGATGAAGTTTATTATAAACTTAGAGATGTTGTGTTTGCGAACACTGAATTATATTCCAACCAGATGCTTTACACAATTTTTAATAATTATCTTCTTTTGTATGCCGAAAAACGGGCATCAGAAGGAAGCGGTGAATTTTTTGCTGAAAAATTCTTCTTGCTGAAAAAAATGTTCACTATGGTAAAAATGAACGCGGACGGTGTGGGACATATTTTCCTTTCATCATATCTCGATACAGTGCTCTCGGGTATCAAGCTTGGCGAGACTGATTATGTTTCGAGGTTTGCCGAAGAGTTCAGAAAAGACGTTGATCCATCCGTAAGGGATGTAGCCTACAGGCTGGCAAGAGCGTACATTTTTGCAGCGGATAAAAAATATGAATTAAGCCTTAAGGAGCTAGCCCGCACAGACCAGGCCGATTTTCACATCAAGCTTCGAACAAAATTCCTCTATCTCAGATGCTGCTATGAGCTCAGTTTATATGAACAGGGCTTTTCTATGATCGATTCATTCAAAAAATTCCTGGCCGATACAAAGGAACTGCATCCCGATTTCAGAAAGAAACTTAACGATAGCTGCAGAACATATTTAGAGCTTTTTAAAATATCTACTTCCCCGGAAAAATATGACAGCGCAAAACTGGATAAACAGATCGAATTTGTAAAAACCTCGGGCATTAACGCTAAGGAGTGGTACCTAAGCAAACTGGAAGAACTAAAAAACAAATATTATTAAACTCTTTTATTCGGGTAAAACAGTATGTTAAAAAATAAAGCGTATGAGGTAATTAAAACCCTTTCTCCCGCGGAACTGAAATCTTTCGAGTTGTTTATTGAATCTCCGTATTACAACACCAATAAAGCGATAATAAAGCTCTTTCAGCTTATAAGGAAGCATATTCAAAAAGCAGGCGTTAAACCGCTGCTGGAAGAAGACCTTTTTTCGCGGGTATACCCTGCGAAAAAATACAACTATGGTATTATGAAAAACCTTCTCAGTGAGCTTTTCGGGCTATGCGAAAAGTTCCTTGCGGTTCACCCGATGGAAGGCGATACTACGGCTGAATTCGAAGAATCTTTAAAACGCCTTAAGAACTACAACAAACACTCACTTGAAAAACTTTTCCTTTCTGAATACAACAGGCTTGCCGATAAAATGGAATATTCAGTCCTTAGCACCGATTACTACAGGAACAGAAACAGGCTGATTGAAACGCTTCATAAACACTATACAATTAAAAGCAAATATTCCGGCGCTTCTGTTACACTTTATCCTATGAGCGTTTTCAGCGCATGTGATATTATTGCGACTATCAAAAAAGATATTGCCGGTATGCAGTACCTGCAGAGTCAGCTTAATCAAATCCCCGAAGTTAATGTTACGGAGGCAATTTACAGGAACTTTGACTTTGAAAGCTTCCTGCGGGAAATCAAAGATCTTGAAGGTGAGCACTTCAATTATATCAGCCTGCAGATAAGACTGATGAAGCTTTATAAAGAACCTGAAAATTATGATAATTACCGGGAGCTGAAAGAATTCATTTTCAGCGGCATCGATAAATATTCAAATTCAGAAAAATGGTTTCTCACTTCAGCCCTGTTCGATTTTATACTGAATAATTATGTTACTTCCAGTTCAGAGGAGAATTTAAAGGAGCTTGCGTTTATCAGGAAAGCACAGCTTTCCAAAGTAAAGTTCAATACCGATGGGCTGGCCCCGCTTCAGGCAGGTGTATTCAGGAACATAATTGAAGTTTTTGTCATACTGGGAGATATAAAGTTTGCTGAAGAAGTAATTGATAAACACCTGCAGGATATTGAAGAAAGTAAAAGAAAAAGTTCATATGCATACTCGATGGCGCTCATTGAAGAAGCAAAGGGAAACAACGAAAAAGTGCTTGAATATATACGGGATGTTGAGTTTTCTGATTACCAGGCGAAGTTCTCGGTCAAAATGGTGGCATTGGTCGCCTTTTATAATCTGGGGTATGTTGAGCAGGGACTTTCAGCAATTGACTCAATGAAACATTTCATGAAAGACACCGATGAATTTACCGAACAGGTAAAAATACATTTAACTTCACGGGTAACAGTGCTTGAAAAACTCTTTAAGATAAAAGCTAACCCCGAAAAATATACACTTGAAGATATTATCGAACTTGAAAGATCGGCAAAGATGTACCTTTCCGCGCGTAAAGATTGGTTCCTTGGCAAAACCGGCGAACTGAAAAAACTGGTAAAATAAAACATCCCCCCTTCGTTTTCTGAAGGAGGGATGACAGGCAGCATAGTTCTCTATACGATTATTACCCCAAATATTAATAACCCGGATTTTATTTGCCGTGTATTATTTAACTAACACCATTTTCTTTGTGGCGATAAAGTTATCTGTTTCCATCCTGTAGAAATAAGTGCCCGATGAAAGCATTGAGGCGTTAAGGTCCACATTATATACTCCCGCCGGGAGCTCTTCATTTACCAGTACGGCAGCTTCTTTTCCTGAGATATCATATACTTTGATAGATACAAATCCCGATTTTGCCACATTAAACCTTATATTTGTAACCGGGTTGAACGGGTTCGGGAAGTTTTGACCAAGTGAGAAGTTTTCAGGTAACTCATTACCGATACTCTGAATGCCCATAACCTGTTCGTACTTAATGGTTGCAAAATCCATACCCGTAGCGCTGCGGCTGTTACCTGTTATATATACAAACCCCGAAACATCAACGGCTATTGATCTGGCTTCATCTGTATTGCCCGTAGGACCGTTGTATCTTTGTGCCCACATCTGCGTGCCTGAAGCATTATATTTTATGGTAGCAAAATCACTTCCTGATCCGCTTCCTGTGCTGGAACCGGTTATGTAAATATTGCCTGTACCGTCAATTGTCATCGAGTAAACATCATCGCTTGAATTTGCGGGTCCGTTATATGTTTGAAGCCACTGCTGCTGGCCGGCTGAATTATATTTAATTGTGGTATAATCTTCAGCAGAGGATGTTCCTGTGGCAGAACCGGATATATATACATTGCCTGAATCATCCAGTACTAAGCTTCTTGCAATATCATAACCATTTCCCGGTCCGTTGTATCTTTGCAGCCACTGCTGTACGCCGGCAGAGTTATATTTTATTGTGGCAAAGTCGTTACCGGAACCGCTCCCACCGCTGAAACCCGTTATGTAAACATTACCGCTGCCATCCACTTTAAGCGAAAACACATTTTCTGTGGAATTTCCCGGACCGTTATAACGCTGTTCCCACTGCATTGTACCCGCGGAGTTATACTTAATTGTAACATAATCGTAACCTGTTCCAACTCCCGAACTGTAGCCGGCAACGTAAACATTACCGGAATTATCAATGGCAAGCGATGAAGGCGAATCAAATGAATTGCCTGTACCGTTATATCTCTGTGCCCACTGCTGAACACCTGAAGAATTGTACTTAATTGTATAATAATCATTTTGCGCAGGTCCGTTATCGCTTGAGCCTGTTACATATACATTCCCCGAAGCGTCAACCTTTAGGTTGTAAGCATTATCAGTCCCGTTAGTGGGTCCGTCATATCTTTGTGCCCATTGCTGCACTCCCGATGAGTTGTATTTAACTGTTATAAAATCACTTTTGGTTCCGCTGCCGAAACTGGATCCTGTTACATACACATTCCCGGATCCATCAACAGTAATTGAGTTGCCGCTATCAGTACTGTCACCCGGTCCGTTATATTTTTGCAGCCACTGAATATTTCCGTCTGAACCATACTTAATGGTTACCATGTCATAGTATGCGCTGCCATAGGTTATGCTCGCCCCTGTAACATATACATTACCTGAGGCATCTGTTGTTATTGAGTTGGAATAATCGGTGCTGTCTGCGGTACCGTTATATCTCTGAACCCATACTTGGGAGTCTGATGTTTGAACATTTAATACCATTATTACCGCTGCTAAAAATGTGAAAAAAATTAAGTTTGTTTTCATTTTATTCTGTTTAATTTTTAAATTTATGATTTTGATCTAAATTCTTTTGGAAATTTCTTTGCTCCAGGCACCCTGGCCTTTTGAAGTTACGCCTGCCACCCGAAATCTGTATGTTACATTTTCTTTTAGCCCTGAAACTTTGTAGCTGGATCTTGAGACTATATCTATGGTTTTCCACCCGTTATTTCTGCTTTTATTCACGCACATTTCAAGTACATAATATTTAGAACCCTTTGAAGGCTCCCATTGAAGGTCTATTTCTCCGGTGGAGTCTCCCTGCGTAGCGTAGAATTTTTCAGTTTTCAATTTATGCTGTCCTTATTGTTTTCTTACAAAAATATGATCAATCAACCGCCCCGGCAAAGAAACAAATTGAATGAATATGAAAGGATCTTTCCG
The DNA here is from genome assembly GCA_041859235.1 of Ignavibacteria bacterium. Taxonomy (GTDB): domain Bacteria; phylum Bacteroidota; class Ignavibacteria; order Tepidaquicellales; family OLB5; genus OLB5. Next base: position 16,864 of record JBHEKV010000198.1, on the reverse strand, counting down.
GGCTAAATCCGGTTCAGGACATATTTATGCCGAAAAACCGTTCAAATCTTAAAAAATATCCGGAAACAAAATTGCGGCCGGTTTAAGATACATCACGGTTGGAAACTTTTGAGCCAAAGTTTGAAATCCGGGTATGGTATTAAATCATTTCTTTAGAATGTCTAAAAAAACCTTTAATTTACAGCAAACCAGACAGGAAATTAATGTTCAAGAGCAGCCTGCTTCAAATTGTTTGCACTCTGACTCCCCAGGAGTTCAAAGAGTTTGGCGACTACGTTCGCTCACCTTTTTTTAACAAGAATGAATCTGTTATAAAATTGTATGACTATTTAGCGCTGAAGTATCCGGATTTTGAGGATGAAATGCTGAACAAGGAAGTATTGTTCAAAAAGCTTTTTCCCGGCGCTAAGTTTAACGAAAGCTTTGTTAAAACAATGATATTTAACCTTTCACATCTTGCCGAAGATTACCTGGGCTATATTCAGTACAGCAAAGAACCGCTGGGACCGGAAACCCGCGTTCTGCGCGAGCTTGAAGAAAGGAATATTGAAGGACTTTTCTTAAGGAAACTGAAGATCGCCGAAGGAAATCTTGAACATGTTAAATACAAGAACGAGAACTTTTTTCTGAGTAAATATAACATGCAGTCGTTCAGGGAGGCTCATTGGTTAAGCAACCAGAGATTCCTGAATTATAAAGATCTGCCGGAACAGGATACTTACTCAAAGTCCAAATCAATTCTATCATTCTTTTTCATTAAAATATTGAAAGAATATGCTCTTGTGTTCACACAAAAAAGGATAGTAAATTTTGACTACGAATTTGAGTTTATTGATATACTTCTTGAATACCTGAAAGATAATTATCAGAAGTACAGATCGCCGCTTCTTGGGGTCGCTTTTTATAAGGTACTTATGCTGAAAGAGGGGAAAGTTGAATATTATCAGAAAACAAAAGAACTTCTTGCCGGCGAAATGGACAATCTTGAATGGATAGACAAATTTAATGCTTTATCAGCGCTTTCGGCTTTTGCGATTGAGCAGTATTACAAAGGAAACACCGAATTCATGAAAGAAAGATTTGACCTGCACAAGATAATTCTTGAAAATAATTTGTACCGCACTTCAGAAAAAGGAGGCTCCTTTGATGAGCAGCTCTTCATTAATATGGCAGTAGTGGCGCTTCAGATGAAAATGCCTGAGTGGTGTGAAAGTTTTATAAAGAAATATGAACCTCTTCTGAACCGGGAATTTAAGACTTATCCCGGCTTAATTTCCCGTGCAAGGCTCAGCATAGTAAATGGCAGGTATGAAGAAGCTTTGATGTACCTCAGCAAGATCACATCACTTGATAAAGCATCATACAAAACGAATGTAAAAAACCTGACTCTCATGATATATTACGAAATGGGCAGGATCTCCGAAGCTCTGGATGCAGCGGATACTTACAGGAAATTCTTATCCAGGGATAATATCCTGCCCGCCGCGCAGCGGGAAAGGAACGCTAACTTCCTGAAGTTTTATAACCAGCTTCTTAAGTTTTACGGCAATAATGAATTGATAAGCAAATTGAAGGATGAGATATCGGTAAGCTTTAACATAAACGAAAGACAATGGCTGCTTGAAAAAATTGAACAATTGCTGAAATAACAGTTCCCCATTAACACCTCATTCCCAAACTCCGGTTTGGGAATGTAATCAATTAGCTTTACAGTAACGTATTATGGTTTTGTTCTAAGTCACCGCAGAGTCTCACGAAGTGGACTCTGCGGGAAGAGCGCGGCTGATCAATTTTGTGTTTTTCCCATGCACGAATTTATTGTTCACAAATAGCTCCGTCAGGAGCGATATGTTTGTAGATATGAATGTTACAAAGTGATTGAGCTCCGTAGGAGCGGCATGTTTATTTATATCAGTTTAATAAATTTTTATTCAGCCCAAAATAATTAATTACATGAACTATATTATTTTCATAAAAGCTGTTTATCAATATATCTGCATCAGATAGATCCTGTTCTCCATTCCTATCGAATCCGATACATTTCATTCCTGCATTTTTGGCTGCTTTAACACCGTTTATTGAATCTTCAATGACAAGACAATCTTCTGGTTTAATACTCATTTTTTTGGCAGCTGTTAAAAAAATTTCAGGGTCGGGTTTTGAGTTTTTTATTGAAGCTGCTGAAATTACCGTATCAAATTGATATTCTAAACCGGTCATTTGGAGTATTATTTTCATTCTCTCTTCAGCTGCCGATGTTGCTAGGGCAGTTTTCAATTTAAGCTCATTAAAGACTTTTATTAAATTTAAAACATTATCTACCAGCTTTACCCCGTGTGTTTTGATATGATATACTCCTCTTTGAAGCCTATCTTTGATATAATAATCTGCTGTTTGTGGCGGTGAATAGATTTTTTTCAGGTCATTCCAGCATTTTTCGCTGCTGACTCCTCTATAGCTTCTTATTGTTTCACTGCTGATCTTGATATTAAGCTCATCAAAAATTTGCAGCATAATTTTTTCCATGATAGGTTCTGTATCAACCAAAACACCATCCATATCAAAAATAACTGCTTTTATCATTAACTTTTAACATTTCGCTCCTATGGAGCTCTGAAAATTATAAATTTTACAGCTACAAACATACCGCTCCTAAAGGAGCTAAAAAGCTTTATATCTTCTCTCTTTTAGATGACCGTCTTGTATTCGTTCAAATTCATTACACAATTTATCATATCACTATTTCATTATTTCACCAATTCGCTATTTATCTATTCCACCAGTTTTTTATATCGCACCCTCTTCGGTTCAATATCGCCAAGGCGCTTTTTCTTGTTCTCTTCGTAATCGGTGTAGCCGCCTTCAAAGTAGTAAACCTCTGAATCACCTTCAAAAGCTAAAATATGCGTCGCGACCCTGTCCAAAAACCAGCGGTCATGCGATATTATCACGGCGCAGCCTGCAAAATCTTCAAGGGCTTCTTCAAGCGCTCTCAAGGTATTCACATCAATATCATTTGTCGGCTCATCAAGCAGTAAAACGTTTGCCTGTGATTTAAGCGTCAACGCTAAATGCAGCCTGTTGCGCTCACCGCCGGATAGCACGCCAACTTTTTTGCTCTGGTCTGTTCCGCTGAAATTGAAGCGCGATACATACGCGCGGCTGTTGAACTGCTTTCCGCCAAGCTCTATGAACTCCGCGCCTTCAGAGATCGCTTCCCAAACAGTTTTTTCAGGGTCAATTTCCGCATGGGCCTGGTCAACATATCCAACCTGCACGGTTTCGCCAATTTCAAAATTACCCGCATCGGGCTTTTCCGTGCCGAGGATCATTCTGAATAGCGTCGTTTTACCCGCGCCGTTCGGACCTATAATACCAACAATTCCCGCAGGCGGCAGCTGAAAATTCAGGTTATCAAACAGCAATTTATCGCCGAAGGCTTTTTTGATCTTTACCGCGTCAATAACTTTGTTGCCTAAACGCGGACCATTCGGAATAAATATTTCAAGCTTTTCTTCCTTTTGCTTGGTATCTTCATTCATCATAGTATCGTAATTCTGCAGGCGCGCTTTTGATTTCGCATGCCTTGCGCGCGGTGACATCCTTACCCACTCAAGCTCACGCTCCAGCGTCTTGCGGCGTTTTGATTCCTGCTTTTCTTCCTGCTCAAGTCTTTTTGTCTTCTGCTCAAGCCAGCTTGAGTAATTACCTTCCCAGGGAATACCCTCGCCTCTATCCAGCTCAAGTATCCACCCGGCAACATTATCGAGGAAGTACCTGTCATGCGTAATTGCAATTACGGTGCCCTTGTATTGCTTTAAGTGCTGTTCCAGCCAGTCAATTGATTCAGCATCAAGATGGTTTGTCGGCTCATCAAGCAAAAGTATATCAGGTTCTTTAAGCAGTAAGCGGCATAATGCAACGCGGCGTTTTTCGCCGCCGCTTAGATTTTTGATCAGCGCATCACCTTCGGGAGTGCGCAGCGCATCCATTGCGCGCTCAAGTTTTGCGTCAAGCTCCCACCCGTTATGGTGGTCAATAAGCTCGGTAAGCTCACCCTGTCTTTCTATGAGCTTAGTCATTTCATCATCATCCATCGGCTCAGAAAATTTGTTGTTCACTTCTTCGTACTCTTTTAATATATCAACAATTTCTCCCGCGCCTTCCTGTATGATCTCCTTGACGGTTTTGGTTTCATCAAGGTACGGTTCCTGCTCAAGCAGTCCGATACTGTATTCTTTTGTGAAATGCACTTCGCCGTCGAAGTTCTCTTCAACGCCTGCAATAATTTTGAGCAGGGTTGATTTACCCGAGCCATTCAGGCCAATGATGCCAATTTTCGCGCCGTAAAAGAATGAAAGGTAAATGTTCTTTAATACCTGTTTCTGCGGGGGAAAAGTTTTACTTACCCCCACCATTGAAAATATTATTTTGTTATCTGCCATTAAGTGATTAGTTTGCTCACAGGAGGACTTCTTTTTGCAGTCATCCGGTGAGTTATGTTTAGTGGTTATTGAATTGTTTAGGTAAGGTGCAAAGATAAGCATTTGACCGGAAGGGTTAAATGTAAAAAATTTATCGCAGGCACCGGCATGGGGATATTAGTCATAAAGAACGTTAATGTTAATCATAAAAATTTTATGAAAATTTATTTATATTTTCTCGTGGTTTTATCCAAAAAATTGATAATCGAAAGGGGTTTTTATTATGAAAAAGTTTATTGTATTCCTTTCTATTCTCCCGCTTTTCAGTTTTACAGATGTAAGTTTTGAAGCATTTAAAGGGTTGCAGCCCCTGAACATTCAGATCGTATACATTACAGGTTACAGCCCTTCAATATTTAATGATGGCTGGGTATTTTCAGCAGAAGGAATGGATAATTTTTCCGGTTCGGATATTTCAGATAAAATAAACTGGATCGGAACTTTTGAAAACCTGAGAAAAGATGGTAATAAAGTTTACCCGGTATTCAGGAATTTAGGGCCAAATGAAATTACCTTAACATGTGAGCTGAATGGCTTTAAAACCGAAAGAACTTACAGGTTTAATGTTGTTAACAGTGAACTTTACGCGGCCGTTGGCGATATTGCAAGATGCCAGGATGATTCACACGGTTGTATTGCCTGTCCGCATACTGTAAAAGGACCGATCCAGACGGGCAGCCCGACAATTAAAGTACGCAATAAACCGGCCGCCAGACTGGGCGATACAGGCGTTCACTTGTATCCCTCTTCCTGCTGCGGGCCAAATACTTTCACTATAATTGAAGGCGATCCGGGTGTATTGATAGACGGGATTCCCGCAGCCAGAATGTTTGCCACTACACAGCATTGCGGAGGAGTTGGCAGGATTCAGGACTACGGAGATTAGCCCGAAAGCCAAATATTAAATATGCGGGTTACTTTACCAGCGCCATTTTCTTTGTTTCACTGAAAACACTCCGGTTATTGCTGCCGGTGATTATCAGACTGTAAAAATATATACCGCTTGAAAGCTCTGAGGCGTTCAGGTCTATATTATATATTCCGGGGTTTAACTCTGCTTTCAATAGATCTGCTATTTTTTTACCTGCTATATCGTAAAGAATAAGATGTGCCGAACCTTCTTCCGGCATTTGCATCCTGATATTTGTCACGGGATTAAAGGGGTTCGGGTAATTCTGGCTCAATGAATATTCATCCGGCGCTTCATTTGAAAGCTGCGTGATTCCCGCAGGAGTTTGCAAATATTTTATTGTCACATAATCATCATTGTTGGCGCCGGTTAATGCTCTTCCGGTTACATACACATTTCCCGCAGCATCAACAGCTATATCCCTGCCCTGGTCATTATTGTGAGCAGCGCCGTCCCATCTTGCCTGCCATTGCTGCACCCCGGCGGAGTTATACTTTACCGTCAATATGTCCTCACCGTTAGTCATACTGCTTGAGCTTCCCGTAACATAAGCATTTCCCAGGTTATCCAAAGCAAGTTTTGATGCAACATCAGTGCCGTTGTGATATTGCGTAACCCATTGTTGCGCACCCGCCGAGTTATACTTTATTGTCACGTAATCATAATATGTAGAAGCGAACACACTGTAACCGGTAACATACAGAAAGTTATCCTGGTAAAGCGCGATCGAAACCGCTTCTGTTGTGGTCTGCGGGGTACCTGATGAATATCTTGCCTGCCAAAGCTTTACGCCCGCAGGGCTGTATTTAACTACAAGGTATGTTCTGCCAATTACAGCTGTATCGCTGTAACCGCCTATATAAACATTCCCGGAATTATCCACAACTATATCGTTTGCTTTATGTGGGCCGTTTGCCGCATAGTCATAAACAGCCGCCCACTGCTGTGTGCCCGATGAATTATATTTTATTGTAGTAATAGCTGTATGCGGCCCCGGAGAAGGAGAAAATGTATACCCGGAAATATAGACATTCCCTGTGTTATCAACTGCCAGGCAGGTTGCCGCATCGGGGAACGAACCCGTGCTTGAATAAGTTCTTGACCACAATGAATCACCGGCAGAATTATATTTTATAACAAAGTAATCAGAAAAAGATGCATCACCTTTTCGGCCTGCCACATAAACATTGCTGCTGTTATCAACCAGCAAACGGCTGCAGTAAGCGCTCACATAGCTTCTTACCCACAGTGAATCACCCGCGGAATTATATTTGATCGTTACACAGGTTGCGTTACCCGAAGAAGCATCTGTTCTGCCTGTTATATAAATATTCCCAGCGGCGTCGGTGGCAATATCATCGGCAATATCAAACCAGTTTATTGAACCGTTGTGCAGACGAAACCATTGCTGCACGCCCGAAGAGTTGTATTTAAGTGTGCCGTAATCTGTGTTGGTTACAGTATTGTTATAAACCGAACCGGTAACAAATACATTGCCGCTGTTATCTAAGGCAACGGCATTTGAATAATCCTGGCTGCCCTGATGGTTGTATGTTTTTACCCATTCTTCTGTTATCTGCGCACGGGAGCTAAAAGGAAACAACATTAACAAATATATTGCAGCCGATATAAAACAAAAGTTTGCATGTTTCATTTTTCTGGTGTTTGGATTTTAATCCATAAAAATACTCCCAAATTAATATCTATAAAAAGAAACATAATCCCGATTTTCACCGGCTGAAAATGATGTTTGCCTTGATTTTGTTAAAATTTTAAGCTTTTTTATGCCAAATTTCACTGAATTTTTCCCGAAAAGTATATGAGAAATATAGCTCTTGTAGAGATATTGAAAACGTTTTCTAAGGATGAATCCAAAAAGTTCGACCGCTTTGTTAATTCGGAATATTTCAACAGGAAATCCGCCGTCACAAAGCTATGGAATGAATTAAGACCATTTGCGCCTGAATTTAATTCTCTGCGGTTAACCAGGGAATATATATACGCAGCAATTTTCCCCGGCAAAAAATTTAACTACGGAACCCTGAAAAATCTTATCTACGAACTTACGCTCCTTGCCAGAAAATTCATTGAGCTTGAGCATTACAGCTCCAAAAAAATACAGAATAATTTTAACCTGCTCGAGGCAATTCTGGAAAGACGGCTTTCAGGGTTGTTTGAGAAAGCTTTTAAGGAAACAGCGAAAATTATTGAAAAGAATTTTTATGAATCTGATCATTACAGGAATAAATTTCACCTGCAGTCCTTAAAGCAAAACTACTATATTCAGCAGGATAAATATTACGATACTTCAGCAAGCTCAGTCTACGGAAACGAGAACATTACGATAGGCTACTTTATTGATGCATTTCACAATAATTACAATCAGCTGCTTATTCAGACCGAGCTAAGCGCGGCTCAGGAAAACAGCTTCATGAAAAAGGTGCTGGATTTTTATAACTCAGCGCCGGTAACTTTTGATTTCAGGGTCAGAATTTTCTATCATGCCATTATGCTTATTTACGAAGGAGGCAGCGAACACTTTTATGAAATGAAAAAGCTTGTCGAAGATAATATCACGAAGTTAAGCCATGGCCAGAAATACAACTTCCTTGTTGCGCTATCTGGATACTGCTACATTAAATTTGATGAAGGCAGTGATGAATTCCTGAAATACGAATTTGAGATTTGCCGGTATATGATAGATAACGGAATTTATAATTTTGAAATTACCCAAAATATAGATGGTCCGTTTTACAGGAATGTGGCTTTAAGCGCGGTTAAGAACAATGAGTGTGAGTGGGCTTTGTGGTTCATCAATAAATTCAGATACTATTTACATCCCAAGGTAAGAGATCATTATTACCTTTATGCGCTTATTGAACACAGCATAAAGATAAAAAATTTTGAACAGGCACTAAAGCATCTTTCTAAGGTCAAACACTCACTAGTAATTGATAAGATACAGATAAAAAAATGGGAGATTATTGTTAATTATGAAATGGACAGGTTAAGCGCCCTGCCGTATATTATTGATTCAGTAAAGCATTTTATTTACAATGATAGTAAGCTGAACCCGGCCAAAAAAGAAAAGCTGAACAACTTTGTACAGATAGTAAATAAAATGATACACGTTAAGCTTAACATAGAAAGCGGGCAGAATTTGAACGAAGAGCTTTACCTGCTTAAAAAAGAGATCGCGGTCTTGAAAGACGGCAGCAAATTCTGGCTTACAGAAAAGATTAACGGTCTGACAAAATAGCTGATCTTGACCGGCGCATAGAATTTGAAGTAATGAAAATTTTATTTCTTCACTCTTCCCGGTTTAAACATCACAACCAGTGTTACGTAACCAAAGATCAGCACTACAGAAAATAACACTGTCATAAGCATTGTGCGCGGATGCTGCATGGGGTGAATAAAACGATTTGCGATATCAACAAACAGCTCCACCGGATTTGTAAGTACATCCCAGCTGTTAAATCTTTCATACCTTCCTAAATATATCCCGAAACTTCCAAGTACCAGTGAAAATATTGCGAATGCCCAGCCCTTTAGCGCTCCAAAGCGGCGCGCAAGCGCGGTCTGAATATCATACAGAGAAATAAATCCGAGTATCAGGCCATTCCACGCGAATGAAAGTATCATTCCAAGATCATACCAGTATGGTATCGCGGCTTTCTGATCAAGATGGAAGAAATCGGTGACAATGTACGGAGCATTCGGAAACAAAAGCAGCCATGATGCTAGAATAATCCCAGTCAGTATCAGTGAATTTATCTTCTTATAATAGAGCAGAAAAAATGTGCTTATTACATACGGCAGTATAGCAAGGAATAAATTCCATATGAGAAATAAATAGGTATTGAAGCCCGAATAATATACCCTGAATGCTTCAATAGATACGCTTAAAAGACATGACATGGCAAGAATAACAGTTACGCTTAGCCTGTTGTTTTCCCTTAAACTGCTGATAAATGATGACATAATCTGAAATTAATGGTCTGATTTTGGTTTTCATATTTAACGTTAGGGTCTGTGGTTTGGTTTCAAAATTTTATAGCCTGATTCTGTAGCAGGCAGGCTTGCCTGCCTGTAAAAATAAAATCATTAACAAAAAGCGGCAGTCAAGACTGCCGCCTACAAGAAGCATTTTATGATTTCTTATCAAAACCTTATCCTCTCCTTACCTACCCATTCATCCCATACATAACTGTAATTATTATAGCGGATAAAATACTTCCCGCCTTTTTCTTCCAGCACTTCAGCGGGGTACCATACACCGTTCTGCTCAACCTGGGCGGAGCGTTCCTTCCCTGTTTTTATCCGGTCATACGCTACCCACTCATTCCAGAAATCTTCATACCCGGCGTACTTGATGTAATAAAAATCATTCTGCGATTTTTTAACTTCGGCGTCATACCAATTGCCCTCCCACGATACTTTGATCTTATCGCCGACTGAATAATTCACAAAATAGATCGGCTGAAGTTCGCTTTTGGTGAAAGTCACCGTGGATTTATCGCTGTAATCGTAAAACTCGCACTCAATTTTATTATTATCACTTTTAAGGATCCTCACTGCCGCCATATCACCGCCCTTTGGAGCCATGTAGTAAGTACCGGGTGAAAAATCACCGCTGCCGGCAGTTATACTGCCGTTTGTTTTTGCAAGCGGCGTGGTTTCATCAATTCCGTATAACTTATATCCGCACATCTGTCTTTCACGGTACTTCATCGCATCACCAAGCTCTGTGCCGGTTTCGCTGATCGAAATCATTCCGTCATTATTTCTATCAGCCAGGGGCAGACCCGAAAGGCAATCAATAATTGTCTGAGTAAATGTCCAGTTGGCAGTTGATATATTGCATGATGCCGCGGATGTTAATACAATTACATTCTTACCTGCAGCACTTATTTTCTCCGCTTCATCAAGCAGCGCGCCCGAGTAACAGCAATCAGCCAATAGCCACACAAGCTTGCCTTTGAACTTATCGCGCACAGCATCGCCAAGCCAGCTTACGTCGAATCCGGTTTTTTTGTAATTGCCCGTAGTGATATCATAGCTTGCAAAATAGATTTTACTGTCATCATCCTTTACGCCGTGACCGGCATAGTAAAATATAAAGGTCGAGCCCTCCGGCGCCTTTTCCAAGGCTTCAAGCACCGCTGTTCTCATCGCATCCACTGTTGCTTCATTATCAATAAGCAGTGAAACATTTTTGGGCTTTACGCCCTGCGATTTAAGCAGTGAGTACAGCTCCTTATCCTTCCTGTTGCGGTTACTGAAGGGCGAAAAGCCGGGGTCTTTCCACTCAAGCGCGCCGGCAACAACTCCGTAAGTATTTTCGCCGGGCTTGATATCTGATGTAATGACGGTTGAACCGGTTTTCTTTTCCTTCGAATCACGCGAAGTAAGTTCACTTAACTTCGAGCAGTTAATAAAAAACGGAACGAGCAGCAGAAGCAGTATATATTTTTTCATGCGGTATAGAAAAAGTATTTTATAGAGACGACCCGCTGCGCCGTGCCGAAGGTATGGATGGGTCGTCTAAAAATTACAAATGTTTTAAAATTGTGAGACGATGCACCGCATCGTCTCTACAGAAGCACACCCAGAACTCCTCCAAGAGAGTGGTTTTACTGCAAAAAGATTTGATATCATGTAGAAGGCGTGGCTTGCCCGCCTTCGAAAAAATACGGCAGGCAAGCCTGCCGTCTACAAGAATCATGTTCATTCTTTAATTATGGTTTGTCCTTTAATCCTGAATTACGGTTCTTCTTTACCGTCAGTCTCCACCCAAAAAATCCAATCACGCCAAGCGCAAATACACCCATAACTATCGGGAGTAATACTGTAAGAGTACTCATAACAAATGATGTTACATGCTCAAATGTAGCCAAAAGCCAGTTAGCCCAGCCGGCGGTGAAGGCTGTTGATTTTAAACGAGCCATACTTGCGCCGCTTTTTATCACCGCGGCAGAGCCGCCGCCCACAATAATACCCAGCGTCCATTGCACCATTGGCGGAACATCGGTTATGAACGTTACCGAGAGCAATGTTCCCGCAATTGTTGCCAGCGGTACTGAAATTGTATCGAGTGCATTATCCAGAACCGGAATATAATATGCGCCGATCTCGGCAACCGTGGCGGTTAAAAAAATGGCGAACGCGGGCCATGAGCCCATCCATTCAAATCCGCCGCCGATATTCACAATGCCCGTCATTGAGGCAATGTTGCTAATTAGCAGAGGAACAAAAACTCTGAAGCCGCAGCTTGCTGCGAGTCCCAGCCCCAAACAGATCCCGATTGCTATATCCATATTAAATTGTTGTTATTTCCGCTAAATATCAGCAAAAGTGCATTAATTTAAAATGCACAGATATTTAACAAAAACCGCAGGGTTAAGTTCCGGTTACCACGGCTCTTCCAGCTGAAGTTGGTTTGCTTTATTTATCAGCCAGGTTTTGCCATTGTAACTTCTTCCCTCAGTGATCTTTTTTATCAGTTCAGGCAGCGATTTCACTTTTTTATCCGCTTTGCATGCCAGCAGTTTGCGGTAGCTTGCTGCAAATAAGACCGCGGATTCCTTATGCGCCGCGGGCATTTTTTTGCTCTTGCTAAGCATGTGAGAAAAAGCATCAACCGTGCTGAGCGCTTCCTGTAAGTAATTTAGTTCAAAGTACAGCATTAACTTTAATATCCTTATATCGTAAAAGTGAATGTTATTATCCATGGAGTACTTTTCTGATTTAAAAAAAGAAAGTTTTTCCAGTGATTCTTCAAACATTCCTTTATGGAAAAGTATTAGCGCGTCATAATATTTGCCAACCGGTTCATTGCCCTTCTCCTTTATCTGGTTAAGATACTTCTTCAGAACATACTCGCTCCACTCAAGCTCACCTGTATTTATTCCGGATAATACAAAGTTCCTGAAAAAGACAAACAGCATTTCCACTCTTCCGGAGGCGAAGTAAACACTCTCGATCTTTTTATAGACCCTGTTCTTTTCTTTGAGGTAATGCCTCCTTTCATCGTCTTTTGTCTGTTTCAGAATTTCAGTCAGAAAGTCCAGAAGATAGATATAACCTATATAGATGTTATTTGTTTTGTTTATTAGTTCATTGCCGAAGATATAATCCCGTATTTCTTCATAAAGCCTTTTATCCTTTGTTGAATTCAGTATTACCAGGCTTAAATAGTGGCAGACAGTTTCTTTGTTCTTAACATTCGAGTTCGCTATCTGCTTGTGCAGCCGCTTTAGATCAATGCATTCTTCAAGATGGAAAGCGGCGTTCGTTTCCCGGTCCTTTTCGGTTGAGCTGAAAGTTTTCTGACGGAAAACCTGGGACACCCTGTAGAGAAAATGTATCAGGTTATACTCCATCGAAAGGTCAAGATGTTTATCCCACTGTATATATTTATCCGTATCAAGAAAATAATTACCATATTCTTCGTCAAAAAGAAGCCGCTGCATTATATCATCCTCTTCGTACAGATTAAAAACTCTTTTTTCAGCAAGCTTCCTGTGACCCGATAAGAAATAATTGTTCAGCTTCCTTTTTCTTAATCCCTCAAGCAGGTTCAGCTCTTCAAAGCGGTTCGCTTTATCTGAAATGAATCTTTCAGCAAGCTTTATCAGGTTGCTTACCAGCCTGTTCATAAGGTCACTGCTGTACTTTCTGCCGGGATAAACTCTTTTGAACAATTGTTCACGGGTAAGATCACTACCCGTGAATGCAGGATAGTATTTCTTTATTTCATGATATAACAGTGTTGTTGACTTGCTTGTATTAAAATAAGGTGAGTCAACAAATCTTGAAAATGACCTTAATTCAGACCCGGTAAAAGTCTGCATCATTTTTATGAACTGAGAATTTTTCATCAAAACCCTTTCAGTTTGCATTTCTAATTATTTTAAAATCAGCATTTTTTCGGGATATTTCAAGATAATTCCACTAAAATATCTTTCATTTTCAGGGGAATTTTTCTTTGCGTGCACGAACTTTACAAAGTATTTTTGAAGCACTTAAGAAATGTGCACGATTAACATAAATTATGAAGAAAAAGGTCAGTAAAATATCCAGGGGTTACAGACTTAAACAAACTACACACGATAGGATAAAAAAACTGATTTTGATAACACAGGAAAACTCTGATTCCGTTATTTCAAGGTCATGCGGGCTTTATTACAAACAGCTCTCGGTTCAAAATTACAGTTCCGCAAAAAATAAAATAACAAAGCAATGAAGCCAAAAGTATTTTCATTAATTTTATCTGCGGCGGCGCTGTTTCTTTTAAATACAGAAGTGTCCGTTTCGCAGAACATAATCAATACTCTGGGCTCAAACGGAGTATTTAAGATCAAAGGTGAAACAGGTGAGTATCTTACAATTAACCAGTCAAATGGTTATTTATCGTTAAACCGCAGTTTTGTGCTCCCCAATACCACAAGTTCAAATCTTGGTGTGATATATAAAGGTACCAATAGGTTCATTCATACTTATCATACAACCGAAGATATTGGGTATAACACTTTCCTTGGCATTAATGCTGGGAACTTCAGTTTATTATCACAGGCAAGATTTAATACCGGTGTTGGGCCGTATTCGCTTTCATCACTTACCACAGGTAATATGAATACCGCACTTGGAACTGGCTGTTTACAGTATACCTCTACCGGTTATGAAAACACTGCCGTAGGAGTCTCAGCATTAAATTCCAATATCTCCGGGTTTCAGAATACTGCAATTGGAAATCAATCACTTTTACTGAATTCGACCGGCAAAAATAATACTGCCCTCGGTTCCTATACCATGAATAATAACAATACCGGCAACTTTAATACTTCTGTGGGGTCGCACTCTTTGTTTTCAAACATCTCCGGAGCGGAAAATACATCGGTAGGGTTTCAGTCTCTGCACGATAATACAACCGGTGAAAATAATTCAGCACTGGGATCAGGTTCACTATACTTCAACACAACAGGAAATTATAACACCTCAATTGGAAATTATTCATCGCATTACAGCATTACAGGCTCCGAAAATACTGCCGTTGGATACCAGTCATTATTCTCAAACGCAACCGGCTCCGGCAATACTGCAGTGGGCTATACTTCATTATATTCAAGTACAGGCTGGCAGAATACCGCGGTTGGACACCACTCGCTGAACAACAACACTGCCGGAAATTATAATACAGCAATCGGGTATAACTCCGGTTCACTGGTCACAACCGGGTATAATCTTACACTTATAGGAATTGATGCAAATCCTACAAGCCCTACAGCTGCAGACCAGATCACACTCGGCAATCAGTTCGTTACCTCGTTACGCTGCAATGTACAGAATATTACCTCGCTTTCAGATGCAAGGGATAAGAAAAATATTCAGGAGCTTACAATAGGACTCAATTTCATCACAAAGCTGAAACCACGGCAGTTCAACTGGGATAAACGCGAATGGTATGGTGACAATATTTCCGATGGCAGCAAAATGAAAGAAGCGCCAACCGCGGGATTCATAGCGCAGGAGCTTGACGAAACTCAAACTACCACAGGGGCCGAGTGGCTGAACCTTGTACTGAAAGATAACCCCGAAAAATGGGAAGCTACATACGGCAATCTGCTGCCGGTGATGGTTAAAGCTATACAGGAATTGTCCGAAGGACTCCTTGCGGAGAAAACTGAAAACGATAAACTTAAAAAAGAAATCGAAACGTTAAGATCTTTGGAAGAACGCCTGGCAAATCTTGAATCTAAGTTGAACAGACAAAATGATCCCGAAGAAACCAAACTAACCGAAAAGTAAGCGATAAATAGCTTCTTCTTTAAAGTCCCCTCCTTACTAAGGAGGGGATTTAGGGGAGGTCAAAAAACAAACCATGAAAATATTAATAGCTATAGCGTTACTACTTGCTGGGTTAACTACATCACCCCTGCGTGCTCAGGTTTACAGCGATATCACTTATGATGCCGGCAGCTCTGTAGAAGTACAAACCGGGGCTGATGTTTGCGCCGACCAGATCCTTATAAACGGCTCATGGTCAGGCGGCGGCTCTATCTGCACAGGCGCACTTCCAGTCAGCCTTTCATCTTTCACGGCTTCGGCGGATAAGAGAAACGTTACGCTGATGTGGGTTACTGAATGGGAACTTAACAATCTCGGATTCCGGATCGAGAGATTGCGGATTGATGAAAATATCTGGAAAGAAATATCGTTTATTCAGGGCAAAGGAACTTCCAATATTCCGAACGGATATATGCATAAAGATGAAAAACTGAAAACGGGCAGTTACAGGTACCGATTGAAGCAAATTGATTACAGCGGCAATTTCGAATATTTTTACCCGGGATCAGATGTAATAATTAACCCGCCCGGAAAATTTGAATTGGGCCAGAACTACCCGAACCCATCCAATCCAAACTCAAAAATAAATTTTGAATTACCCGTAAGCGGAAAAGTCACCCTGAAGATCTACGATATACTGGGTAAAGAAGTAAAAACCATTGTGAACGGAATTCTTGAAGCAGACTTTTATTCCGTTGATTTTGATGGTTCTATGCTTGCAAGCGGGGTATATTTTTACATCCTGGATGCCGAAGGCGATGACAGGCATTTCAGTAAAACTGTGAAAATGATACTTGTGAAATGATGGAAATTATGTTTGAAAAATAATCTGAAAATATCATTATCGTTCAGACAAGGTTTATAAAAGTAATAAAGATCGGTTTAATAAAATAATACCACATATTATGAAAAATTATCTATTTTTAGCACTATTATTTATCATGTTTGCCGGGGCAATAAACTTTACATTTTCAGCAGATCTTTCCGGCAACACAGGCGGACCCCATGATTCGCTGCTGTTTGATGGCGATAACTCAAACCCCGGGAATTACGACGGCGGATACTACCCGTGTTCATGGAAGGTTGTTAAGCTTAAAGGCTATGCTTTCGGTACAGTCCGCAAAATTCACATAGGCAATATGTGCGGCACGCCCGATACTTCATATATACTCAAAGATGATACTTTGAAAGAAGGTGATATCCTTTCAGACGGTACAATAATTGAAACCGGTGCCGGCGCAATGATATCCGTTGCGGTGTTCATGAAAAGTGATCCCAACCGCATAGGTCGTTTTTTTATGACAGCACACGAATTTGCGCTGATGAAAATTCCCCTGCTCGATGTAATTTGCGAACAATTGAAGATTGAACTGCAGGGCGAGCTTGCCCAGAAGGTACTTATTATCAAAGGAAAAGTTACTTATGATTCTCCGCCTTCTGAAAAATCAAAATTGAGCACCAAGGGCAAAAGATCTTCGGTTATACACAACAAAACAAGGTACTCCCACGAGGTACTGGTTGATGCCGGAGACAGCATTGATATAGTCAGGGTATATGAAGGCTCCGTTGAGATCTCGCCAATACTCAGTGATTTTTCTGATTATGAATCAAAGGGAAAAGA